>CALUXL010000124.1 GCA_944324735.1 uncultured Elusimicrobiales bacterium
CCTAAAGAATTGCCGCTGCGGTTTACATCGCCGCCCAAGTTACCGCGGCCCACCCGGCTGGAAGAACCACCATACATATTGCCGGAAACACCCCCACTGGCAGTGGCCATTACCCCACGCTGAGTCAAAGCCGAAGCAGCCCGCGCGCCACCTGCTGCGCCCGCTGCCGCTAAGGCGTTGCCATTGGCAGCCGCTTTTTGGTCAATTACCACAATATCGTTATTGCCGCCTAACCCCTCACTGCGGCCAGCCATCCCACGCGTAGCAGGCACTTTGCCACCGGCAGGCCCGGTTCCCAATTTATCCACCGCGGCTAAGCTAGCGTCATCCGCCGCCCAGTCATACCCGGCTGCGGCTGAAGAACCGCTGGCGGTGGTAATTCCCTCCCCACCGGAAATGCGAATGGTGTCTTGCATGCCGGAATTATCACCCGGACGACGGCCATAATCGCTCATTACAGTTCCGCGCACGCGGGCCTCTTGGGAAGGGTCGGCCGTCGGGTTGGAAGTAACCAACGCCACACCAGCCGCTACTGCACCTAACCCGCCAACCAAGGCCACTTTTTGTGGCAAGCCTAATACAAACTTGCCGGCTTTGCTTTTTAAAATCGTAACTATATTCATAAATTCCTCCGGTACAGTTTATTCTCCGGTTACGGCATTAAAGCTCTTATTGGGTTCTGTCATTGAGTTTAACTGCGTGGAACGCATAAAACTCTGCAAACGGCGCTGTTCCTCTTGGCGTTGTTCATAGGCGGCTTCCTGCTGTTCCAACACGGCTTTATTATGGAAATATCCGCTCCAACCAACCAGCATCCACACCGCCCACACTAAACACAAAGCCCCGTAAACCCAACCGGCTCTGTTGAAAATTTTAATTTCTTTATCCGTTAAAATGTATTTTACAGCCATAAAGCCCCCTATCTTCTAGCATCCGGGTTAGCAATATAATCCTGCGCTTCTTGACGGCTAAGGCCGCTGGCAGATTGCCCTTCTTGCACGTCCAGCGTGGAGCCGGGCTCGTTCACATAAGAGCCCCCATCACTGACCGTACCCACGGAACCTTGTTCAGAAGCGTCGTCCCCTTTCTTAAGTTTATCCAGTGATGTCGTCCACCCAAAGGCGTCGGCCAACATCCACGGAATCATAGCCACAAACAAGGCTAACCCGCCAAAGGCACCGGCCTTGGCACAAATTCTTAATTTCTTAGCAATTTTCTCACCGGCTTTGGCTTCTTTGCTACGGTCGCCATACTCCGCATTATAAGAGGCGGCGTCCGCAAAATATTTATTAAATTTTCTTCTCACTGCACGCCAAGACAAGAACGGCGGTAAGAAACACACACCAATTGTTGCACCAATCAGTTGGCGAAGCTGACGGCGAAGGTTTTTTCTTTGTTCCTTAAACTGCTCTTCCGCGGTTAACAACTCGTCCATCGCGCCATTTACGGCACCGTGAATACCGGATAAAGAGGCATCGCCAAAATCGTCGGAGCTGGCACCCTGGCCTACGGAAACTTCCCCTATGCCATCCAAGCGAATCCCGCCGGAATTTTTGGTGCTGGCCAAAAAGGCACGGCCGGCTTCGTTGGCGGAACGGGTTTCGTTACCGGCAATTTCCGCGGAACGTTTGGCCATAAGTTCCAAACTGTTAAAGTCCTGAGAACCTTGTATTCTATTTACATTGGCCCCAAAGCTGGGTTTAGCCCGCTGATTGCGCGCCGTGGGGATGCGAGCCCCTTCCTGGCCGGGCAAATACACAGGATCCGTACCCGAAGCAATACCGCCGGAACCACTGGCGGAACCCGCCCCGCCCGGCATACCTACATACTGTACAGAACCGCCCGCACCGGCCGACAGACCGCTGCCGGCCATCACGCCGCCGCTATAACCACCTGCACCACCAGCCCCCAGACCACTGCGAGACGCGGCCCCGTTTACCCCGCTGGCGGCAGCCGCGGCAATGGCGTCTGCCTGGGCTTTACCGGCCGCTACCGCATCCTGAGCTTGCTGCATAGCCTGCGCTTGGAGGGCTTTAATCTGCTCCGGCGTCATAGCTTCCATTTTTTTATTACCCAAACCTTCGTTCAACCCGCCGATAGAATTGGCCTGAACATTGGGCGCGGAGGTTTGAGCCTCATAAGCGGCGCGTTCAGCGGCTTCACGCTCAAGCTCCTGCTGGCGCAAAAATTCGGCCTCGCGCTGCTGCATTTCAATGGCTTTGGAAGGAAGTGCCCGGAAAGAACTTTCCGTGCGGTCGTCCGACTCATACTTACCGCCGGCAGCCCCCGCCACATAAACCACCTCTTCCTGAGGTTGATAACCCAAGGAATTAAAAGTATTATCGGAGCTGGAACCGGAACCTAACACCTGCCAGCCCACAATGCCCCCCACACCCACTACAGCGGAAGCCGCAAGGGCCTGCGTGGCAGAAAGAGCCGCCTTGCCCGCTTTGCCTGTCAAAAATTTAAATAATTTCATAAAAACCTCCAAAAAAGCCGTTATCTTTTCGTTTTGGGTTTGATAGACTCACAATCTACACCATTATTTTTCACGCATACGTCATAAGCATTCCAAGCATTTGACATATTTCCCGTAGATCCCAACTGCCAAGTGTTATCCATTCCTCTGCTAATAAAATTCTTAGAGGGAGAAAAAGAGGACAGTTGCTCATTTACGCCTTTAAAACCTGCATCCGTAATAAACCATTTTTGAGAGCCTTTATCATACATCATCCAACCATTTTGCTGGTAAACTGGGTTCGATGCCCACGAAGAGGGAGCCTCTTTACCGGTTACCAAATCGCTGGCTTTAGCGCCAAACATCCCTTTGGAATAAGAATTATATTGAGACTGGGCACTCCATTGATCAATTTTATTAGACAAAAACTTCTTTCCTAAATCCAAGGCCATATTCATCATTCCTTCCAAAAACATACGGCCCAAACTTTCTTCTTCCGCCAATTGCTGTTCTTGCGCTTTTTCACGCGCGTCGGCAGCACGTTCCTGCATGGTGTCATCCAACCCGCTCAAATCGGGCGTATCACTGGCTTCATAATTCACACCGCTGCCCGTACCTTTAAGCGGCACACCGTTGGAGTCAAACCCGCCCGTACCCTCCACATGCGAACCAAATAACGCTTTTTGAGAGTCCCGCGCTTTATTGGCCCCGCGGGCAGCCGCACGGCTGGCGGAATTAAAACGGGCTAATGCCTGGCGGGCATTTTTAGGGTCCACAAACGGGGCTTCTTTGCCTTTGTCTTCACGCTGGAAAGGAGAAAAATCCCCCCGCACCGTACCGCCAAACGTGGCAGAAGTATTCCCCCCGCTGGCCGTGGCCATAGAACCGCTGGGAGAAAAAGAACCAATCTGCGTAGGGGTGCGCGCAGCGCCGCTGCCACCGCCCCGGCTGTAACCGGTATATCCGCCGGAAGAGGATTCCCCGGAAGAAGCGGTTTCTTGCGTTTCTTCGTTTTGGGCGTCTTCGGCCTGGCGGGCTTCTTTTTCTTCTTTGGAGTAAATGGCGTTTACATTGTTATTGCGCATATCCGGGTATTTGGACGCCAATAAAAATTGTTCCGCCTCGTCATTTACAAAGGGCATTTGGGCCAAATCATACCCGCGGCCCTGCAAATCATCAAAAGAATCATCCGGCCCGCTACCCGCCACAGAGGCTAAAGTTAACAGCGCTACCAACGCCACAATAATGATGGCGCCATAGGTATAAGCCTGTTTTTTGTCCATATGGTTCAGCTTTTTAAACACTTTGCCGGCCAATGGTGACTTAAAATTAAACATAAATTACCCCTTTTTACATGATATAAAAATTACTCTTGTCGGCCCGTATGCCAAGTACATACGCCCAAACACAGAGTTTATCAAAAAATCCCTTTATGGGTTATACCTTTAGTATAGGCAACCAAAAAGCGCTTGTCAAGGGAGAAAGCACCCCGCTCAGCCACTCGTTAATCCGGCTGAACATAGGGCATTACGCGGTCATTCTTACCCACAAATTTTTTGACCTCAATTTCACCGCCGGTATCACACAAATACTCATACCCTTTAAAACAGCGGTTATCCCCTTTACACACTTCAAACTTGTCATAGTTGCATAAAAAACGGATGCGCGGCGGATTGGTGTATACTTTCAGGGTCACCAATGTCCACGTGCCGGAAGTTTCCACATCCAGCGTAAACCGGCGCAAGCTCAAAAAGGTTTTCATGCCCGAATTATTAAACCCTAAATAATCTTCCACCTTTTTTTTGATGTCTTTTTCCAAAAATTGTCTATTCCAGTTTTGCATGGAATCCGGCACCCCGCCCTGCAACTGGTAACGCCGCGCCGCGTAAAAAGCGGCAATTTCCATCTTTTGGTTTAATACCAACAAACCAAAAATCTTAATAATAAACACGGCAAAAATAACAAACAACGGAAAAAGCAGCACCACCTCGGTAGTGGCCTGCCCTTTGCGTTTGCGTAAGAAGGAAAGGTTTATCATTAAGGGTTCATCCTAATACTGTATTTGGGCAGCGGGTTGGGCCACACGCAGTTATTGCCGCTGCGCGGGCATTGCACACCCACCTGCGTGCGCACTTTGGGTTTGTATTTAACCGTTAAATTAATATCAAAGTTATTTAAAGGGAGCTGATAGCTCTGCTCCAGCTTAATGCCGTTGCGCAATTTTTTAAGGCGGTCTCTGCTGGAAGAAGTTAAATAAGCAAACTGAAAAAGTTTCTTTTTCACGTCGGTAGACATATCCAAATCCACCGGGTAGGCGTCCGTCATCGTAGAGCCAATGTCTTCCGAAAAATAGGCACGCACTTTATCAATTTCAAACGGGGTTGCCTCCACTTGCAAATAATTGGCCATAATGGCGGCACTTTGGCGGGCGCAGTCCTTCTGGTTGCGGCAGGAAGGCGAATTTAAATAATACGCTTCCCTAAACATACGGGCATTGCGCGTGGTATCCTGGAAAGAAAAAGTTTGAGACTGAAAAATCTGCCCCAATAACAAATACACCGTAATGTATTGTTTTAAAGAAGGAATACCCACCGTGGTAGACGGAAAGAAGTTTGCATCGGCAATTTTTTTATCCGTCAGCACATAACGGCCTTCTTCGTCCGGTGCGTCGGAAGGCTGTTCCTTATTCCAGTTTTTACGGCGGCCTTGATAATAGGCGTAGTCCCAATCGTCGGACGTGGGGGACGGATTGGGGTTAAAGCCGGCCCCGGCGCCGTGATCCGGCCCTAAAGCCGGGAACGCCCCCGCCTGATAAAACACATCAAACACCGTATACTGCCCCTTGCTGCCGGCCGCCCCCTTGGGAGATAAAAATTCCGAGTTGTAA
>CALUXL010000125.1 GCA_944324735.1 uncultured Elusimicrobiales bacterium
CCGATTACAGGCATTTTTATTGAGAAGATACTTTATAAAACCCTTGCCCGTTAATCCCCACTGTATCAAAAAAAAAACACAAGTCAAGCAAGTTTTAAAAGCACCTTGCTTGACTTGTAAATTATCAATAAAAATAAACTTAACAATTTTTAAGTTTAAAAACTATATCCGCTCCCGCCGGAGGACGCCCACTTCCAAAAAGCATCTTCAAAAGCATTCATATCATTGTAGTAATAAACTTTCTTTAACGCTTTTTCTACGGAGTACGGCTCATAAATCTGCTTGCCGGAAGCGTCTTTCTTCAAAAACCCGCTGGAAGGATCCCGCACGGCTTCCCCCTGGGCAAGCAGTTTGGTAAACTGCTCAAACTGCATGCGCTTGGAAGGATAAGAAGAATTGCCCGGATTAAGCAGAAAGCGCACCATCGTGTAGGCTTGGAAATACCAATCCTGCGTTTGGCCGTTGGATTCCATCATATTTAAAGAGCCTTCCCGCATAAACTGGTCAAAAGGCATAAAGGTAATGGTACGCCCCGGTTTACGCATTTGATTGGTAGGAGAAGAATTCCAACCCAAAGACATACGGCTTGCCCGGTCCCGCTGGAAGTTTAAGGTCTTAAAATCCTGCGCCCAGGGGCCGCCCTGTGTGCCGTTATAGGCCTGGTCTTCCATCAAGACGGCAAGTCCCTCGTCCAGCCAGGCGGGTGTCATAATTTGATGGGTGTTGCGTTTATCAAAAAACTTTTGGGTAAAGATGTGAACTAACTCGTGCGTAAACATCTCTTTTAATTCCTGGGTTTTATTGGGCTCGTCATACACCACAATTTCCCCGCGGGTGGGGTAGGCCAGGGCACGGCTCCAGGGTTTGGCATTGGGTTCGTATTTTAAATAGGACTGATAATCCTGATACACAAACACGCGCACCCGGTCCGACATCATCCACGGAATAAACCGTTTTAAAGTATTATAAGACTGTTCAAACACCGCCGTCATATTGGCGGTGCCGCTGCCGATATCACGTTTTTGCGTGTACACGGTGAAATTTTTGCTTTGGCTTTCTTTCCACTCTACCCCCGGGCGGTATACATTCGGGTTAAAGCGGCGCCCTTTGTTGGAAGGAACCGTGGCGGTGGTATTTTTGGCGGCCGGGGGCGGTATGGCACGGCCGGCTTCCTGCGTATTTTTAGCCTGTCTAAACATCCGCACCGCTACTTCAATTTCTGCCTCTTCCTGCAGTTCTTCCGGGGAAAGTTCCTCCTCTTGGGCAGCTTCTTCAACGGAAGCAGCTTGCTGGCCGGGAGGAAGAAGGGCGTTGTCTTTTTCAATCAGTTTTTCCAATTCGGTAGGCTGAGCCTTTTGGGCCGTAGACGCAGTTTTAGGAGCGGCTTTTTTAACCGCAGCCGTGCGTTTTTTAGCAACCGAAAATGATTTGGCTTTAGACGACGTTTTACGGGGCTGAACCTGTGTTTTTACCACAGAGGAAGAATTTCCCCCCATATTGATGGGCATCTCTAAAGTGGAAGAGGTCGTCTTTGCAGAAGGCGCAGCAGAAGACGTTTTTGGGGTAGAGGCAGGTTCTTCCTTCTTTTGGTTTTCCAAAGACTTCTTTAATACGTCTATATTGGAAGAAGCAGGTGCAGATACTTCAGACACCTGTATAGAAGAAGGAACCGCACCCGCACTAGCGGATGCAGTTCCTTGTGCATAAGCAGAAACAGCTGCAAAAACGAAACCAATCAGCAGGAAAGCTTGTTTTTTCATAGGCTTCCCCTAACTATAAAGAAGCGCCTTCGCTGTTTAAAACCTCAAACACCATTTGCAGCTTGCCATTTTCTTCTTTGCCGGTAAAATCCTCTTTTGGGTAGCCGGCTGTGGTACTGGCATTATCATACAGCCAGGCACGCACTGTATAAGAAATATTGTCTATCTGGTAGTTGCAGTCATAATAACGGTGAATAGCCGTACCGGAACTTTTGCAACGGCCGGTATTTTTATCGTAGCTTTCGCAATACATAAAAGCGCCGCGGCCGTCCCCGTTAAAATCACCCAAGAATGCTTCCGGCGATTTGGACGCCCATAAAGAATTGACTTCCGCCATGCAGGAATCCACCATCAACTGCGTGGAAACGGAACGCCGAGTATGGCGGGCGGTTATCGTGCGGGATAACGTAGCCCGCAACAACATGGCGGCCATACCGGCCAATACCACGGTTACCAATAAAACCTGCATAAGTGCAGCACCTTTGTTATTTTTTATAAACATATAAAACCTCGCTTATAATCCATTGGGTAAAAGGAAAGTTTCTTCTACAATATCGTTCACCGGCGGTGTGGAGTCCAACTCTGTAATAATAGTAATATCCAACGCACTGCCAACAGTACCGGTACCCACCCGTTTAAAATACGGGGAAGAATACCCCTCATAATTGTTTACATATTTTACATTGCGAAGCACAGCTGCTCCATTACGCTCAATAACGCCGCCACGAGTAGCCGAAGCTGGAACGACCTGATTACTACGCGTAACATCCCCCTTAGCAGATCCCATTTTGAAGGTGTATGTTACACACCCCATACCGCTTACGCTGGGAATAGTAGTTCCTAACATAGTTTTATTATCACAAAGCTCGATCAAAGTTCCATTCCCCGGGCCAGAGGATGCACCCATATTAATATAGGTGGCCGCGTTAATATCATCGCGCAAAGTACGTAAAAATAAAGATAAATTATTACGAAGCATTACTTTGCTGCGGCCCACGCCAGACTCGCGCGAAGCGGCCGTAGTTAAAGACGCCAAAGCCACCCCAATCAGCCCCACTACCATAACTGCCAGGAGGACTTCCGTCAAAGTAAAACCGGATTTATTTTTCATCATTGGCCCCCTTGTTATTTAGTTAAAGTATAACCGTTGCAGCGGATTTCAAAAGTAATACTCTTGCCGGCAGAAGCATTTTTGGGCGTTTCTTTATCATAAACCCCATTTGCGGTGGTCCAATCCGTATTTAATACTTTATCCCGCCCTTCTTCCGGCAACATGTTAGACCATCTGCCCGCACCAGCCTGATTAACACGGTATACAAAGCAACTTCTGGAACCGGTGGCATCATTACAGTCCGAGGCGACCTCCCGATCACAAATGGGAGGAAGCAAGCAAGATATATTATGCGTGCCATTCCCCAGCGGATTCGTATCCGTT
The DNA here is from genome assembly GCA_944324735.1 of uncultured Elusimicrobiales bacterium. GTDB lineage: Bacteria > Elusimicrobiota > Elusimicrobia > Elusimicrobiales > Elusimicrobiaceae > Avelusimicrobium. Next base: position 3,196 of record CALUXL010000125.1, read on the forward strand.
GTTGCATTTAAACGGGCACGACCGCATAAACCTTCACGGAACGCTTCCGGCACATAAAAGTTGCCTTTGTCATCTTTAGACTGTAAAGTAAAATCCGTATTATACACATAAGACTGCAACTGCTCATGTGCTTTTTCTACGGCAAAAACCAGCTCTTCTCTCATATCGGGGGAAGACGTTTTGCGCGAAGCGGACAATAATACCGCAAAAGTACCCGTAGCTACAATCGCCAGCAGGGCCAAGGCTATTAAACCTTCCAACAAGGTTACGCCTTTTTTATTTTTAATAATGTGTTTTATCATAAAATCCTCTTATTAATTGATCGCATTATCCGTTACTTGCAGGTTCTTTTCATTTAAGAAAATATAATATTTAGTACCGCCGTAGCTTTTTGTATATTTATTTCCGGCCAAAGAGGCATCATTCCCCACAGCCACGGCATAGGGCTTGCCGTTACAGGCAGTAGGTGCACTAGCAGCACAGGAGTAAAAGGTATAGGGTAACCCGGCAAAATCATTGGCGTTTAAATAACCGCACGCAAATAACTGGGTAATGTCCGCCGTTTTACCGGTACCGGGCACGCCGCTGGCACCTAAATTTTGACAAGCGGGAATAGAGCTTAACCCCGTACCGCTAAAACTACCGGTAATCTTTACGCCTTTGCTGTTTTGATAGAAAGAGCGTACTGCTTCGGAAAGCTTTTTTACCCCAGCCTTAGCCAAACTGTTGCGCTGTTCAAAACGAACCGAACGAAACGCCGGAATAGCAAAGCTAAGCACTACTGCAATAATAAGCAGTACTGCCAAAATTTCCATTAAGGTAAAACCTTTCTTGCTCTTTAACATATTACCCTTCTTTTTCATAAGGCCCCCTTAAAGCCCTATAAGTTAACGGTAGTTTTATCCGTAGCGGCATCATAACAATAAATCTTTTTGCCATTGTATTTGGAACCTAATTTAGTGTTATTACCCGTCATACAGGCAGAAGAGTCCCCTTCTACCGTAAATTTAAAATAACCGGAAAAGCCTAACTGGTCCACATACCCGTTTGCTATTAAGCAGCTGGCAGGCCATTGGGCCGTGGGGTTGGAAGCAAAACTGCGTTTGCAAATATCACCGTTTCCCCCCACAACAAAAACATCGTCGGATATTGTGTCGTTCCCAAAACTAATGCCGGGATAATCTATATGAGCCCGATAATTAGCTAGTGCCAAAGAACGCACCTTAGCACGCCCCTCAGCAATGCGGGTTTCCGCCACGCTGTTGCGGTACCCCACCGTGGCAAAAACAGACAAAATGCCAATAATCGTGGCCGCTATTAAAAGCTCTATCAGCGTAAACCCGGCTATTGTTTTTATCGTTTTTTTCTTCATAAAATATCCTCAAAATTAATGTTTCCAGTTCTCTATTAAGTATTGCGAAGTTTTCCCCATTTGTCAATTACCGCGCGTAGTAGTCACACCACCCGGGTAAGTAAGGGTTTCCACCCCAAAACGGTTCACACACGCTTTATAGGGGGCGGGAGAGTTACTGTTGGAGGCTTTTTCCATACACACGTCACAGTTCGTTTTGATGGAATAAGCATACCCGTGCATACTCCCCATATCGGTCTTAATATAGTCATTCGTAAACAAGCACTTATGCGGATATTTTCTGCAACCTTCTCTATTTAAAGTGCCGTCCCCGTTTTTATCAGAAGCCCCCGGGGTGCCAGAACAAGAAGACCCTTTGTACATTTGAATCACGTTCTGCAACCCGCTGGAAATTTCAAGCATTTTCCCTTCCGCGGCCAAAAAGCGGTTTTGATCCTGGCTTTTTTTATACGCCGGCACCGCAAAAGCAGCCACAGACACGGCAATCACCACTACAATCATTACCTCTATGAGCGTAAAACCTTTTTTCATACTGCCTCCTAGTTGCCCCCGATTTGGGACAGTTTAAAGATAGGCAAGAAAATAGACGCCACAATAATACCAATTAACGCACCCACGCCGCAGATTAAGATAGGGTCAATTACGGCAGAGAAACGGGCAATAAACTGGTCTACGTTATCGGCATAGAACTTAGACAGTGTAGAAATAATGGCCGGCAATTTACCAGATTCTTCACCCATCAGCATCATTTCCGTCATTAACCCGGGGAAAATACCCGTTTCACGGAAAGATTCAGAAATGGATTTACCCGCAGCCACTTCCGCGCGAACCTGTTTCAAAGCGTTCTGAATAATCACGTTGGTATCAAAAGATTCTTCCAATACGGAAATAGCGTTCAAAATCGTAACGCCGGACTGTAACAAAGTAGACAGCGTAGAAAGCATGCGGTCATAATAAATGTTCTTTAAGAAGTTACCAAACAAAGGCATTGACAACAAGAAAGCATGCCAGCGTTTTTTACCTTCGGGCGTTTTAATATAAAAACGGAAGCCCACAAAGGCGCCAATCATCAAAACAATTAACAAAATACCATGGTTGATTAAAAAGCTGGATACAGCCAACACCACCACGGTGATCATGGGCAGTTCAATATTAAAATCTTTAAAGATCTGCGCGAAGGTAGGCACGATACCCAAAATGAAGTAAATGAGCACGCCGATAGAAGCCGTACCCAAGATGAACGGATACGTAACGGCCGTAATGATTTTGCTCTTCATGCCTTCCTGGGTTTTGGTGTATTTGGCCACCTGCATCAAGGTATCGGCCAATTGACCACCCACTTCACCGGCCTGTACCAAGGACAGCCAAATGGTGGAAAACGTGCGTTTGTGGCGGGAAAGCGCCGTATGTAAAGAGCTACCGCCCGCAATGTCTTTAGCTACTTGGGTAAGCACCGTACCCAACATCGGGTTAGAGGCGTATTCCCCCAACAAAGAGATAGCGCGCACCAACGGCACACCGCCGGCGAGCAAGGTGGAAAGCTGCTCAGCAAAGAAGGCTAACACATGGCCGGGCACTTTACCCGTCTTTTTGGGGCCGCCCACCGCACCGCCAAATAAACCGGCGCTGCCTTCCTTTACATCTAATACGATGTAACCCTTATTTTGCAGGGCGAAGATTACTTTTTCCCGGCTGTCAGCCTCCACGCTTCCGCGGAGTTTTTTGCCGTTCATGTCCTGTACTTCGTATGTGAATTTTGCCATAAAACCCTCTTTTTAAATATGAATTATTGTTTATTCATCTGCCATCGTAGCGGATAATACTTCGTCTACCGTCGTAAGACCGCGGATTACTTTATGCCAACCGCTTGCACGCAAGTTCAACATGCCGGAGCGGTCAGCCGCTTGTTTAAGAGCAACCAAATCTTGAGTTTTGTAAATAATCGTACGCATTTCTTCCGTCATGCGGTACACTTCATAAATAGCACGGCGCCCCATATACCCGGTGCCAAAGCACTTCGGGCAGCCGACGGATTTAAAGAAAGTCCAGCTGTTTTGATCTTTGGGGTTTAAATGCCCTTCTTTAATAATTTGGGCCAAGATATTGCTGTCCGGCATATGCGGCACTTTGCAATACGGGCACAACACGCGTATTAAACGCTGCGCCGCCACCAGGGCCAAAGAGCTGGAAAGCAAGAAAGGTTCCATCCCCATATCAATTAAACGGGGAATAGCACCCAAAGCTTCGTTCGTGTGCAGGGTGGACAACACCAAGTGACCGGTTAAAGCCGCTTTCAAGCAGGCTTCGGCAGTTTCCGTATCGCGCACCTCCCCCACCAAGATTACGTCCGGGTCCTGACGCAAGAAAGAACGCAAGCCCGCCGCAAACGTAAGACCAATAGAGGCCTTTACCTGCACCTGGCTGATACCAGCCAGTTTATATTCCACCGGGTCTTCCAACGTCATAAAGTTTAATTCCGGCGTGCGAATAGTCGTCAACACCGCGTTTAACGTGGTGGATTTACCGGAACCGGTAGGACCCGTCAAAAAGATTAACCCGTGCGGCAAATTGGCCGCTTCCATAAACAAACGTTTCTGTTCCGGCTCAAAGCCCAGTTTGTCTACGTTCATTTCCCCCGTACCTTTATCCAAGATACGAAGCACCAGCTTTTCACCAAATACGGCCGGGCAGACAGACACACGAACCTCAATCTTGCGGTTTTGGAATTGTAACCCAAAGCTTCCGTCCTGCGGCAAACGTTTTTCGGCAATATCCAATTTAGACAAAATTTTAATACGGGAAATAATAGCCGCAATGGCGTCCTTAGACGGTGGCGTACGTTCATACAAAGAACCGTCGATGCGGAAACGCAAGCTGACGCGCTCGTCAAACATTTCCAAGTGAATATCGGACGTACGCTCCGTAATAGCCTGGCGTAAAATAGCGTTTACAATTTTAACGTATTGGGAAGTGTTCGGGCGGACTTTATCCAAATCCAAATAACCGGAGTCCAAATCGTCTTCGTCGGACTCATCCCCCGCGGCAGAGGCGGGTTTATCCGTTGCGTTATTAATTACTTCTTCCAACAAGTCTTTATTGGAATAAAAAGCGTCTATAACATTTAACAGCTGGCTTTTGCTGGCAATAAACGGCTGCACCTGTTTGCCAGACATCATTTTAATGTTTTCAATCAAAAATACGTTGGTGGGATCATACAGCGCGATGGCCAGCTCGTTATCTTCCACGAACAGCGGAAGAACCATATTTTCACGCGCAAATTTTTCAGGAATGATTTCCTGCAGGTTTTGGTCTTTTTCCGGGCTTAAAATCCCGTTTTCTTTGGAAGCGTAGGGAATTGCAAAATGTTTGGATAAACCAATCGTTACCTGGTTTTCACTTGCGAAACCAAACTTAACAATAGCGTCCGCCAAAGAAACATTGCTCTGTTTAGAGTAAAGCTGTGCACTTTTAAGCTGTTTCTCGGTAATGACGCCTCTTTCAATTAAAATCTCGCCTAACTGTTTTGCCATTTCCTAATCCCCCAAAATCCTGTACTGCTAAGTTTTTCAAATATCCGCCCCCGCCGTTAACCGGCGGGGACGGAAATATTCTTTTCAAATTACTCGGCCAAAATGGTAGGAGTAATAAAGATTACTAAGTCCGTAGTGGATTTGGTTTTTTCTTTGCTGGTGAACAACCAACCAATCAAAGGAATATCCCCCAACAACGGTACTTTGCGGGTAGAATCTGTTTCGCGGGAGTTGAGCAACCCGCCGATTACTACCGTCTGCCCGTTTTTCACGCGTACCAAGGTGGATACGGCGCGGGTGGTCGGGTCTTTGGTATTGCCGATACCATCGGACAAGTCAGAATAAGAAGGCTGTACGTACAAGGTTACATAACCTTCACGGTTTACCTGCGGGGTAACCTGCATGGTTAAACCTACGTTGGCTCTGTCGGTGCTTTCGGAAGTATAATCACCGCTGCTGCCCGTCGTGGTAGAGAAACCAACAGACGCTTGCGTGGTGGTCATAATGGTAGCGGTTTTGTTGTTTACGGTTACCACTTTCGGTTTACCCAAGTATTTGGCTTCACCGCGGGTAAGCAAGCTTCTAAGCACAATTTTAAAGGCAGAAAAGTCTAACAAACCGGCAGAGTCTTCCGCTTCGCTGCTAGAGGAGGAAGAAGAAGAGCCGCCATCACCACCGCTGCCGGAACCACTGTCACCGCTATTCAAGTCATCTTGAGTCGGGAAGATGTAGTTCCAACCGTGTACGCCATTGCCTTTAATAAAGTCATAATCGACTTGGCGCTGCGGGCCGGTGAACGTAAAAATGGAACCATCCGCACCACCGTACTCAAAACCCAAGTTCAAACCGCTGGTTTTGTTTACTTCCACAATTTGGGCTTCAATCAAAATTTGCGGCGGTTTAATATCCAACTCGGCCAAGATGTTTTCCACTTGCGGGAATACTTCGGCCACATCGGTTACGATTAATTTATTGGTGCGGGGATCCACCGCAATACGGCCCACGGGAGAGAGCATGCTCTTAATAATGCCAATGATTTCGGCCTGGCCGGAATAGGCATCTTTGCCGGAATCCATGGCAGAAGTATCCGTGGAAATATTGCTGGAAGAGCTATAAGAGCCCAAAGAGCTGCCCGTATTGGTAATCTGAGGAAGCACGCTTTCCATTTCACTGGCTGCGGAACCCATACCCTGTAAAGAAATATAGCTAAGCGTATAAATCTTGGTAATGGTGTCCGGCGCATCGTTGGAACGTTTGGTTACCACGTAGCTTTCGCTCTTACCAATACGCTGGTAAGTAAGCCCATGTACACGAAGCAAAGTATCCAATGCTTCGCGCACTGTAACTTTGGTTAATGAAGCAGTCACCTTTTTATTGGCGAACTCATCACTCATAATAAAGTTAATCCGGGCCTGCGTAGTGATGCTGTTGAGAAACGCCGATATCGGCACGTTAGACACCCGGATGGAAACTGTACGATCCAACGGGGAAGACTGTTCGGCCGCTTTGAACAAATCGGGTTCTCCTGTCATTTTGACCGTCTCTTCCGCCGTGAAAGTTACCGTATCATCACTGGGGAGAGACTGACGGGTTTCCTGCGCCTGAACAGATGCGCTTAAACCCATAGCCAAAACGAAAGCCAGAAAAACTTCTAAACGATTTTTCATCTATCCTCCTATTGCTTTTTTTAAATTAACGGAATTTTACAAAACAACTGTACTACCTTAACTGCACTTTCTTTTT
>CALUXL010000126.1 GCA_944324735.1 uncultured Elusimicrobiales bacterium
ACCGTATACTTCCCTACCGGGGAGTTATGGTATAAAGAAAATTATAAAACCGGCCGCCTGGAAGGTGAACGCACCGCCTATTTTACCAACGGCGCCAAACGCCTGGAAGAATTTTATGTGGACGGCATGCTGGAAGGCACCCGCAAAGTATATGCCGAAAATGGAGACATTTTAACCAGCGAAGACTACCACTGGGGCACCTTAACCCATAACACCGAACGGAGAAAAATACATGATAAGTAAACAATTTTGCCCCGCCAAAATAAATTTATTTTTAGAAGTAACCGGCAAACGCCCCAACGGCTACCACGAACTGGCCACCCTGTTTGCCAAACTTACTTTGGGCGACCACTTAACCGTTACCGCCGAAGCGGCCGCACAAACCCGCATACAACTGCACATTACCGGCCCGCTGGGTGACAAACTGACCGCGGACGAAAACAACATTGCCTATAAAGCCGCCGCGCGCTTTTTTGAACAATACGGCATAACGGCCGATTGTAAAATTGAATTGGAAAAACACATCCCCATGGGGGCCGGCCTGGGGGGTGGCAGTTCCGACGGGGCGGGCGTGCTGCGCGCGCTTTGCCAAATTTTTAATAAACCCCGCCAAGAAGTAATGGAACTGGCCGCCAAACTGGGGGCGGACGTGCCTGTTTTTATGTATGATGAAACCTTCCTAAAAGGGGAAGGCATCGGCGAGATTTTAACCCCCGTCCCCGCGCCGGGGCCGCTGCCTTATGTGGTGCTGGTTTACCCTTGTACGGTAGTGCCCACTAAAGACGTTTTTAAACGTTTGCAACTGCCAAATGAAAAAGAAGTCTTGACAAACTGCTCTAATTTATATAAATTGATAACATACATAGGATGCGGTAAGGGACTTTCCACCTGGAAAAAGTTTCTTTTTAACAGGCTGGAAACTTGCGTATTACCGTTTGTAAGCTCCGTAAGAAGTGCCAGAGAAGATATTTGTAAAACCAATGCGGAGGCCGTACTAATGTCCGGCTCCGGTTCCACGGTGTTTGCTTTGGTTGAAACCAAAGAAGAAGCCAACGATTTGGTAAATAATATCAGAAATAAAGAAAGATTAGTATTCTTTTCGGCATTTCGGAGGGAGACGGATGAAAATAACGGAAATACGGATACATCTTATGGGGGAGGACCGTCTTAAGGCGTTTGCCAGCGTTACTTTTGACGATTCGTTCGTTGTAAGAAACATGAAGGTAGTTGAAGGGACAAAAGGCGTTTTTCTTTGCATGCCATCCCGCAAATTACCGGATGGTACCCATAAAGACATGGTTCATCCCATCAACCAGGAATTCAGGCAGTACTTGGAAGAGAACGTTTTGAAAGCCTATCAGGCCGAACTAGCTAAGAATCCCACCGGGGCTACGCAAAACAACACCGTTCTTGAACAAGAGACAGGGACAGACAACACGGGTAACGACACGCACTGAAAAAGGGTTTTCAGAGCAGTTTAGAATTCCATTCTAAACGGTTATGAAAGTTTTAATTCCGGATAGTGAAATGGTATCACCACTGGTTTTGGTCCAGTTATTCTAGGTTCGAATCCTAGTCCGGAAACCATATAAACTGGGGTACCGCCAAACCAAATGGTTTGGCGGTATTTTTTTGCCCTTTTGATAAAAAATAAAACAGCCGGCAAAACGTCGCCAACTGTTTTATTAAATGAATTTGTTAAGTTTATTTTTTATTTACCGCATCATATTTGCTGTCCGTAACCGATAAATACGCCCCACACACCATTATTAACAGGGCCGCCCAAAACAATAAGGGTGGTGGCTCTTTAAAAATTAATAAAGAAATTCCTGCCCCCACAAACGGTGCCGCCGCATAATATACACTGGTTTTTGCCGCCCCCAAATACCGCTGCGCAAGTACATAAAAAAATATACTAAGCCCATAAGCCACAAACCCCAGGCATAACGCCCACGCCATATAAATAGCAGCTGGAAAGCTTTCTCCTAACCATAACCCAATTAATAAGGCTCCACCGCCTGTGCCAAAGCCCTTAACGGTAACAATTTCTAAAGGGTTTTTGTTGGAAATCATACGCGTGCAATTATTTTCCAGCCCCCAACATATGCACGCCCCCAGCACATACAAAGAACCCACCGAAAAGCGAAAGCTGTTTTCCCCCTCTATACTTAACAGTATACTGGCCAAAGTAATTAGCCCAATAGCCGCCCATAAACGTAAAGAAATTTTTTCTTTAAATAAAAACAAAGCAATCACGGCCGTTGCCACAATTTCAAAATTATTAATAAGCACCACATTTTCAGCTGGTGTTTGTGCAAGGCCTGCCAATAACAAAACAGGGGCAGCAATATCCAAGAGCACCATGGCAAGCGTATAAGGCAAATCCCTCCGGGAGAGGGGTTGTTGCACCTCCCCTCTTTTAGGATACGCTGACCCAAACTTTAAAGGCCCATACCTGCCCCGGCCCCTAAATAAAGAAAACCGGCCAATACGGTAGGTGCCGTCTCTTGCAGTAAAATTTTGGAAATGGGAGCACTTAATGCATACAAAACAGCGGCCAGAAAAGCAAAAAATATGGGAAAACTGTTCTTCATAAAATTATTGTAACACAAAAAATATACGGGAGTATTTAACGTACATTTTGCAAATATCCGCCGCGGCCCCGCTTAACCGAAAGGCCCGCTAACAGAAAAATATTTTAAAAAATACCAACAACTATTTTGCGCAACGCTTAAACATAAAATTTCAATTTTTATATAAAACTTGTTGTAAAATTTTAATGTAAAAAAATGCTGACAGTAAATTTACTGCCAGCATTTAGCACACAAAATCTACCCCCGGCGGGAGTTGAACTCGCAACCTCTTCCTTAGGACGGAATCGCTCTATCCAATTGAGCTACGGGGGCGCAAATTTTATTTTTTAGATTTTTTGCTTTTACCCGCTTTGCTTTTTACTGCTTTTTTAGGGGGGGCCGCCTTTTTGCAAGAGGCTTTTTTTGCGCTATTTTTGCCTTTTTGGGCCTTTTCTTTGGCGGCACGGGCCTCTTCCAGGCGTTTTTTAATTAAACGCTCCAGCGGGCTTTTGCCAATTACTTCCCCCAAGATATTGGTTTTTTGGCGGGGGAGCATGGCGCTGTGCAGTTTGCGGGTGCGGAAATCCGCCGGGCTCATTTCCAAAATACCGGCTTTTTGGGCGGCACGGCGCAAAGTCATTACGGCGCGTTCTTCTATCTGGCGCACACGCTCGCGCGAGAGACCCATTTTATCGGCCACTTCCCCCAACGTTTTGGGTTCGTTATCTGCCAGGCCGTAACGCATGATAAGCACTTCCCGGTCGCGCGGGTTTAACTCGTCCATGCTTTTTTTAATGGTTTCCTGGTTTTCAGACTTCATGAACACATCGTGTGGGTTGCCTTTGCCATCGTCGGAAATCATATCCTCCAGCGTAAGGTCTTCCTCGTCGTGCACTAAAGAAGTTAAAGAATCCACCCCTTTGGCCGCGCTTAACGTGTCCATGATGGACTTTACCTGCCGGGCCGTTAAATTCAGTTCCTTGGCCATTTCGTTTAAAGACGGGTCACGCCCGTTGGATTCTTTTAAAGCGTTCCACGCGCGGAACCATCTTTTTAAATTGCCCCAAGCGTGCGACGGTATTTTGATGGAGCCGGATTGTTCTTCAATATATTTGCGGATATATTGCTCAATCCAATAAATGGCATAGGTGGAAAAGCGGTATCCTTTTTCAGGCTCAAATTTATCAATCGCCTGCATGAGGCCCAGGTTGCCTTCTTCAATTAAATCCATTAATTCCATACCCGGGCGCTGGAAACGCTTAGCCGTAGGAATTACCAAGCGCAAGTTAATTTCCATCATTTTGTTTTTGGCGTCTTTATCGCCTTTTTTAACTTGCTTCCAAAGTTGGGCAATTTCCTCGCGGTTCATATTACGCGTTACCTGGCCCAAGTGTTTGAAATATTCGTTTACGCTGTCTAAGGATTCGTTTTCCATATATAAATCATATCATACTTTAAAGTTGCTATCCAAGAGGCAGACACTATTCTTTATATTCGTAACCGTCTTCTTTCAGCGCCTCGCACACGCGGCGCCCGATAGAACTTTGCGGCCGGCAGTATTTATACACAATATGCGGGCTGGGAATCGTCTGCACGCCCAACGTGTAGAGTTCTTTTAAAGTATCCCCGCCGGTGTTTCTGGGGTTGCGGCGCCACACAGTGGCGGTAGTTCCTCCCACCAAATTTCCGCTGGCCGTTTGCATATTTAAGCTAAGCACAAAATCCATATTATACGCATCCGCCCCGCTGAAAGAATACCCCGACAGCTGCATATCAATCAAACGCAAAATGTTTTTGGCGGAACTTTCAAACAGCACTTTATCGGTATTGTGATAATACTGGTGCATACGGTCGGAAATATTTTCCAGTAATCCCGCCGCCTCACGGGCTTTGCTTATTTCGTCCCCTTTGGATATTAACATAGGGGTGCATCCGCCCAAAAAAATAAAACCAGCTAATAATAAACAAATATTTTTCTTCATAAAATATCCCTTGAAAAATAAATTTATGATAGCGTATTAAAACAAAATTTTAGCATAAAAAAGCCCCGCCTAAAAGCGGGGCTGTAAAACTTTTAAACCGCTTACAGCGGAATATTGCCCTTATGCGGGTTTTTCTTCGGGTCGCGTTTATTGCGAAGCACCTGGAAAGCCCGTATAATTTTGGCACGCGCTTCGGCCGGTTCAATAATTTCATCAATGGAACCGTTGGAAGCGGCCTGATACGGAGAGGCAAACTTTTCGGAATATTCCCCGGTCAGTTTTTCTTTTAAAAGTTCTTTTTTCTGCGGGTCCGCTTCGGCCTTTAAATCGCGGGAGTACAAAATATCCACTGCACCGCGCGGGCCCATAACGGCAATTTCCGCGCTGGGGAACGCAAAGTTAAAATCCCCGCGCAAATACTTAGAGCCCATGGCAATATACGCACCGCCATAGGCTTTACGCAGTACCAAAGTTACTTTGGGGATGGACGCTTCCGAATACGCATACAGCAACTTGGCGCCGTGGCGGATGATACCGCCGTGTTCCTGCTGTACGCCGGGCAGATAACCGCCAATATCCACTAAAGTTAAAAGCGGGATATTGAACGCGTTTAAGAAGCGGATAAAGCGGGCCGCTTTGTCGCTCGCGTCGCAATCCAAAGCACCGCCCAGGCAAGCCGGGTTGTTGGCCACTACGCCCACCACTTCACCGCCTAAACGGATAAAACCGGTAACCACGTTTTTGGCAAAGTTTTGGTGAATTTCAAAAAAGCCAAAATCGTCGGCCAAGCGCCAAATGACGTGGTGAATGCGGAAAGCTTTTTTCGGGTCCATTTCGCACACGCGTTCCAACACGTGCACCGGGCGGTCAAACACGTCAGAGGTGGATTCCAACGGTGCTTTTTCATAGCAGTTCTGCGGCAAGAAGGTCAGAAGTTCGCGCACTTGGCGGAAGCAGTCCTGCTCGGACTTGGCCACAAACTGGCACACGCCGCTCTTTTCGCTATGCGGGCGGGAACCGCCCAACGTATCAAAATCCACTTCTTCACCGGTGGCCGCTTTTACCACGCTGGGCCCGGTTACAAACATATGGCTGATGCCTTCCACCATAAAAATAAAGTCCGTCAACGCCGGGGAATACACCGCCCCGCCGGCACAAGGGCCTAAAATAACGGAAATCTGCGGGATAACGCCCGAAGCTTTTACGTTACGGTAGAAAATTTCCCCGTAGCCGTTTAAGCTGTCTACCCCTTCCTGAATACGGGCACCGCCCGAATCCAACAAACCAATCACCGGCACTTTGGCTTCCAAAGCGCGGTCCATCAAATCGGCAATTTTGCGGGCATGGGCTAAACCTAAAGAACCGCCCAGTTGGGTAAAGTCCTGCGCGTACACGGCCACTTCCCGGCCGTTAATGCGGCCAAACCCGGTGATAACGCCGTCACCCTTGATGTGTTTGTCTTTCACACCAAAGTCACTGCAAGAGCTTTCCATCAAACTGTGGATTTCAAAAAAGCTGTCTTGATCTAATAAATAGGAAATACGTTCACGCGCGGTAAACTTGCCCTTGTCTTTCTGGGCTTTAATGCGGGCCTCGCCCGCGCCTTTTTGCGCGTCTTGGGAAATCTGGCGGAATTTAACTAAACTGGCCGGAGCGGGACGGTCTGACTTTTTGTCCTCTCTAGGGTCCTCAAACAATTCAATCATGTGCCCTCCAAAATCTATTATGCTTATATTTTAGCAAACTTAAGCCCTTGCGTTCAGCGTGCGTAAGCCACACATAACATAAAACCCTGCGGTTTGGGGGCTACTTCCAGCCGAATATCCGGCTCCCCC
>CALUXL010000127.1 GCA_944324735.1 uncultured Elusimicrobiales bacterium
CATACCCGTTGGGCCACGCACGGCAAACCCAGCGAAGAAAACTCCCACCCGCATACCGATTGCACCGGTGAAATTGTTGTGGTGCATAACGGCATTATTGAAAACTTTTTAACCCTGCGGGAGAAACTTTCCTCCCTCGGCCACCGTTTTAAAAGCGAAACGGACACCGAAGTTATTGCCCATTTAATTGAAGAAAATTTAAAAACTGCGCCTGGCGCCACCCCCAAGGAACGTTTAATCAACGCCGTACGCAAAACCAATGGGGAAATTTCCGGCGCGTACGCTTATGGCGTGTTGTGGGCGCAAGTGCCCGGGTTTTTGCTGGGTGTTAAAAACCAGAGCCCGATGGTAGTGGGGCTAGGGAAAGGAGAAAACTTTTTAGCTTCTGACGTGCCCGCCTTCTTAAAACACACCAATAAAGTATTGTTTTTGGAAGACGGCGAAATGGCCGAGCTGACGGCCGAGGGCGTAAAACTGCTGGATAAAACCGGTGCGGAAAAATCTTTCAAACCCGTTAAAATTAATTGGGACCAAAAAACCGCCGAAAAAGGCGGCTACGAGCATTTTATGCTCAAAGAAATTTACGATCAGCCCCAAGCCATTGAAGACACCTTGCGCACCGCCCAGACGGATTTTGGCCAACTGCTTAATTTAAACACGGCGGAATTGCGCTCCTTGCAAAACGTGCACATCATTGCCTGCGGCACGGCGTATCATGCGGGGCTGGTGGGTAAGTATTATATTGAAAATTTTGCCGGCATACCCGTTACGGTGGATTTAGCCAGCGAATATAAATACCGCTGCGTGCCGCGCACGCCGCACACGCTGGCCATTGCGGTCAGCCAGTCGGGCGAAACGGCCGACACCATTGGTGCCATCCGCAAAGCCAAAGATTTAGGTTTTAAAACATTGGCTATTTGCAATGTGCTGGCCTCCACGCTTACCCGCGTGTGTGATTCTACGTTCTACACCCATTGCGGGCCGGAAATCAGCGTGGCTTCCACCAAGGCGTTTACCAGCCAGTTAACTTCTTTGTACGCGCTTGCCTTGTTTTTGGGCAAAGCCAAAGGTAATATTAGCGAAGCGTCTTTTACCAACCTTTATAAAGAACTGTTAACCCTTTCCAAATTTATGGCCGAAGCCGTAAAAATAGAATACGACGTGCGCCATATCACCAAAAAAGTTTACAAAGCCCCGCACTTTTTGTTTTTGGGGCGTAATGTGAACTTCCCGATTGCGCTGGAAGGGGCTTTAAAATTAAAAGAAGTTTCTTACCGCAGTGCGGAAGGTTTTGCCGCGGGTGAAATAAAACACGGGCCCATTTCCATTATTGAAAAGGGCACCCCCACCATTGTGCTTATGCCGGCGGATTCTTTGTTTGAAAAAATGCTTTCCGCCTGTCAGGAATGCCGTGCGCGCGGCGCTTTTGTAATTGCCGTTACCACGCAGGAAGGCGCCCGCCTGGCCAAAGACAGTGTGGATAAAACCATCGTTCTACCCTATGCCGGCGAGCTTTTGCAGCCGGTGCTTAACGTGGTGGCCTTGCAGTATTTTGCGTATTGGACGGCCAAACGCCTGGGGTGCGAGATTGACCAACCCCGTAACCTGGCCAAAAGCGTTACGGTGGAATAATGGCGCTGGTGGGAATAGGCACGGATATTGTGGAAGTAGCGCGCATAGCGGCGTTTGCCGCTAAACCGGGTGCGCTGGAGCGGATTTTTTCCGCCGAAGAAATTGCCTATTGCCGCGCGCGAAAAAATTGTTTTGAACATTTGGCGGTGCGTTTTGCCGCCAAGGAAGCCGTTTACAAAGCCTTGCCTTTTGGCGGGGTAGCTTTTAAAAATATAGCCGTGCATAACGGGCCGGACGGGGAGCCGCGGGTGGATATTGCGGACGAGCGCTGTAAAAACCTGCGGGTGTTAATTAGCCTGTCCCATACCCAAAATTATGCCGTAGCTACGGCGGTGGTGGAAAATGCGTGAAATTAAACGTAAAACCGTAAAATCTTTTTTACCCCAAAGAGGGGCCGACTCTAACAAAGGCACCTTTGGGCGTGTGTTAGTGGTGGCGGGTTCCAATACCATGACGGGCGCCGCTGTGTTGTGCGCCAAAAGCGTGTTAAAAGCCGGCGCGGGGCTGGTGGTGCTGGCCCTGCCGCAAAGCCGCCAGGCGGCCGCCATTGCCGCCTTGCCGGAAGTGATTACCGTACCCTTGCCGGAAACGGACGGCGTGATTGATTTGCGCGCCTTGGGCGTGCTGGAAGCCGTTATAAAAGCTTTTAAACCGTGCCTGGCCGTAATTGGGCCCGGGCTGGGGGCTTCCCCCGCGGCGGTGCCGTTTATGAAACAATGCCGCCTGCCTTTGGTGGCGGATGCGGACGCTTTAAACCGCCTGTCCGCCAGCGGGCTGGATAGTTTATTCCCGCGTGAACAGGTAACCGTGCTTACCCCGCACCCCGGCGAAATGGCACGCCTGTTAAAAACCGATATCGCGCGCGATAAAAAAACGCGTGAGCAGCAAGTTCGCTCTTTAAAAGAAAAAACCGGTGCGGTATGTTTATTGAAAGGCAAAGGCACTTTGCTTTGCGCCGGGGACGAACTGTGGCAAAACACCACCGGCGGGCCCGCGTTGGCCAAAGCCGGCACGGGGGACGTGCTGTGCGGCATCTTGGCAGGCTTGTGGGCTCAGCTGGGCATGGCGGAAGGCTTTAGCGTGGAAAGCGCCCAAAAAGCGGCCGCCTGCGCCGTATACTTGCACGGGCTGTGCGGTGATTTAGCCGCCGAAGATTTAACCGATTATTGTGTGATGGCGGGGGACTTGCTGGACTATCTGCCCGACGCCATTAGCCAGGTATTAAAATAAAAAGGACTTCTTATGCAGTGGTGGTATATCTTGTTAATTGTTTTGTGTGTGCTGTCCGCGCTTGGTTTAGGGCTTGTGTGGCTGTGTGCGTATACGGCTAAAAAAGTATTGCATCCCGTTTCCAAACGCAAGGCGCTTTACATCTGGCCGGACGAATACAAAATGCCCTATGACAATGTATACTTTACCACCGAAGACAAAGTAACCATTAAAGGTTGGTTTATCCCGTATGACGGGTCCGAAAAGACCATTATTTTAATGCACGGCTGGGGGATGAACCGCTCCGACATTTTAAAAAATACCTATTTCCTGCATGATTTGGGTTTTAACCTGTTGTATTTTGATTTTCGCGCCTTGGGAGAAAGCGGCGGGAAGGTAAGCTCCATCGGCTACCTGGAAACGCGTGACGTGCGCGCCGCTATCAAATATTTAAAAGAAACTCGGCCCGAAAGCTGCAAAAAAATTGGTTTGTATGGGCTTTCCATGGGGGCGATGGTGGCCATTTGTGAAGGGGCCTCCAACCCGGAAATTAACTGCGTGGTGGCGGAAGCGTCCTACTATTCTTTTAGAAGAGTGGTGTCGCGCTGGGCGTGGGTGCACCATAAGGTGCCGTCTTTCCCGGTGATTCCGATTGTGCTGCACTATATACGGCGTTACCTGCGCGTAAACCCGGAGCGTTACAGCCCCAAATATAATATTGGCAAAATATCACCGCGCCCGGTGTTTATTATACACGGCCGGTATGACAATATTGTCCCCGCCGCGCAGGCCAAACTGCTTTTTAAACGTGCTGGCGAACCGAAAGAAATTTGGCTGGTGCCCGGTGCCAAACACAACAAATGCGCGGAAGTGGGCGGTTTTGAGTACAAACAGCGCATGAGCGATTTTTTCCGCCGTTATTTATAAACGGCCATTTTCAACCAGCCGCCTGCCAGGCGGCTTTTATATGTGAGGTGTTTTTTTGTATGACTACCCATTTAGTGATTTTTGATTTGGACGGAACCCTGTTAAATACCATTGCGGATTTGGCGGCCTCGGCCAATTATGCTTTAAAAACGTTGGGTTTCCCCTTGCGTAAAGAGGAGGAGTGCCGCTCTTTTGTGGGCAACGGCGTTACCAAACTGTTGGAGCGCTCCTTACCCGAAGGCGCCAAAACGCCTGAAAATATAGAAAAAATGCGTGCGGTTTTTCAAGCCCATTACGACGCCCACAATATAGACGCCACCAGCGTATACCCGGGCATAAGCGCTTTGCTGGAAACTTTGCAGGCGCGTGGCATCAAATTGGCGGTAGCCTCCAACAAATACCAAAGTGCAACGGAAAAATTAATTAAACATTATTTTCCGCAAATATCTTTTTGCGGTGTCTTTGGCGCGCGCGAAGGCGTGCCGGTAAAACCGAACCCGCAAGTGGTAACGGATATTTTGCAGTTGGCTCCTGCTCCCAAGGAAGAAGTGTTGTATGTGGGGGACAGTGATGTGGATATGCAAACGGCGCAGAACGCTTCTTTGCGGGCGTGTGCGGTGCTGTGGGGGTTTCGCTCCCGCACGCAGCTGGAGCCGTATCACCCGGCCTGCTGGGCAGAACGGGCGGAAGACATTTTGGCCGCTTTATAATTAGGCGGCGTGTAAGGGAGTTGTAAAAAGAATTATGACAGCTTTTTTATGTGTTGGTTTTGGTGGTTTTTTGGGTGCGGCCCTGCGTTACGCGGTAATGTTGGGCGTGGGCGCGCTTATGTGGCGGGGGCATTGGGCTACGCTCACCGTAAATGCGGTGGGCAGCTTGTTAATTGGTTTTTTAGCCCCGTATTTTGAGTCCCCTTCTCACCCGGCCCGTTTGTTTTTGGTGGTGGGGGTGTTGGGCGGGTTTACCACGTTTTCCAGCTTCTCTTTGGATACGCTTACCCTGCTCAACGGAAAAGAAACGGGCCTGGCACTGTTAAATGTGTTTTTAAATGTAGCGGTTTGTTTAGGCTTTGTGTGGTGCGGGTTTAAACTGCATCGGTTGTTTTAAGCGGTACTTAATAAAAAACCCTCCTAATAAAGGAGGGTTTTTTTATGGGGTTAAGCGGTGCGGCGGTCCAGCACAAAATAACTGGCGCCTTCGTGGCGTTTGGCCAGGCATTTTAGTTCACTGCCAATATTGCTTACCATGGCAAAAGAGGTAAGCGGGCGCTGGGTATTGTGCACAATGCCAATACCCACGGATAAAAACTTAAAGCGCTCTTTTTCTCCTTTGCGGTTGACGGATTCCATAAAGCCTTGGGCGCGGTCCGTCTCGTTATAAAAAGAGGGGGCGGCCGCGTCTAACTGTTGGATAATGCTTTGGGCAATTTCCTGCGCTTTGGCAAAGGAACACACCACAATAAAGTCATCCCCGCCTATATGCCCCACAAAGGAAGTTTCATCCAATCCGGCGGCTTTTACAATCATATTTGCGACAGCGGTTAATATGCGGTCCCCCGCGGCAAAGCCGTATTTGTCGTTATAGGCTTTAAAGTTGTTTAAGTCGCAATACAGCACGGCAAAGGGGCGTTTGGAGGCTATTTCACTTTCCACCCGCGCTTGTATGGAAGGGTTGCCTGGCAGGCGGGTTAAGGGGTTGCTGTCCATTTTTTGTTTATTGCGTTTTAATAATAATTTTACGCGGGCTACAATTTCGTCTCCGTCGGCTGGTTTGTTTAAATAATCGTCTATATCCAAACCTAGGCCTTCCATTTTGGTGGATTTGTGGGTATCTGCCGTAAAAATAATAATGGGGGTATGCAAATAACCGGTGCGGCTGCGGATTTCGCGCACTACTTCAAAACCGGTTTTGCGGGGCATATCATAATCTAAGATTAATAAATCCGGGTTTTCTTTATAGGTTTTTTCCACGGCGTCTTGGCCGTCTTCGGCCTGTACGACGGTGAAACCGGCCTCGGTTAATACTTCGGATACCAAAAAACGCAGGGTGGCGGAATCATCCGCCAGTAAAATTTTTGCATTGTGTTCCATATTACTGTATTAAATGAAATATTGTTCCCCGGCGCAAGGACAAATTTTCATATAATAATTTTATGACTTACGCCATCCTATTTATCGGCTCCGTATTATTTTTGGGGCAAATGTTTTCTTTCTTGTTTGAAAAAACCCGCCTGCCGGATGTTTTGCCTTTGATGGTTTTAGGCATGATTATCGGCCCCGGGCTGCACGTGGTTACGCCGGATATGTTTGGTTCGGCGGGGGAAATTTTTACCACGCTGGCATTAATTGTGGTGCTGTTTAAAAGCGGCATTGATTTTAAAGTTTCTTCCCTGCGCGGTGCCGTGGGGCAGGGGCTTTTGCTTACCACGGTGTGTTTTGTATTGGCGGGGCTGGTGGTGTCTTTTGCCGCGCACTGGACGCTGGGCCTGCCGCTGATGGCCGCCTTTATTATAGGCTCCATCGTGGCTGATAACTCGGCCGCTATTATTGTGCCGATGATTGCCAAATTAAAAATTGCCGATAACACCAAAACCATTTTGTTTTTGGAGGCTAATTTAACGGGGGTTTATTCCATCGTGGTGGCCTTGGCTTTGCTGGGGGTACTGGTAAAGGGGGAGGCCGTTTCCGCCGGGTTGGTGGGCGTGCAAATTGTTAAATCGTTTGGTATTGGTATTGTTTTTGCTTTGGCAGCGGGGTTATTTTGGATGGGGGTTTTAAACCGTATCCGCCGTATGGAGAATGCCGTATCCCTTACGTTTGCTTTTGTGCTTCTTGTATATGGCGCCAGTGAACTGCTGGGTGGGGACGGTGCCATCGCCACGCTTACGTTTGGTATCGTAGCGGGTAATATCCGTATGTTTAGCCGCATGTGGCTGCGCAAATTTGAGTTTAAAGGTTTTGCTTTAAACGCCGAAGAACGCGTATTTTTTGATGAAGTGGAATTTATCTTTAAAACGCTGTTTTTTGTGTATATGGGTATTTGTATGCGCGTGGGTGAGTGGCAGTTTGTGGCGGCCGGCGCGCTGTTGGCGGTTATTAAACTGCTGGTTAGATGGCCGGTGGTGGATTTTTGTATTTCTAAAAAAATATCCCGTACGGACGCGTCCGTCCTGCTGGCCATGTGCCCCAACGGGCTGGTAAGTGCCGTGTTGGCGGCCATGGTGGCCCAGCAACTGCCGGGGGATGGCAGTGCGGTGCAGGATGTTCTTTATTCCGTCATTGTCTTTCGGGTCTTGTTTTGCAA
>CALUXL010000128.1 GCA_944324735.1 uncultured Elusimicrobiales bacterium
TCCCCGGGTACTGTCTATACAGGTTTCCACCCCAAATATACGGCTTAACACCCTATATACATTACCGTCCACTACGGCATAGGGCATGTTGTACGCAAACGAACAAATAGCCGCCGCCGTATACGGCCCTACCCCCTGTAAAGCCAGCACCCCCTCATAGGTAGAGGGGAAAACCCCATTCATGCTTTTTGCCGCCGCGTGTAAATTGCGTGCGCGGGAGTAGTACCCCAGCCCCTGCCACAGTTTTAATACCTCATCTTCCGTGGCGGCCGCTAAGGCCGAGGGGGAGGGGAAACTATGCACAAAACGGTTGTAATACGCCAGCCCCTGGGCTACACGGGTTTGCTGTAGGATAATTTCTGAAATCCAAATTAAATAAGGGTCCTTGGTATGGCGCCAAGGCAAATCGCGTTTATGTTGGTCATACCAAGCAATTAAAATTTCAGAAAAAGGGAACACAGCATATCCTCCGCAAAATCACATGTATATTTTATCAATTTAGCAAAAACATCACCAAAGCAAATTTAAGGCCGTTTTTGCAAAAAACATTTTACAATCACAAACACCACTCACAATAAAGAGTTTCAAAAAAACACATATATTTTGCATTCCAGGTTACAAGCATTTTTGTGCTCGTTTTTAAAAAACATTCAACAAAAAAGGGGGATTTTGGTTTTAATGTTTTTAAAATTTTTCAAGGAGGGTTAAAAATTTTACGCTTTATTTGCTAAAGGCTCTCCCATTTTGTGTGCATTTTTTACAATGCTAAACAGGCTAAAAATATAAGTGGCAGACATATATTACCCCAAATTGCATTTTAGGCAACCCCAAAATAGCATATTTTCAATTAGAAAAAGGCTATTTTACCGTCGGAGAAGGGGGGTTGTTAACAGGATTTAACATATAATGGCATTAAATGCCATATATTGACATATGTCATTTTCTTTTGTATTATATGTCACAACTAGGGGATAACTCCAGTGGATAACTTTTTATTTAAGGGTGTTTTGGCTATATGGGACAAGAAGACAAACCGAACTTTAAAATACGCTTTCGTTTACCCTCCGGGGAAGAATTTGAGGCCGAAGGCCCCAAAGAGTTTATAGAGGAGCAACGCGCCTACTTTTTACGCCTCACCGGTAAAAAGCCGCAGCCTCAGCCGTCTTCCTCCCCTATACAAACCCCTGCGCCTGCCAGGCAGGCCCCCGCGCCCCGGGCACCATATGCCTATTCCACCGTAACGGCTCATACCGGGGGCATGGTTGGCGGTTCTACCGGCTATCAGCCCAGTATAAAACCGCTCCAGGCCCCTAAAACGCCCCAAAACGCGCCAGAAGCCGCCCCGATATCCGAAATATGGGAAAAACTATTTAAAACGGAAGACGGAGCCCTTGTGCTGCGCCGCAAAAGCCGCTTGTTAACCCCACAAACCGCCGCTTTGGTATTAATCGCTGCCGCCAGGATGTTACGGAAAGAAAATGAATACAGCGCTCTTCATTTATCTAAATCCTTGCGCAAATCCGGTTACGGGGAGGGGAGATTGGACCGCCTGCTGCTACCGGAAATGCGGGCAGGCAGCGTGGAATCGGCCGGGAGCAAAAGGGGGAGAGCCTACAAACTATCCAGTGAGGGGCTGGCAAGAGCCATCGTTCTGGCGGAAAAAATAGCTGAAGATCTATAACTATTTATTTTAAAAATTAAATTTTAGCGCACCGTGCCCCAACAAAACAGATGTTAATTTTGTAAAAATAATGATGATTTTAACTCTCCTGTTAAATTTCAGATAAAACCGTAGCCACAAAACGCCCTCTTTTTTTACATTTCTTAAACTATTCTTTACGCAAAACTGTAAATTCTAATTTATCGAATTAGATTTTATAGTTTCTTTTATTCCCCCATATTTAAGCAATTAGGGGTTCCCGCTACCCTTTATACCCCAAAATCGCCCAAACCGGGCTTTGGTACAGAGCGTAATCAAGTTGTCCACAAATTGTTAAAATCCACCCTGTTGGAAATTAGGGAAAGGGGGAGTATTTGTCAGGTCGCCTTAACTAACGATAATTTTTATTATGTTAACTAAAATGGACAAAAATGTTAAAAAATAATACCTATACTATTTATTAAAAAAAGTTTATTTATACTTTAAATATAAAATTTTTTTTAATCTAATTAATAAATTTTATAGATTTTATTTTCTAGCAGTCTAAGACACCGAAAAAGCCCCTAAAAAGGCCTGCCGTTTTAACACTTTTCGGCCCATTTTGGGGCATTATTTTAATACTCAAAGCAGCATTCTGAACCCATTTTTTACAACATCTTACGCAAATTTTACGCTGTTTTTGTTTCGCAAAAATTGCCAAATTTACCTCATCCGGTTTTGCAATTTTATTTTTTTGCACTTTTTAACAAAAAAATAACATCAAATTTTGCTTTTTAGATTTTTTTAAAAATTTAGGAAACATTGCAAAAACCTTGTTTTTTAAAATCGCCTCAAATTCAATTTGGGGGATATCTATATACCCCCCTTTTCAAAATAGAGCGTTTTTTATGTTTAAAAAAATTTTACTTAATTTATAAGTATTATTTTTTTAGCATGCTTTTTGCTTTAAACACATAAAAAGAAAAGGCAGATATACAAATATTTTTTAATATAACAAACAGCCCATACTCAGCCATAGCAGGTAAGAAAGGTTATAGCAACAACTAGCGCCAGGATAGATAGGAGAGAATATATGAAACGCAGAAGCCTAAAGCTCTGGGAACCGAAGCAGAAGGGGGCAAGCCCCTCCCAAAGAAGCTATACGGGAAGACCTTAAAGGCAGGATAGACCCCAACATAACGGCCAACAGACCGGTATGGAAAAGCCTAGGAAAACCAGTGTAAAGGAGTCTAAGGAAATTGCTTGTAATAGGGACCAATAAAGGCCTCTCGCACTACCAGCCCTGGGAAGAGAATATAGGGCGACAACAGGATAGGCCACTATGAAGCCAGCAAGAGGGTTTATGAGGGTGGGGATAAGGTTTAGAACAGCCCGTAGATAAAGGACACCAAGAGAAACTGCCCCAGCAAAGAAGTTCTAGAGAAGGGTGTGACGCAACAAGCGCCACTCCCCATCAATAGCCGCTTTGTCCGGCAAGTATTGTTTAGTTTCAACCTGTAAAAGGGGGGTATACCCGCCCGGCAAACCATTTACGCGGGATCGGTTTTCTCGCCCCCTGTTAGTAAGCAATATAAGCCTCTGATATTTATAAGGCCCAATAGCCCCCAAAAAAATTTTCGAAAGACGCAAGAGGATATTATAGGCCAATATATGCCAGATAGGAACCAAACGTCCCACCCAAAAGGGGGAGAACATTTCCCCCTTCCGCTCCCCCCCATAAACATCAATAAACCGCTTAGCGCGCTTGATTAGAGGGCCCAGAAAAGAGTAGTGATAGAAAAGGGCGTATACGCCTTATAAATTGCTGTAAAAGGGGTTTTATCCCCCCATTTTCCGCCATATACTACCCCGGTGGCAGGATATATGCTTTTTTGCCACTTTCCCCCCATATTTATGCCAACGGGCACTGGCACCTGAGAACCATCCCCTCCCCAGGCAAAAGCCTCCTTATCTGCCGGGAAAAGCGCAATAAGGACGGGTTTCCCCATACTTTAAAACAAGATTTAGAGCAAAACCAATACCTTGCAAGTATTGGCAGGGTGCAGTATTTCCTGTAAAGGGCCTTGCGGCGGCGTGGTGCTGGTAAACCGCCTTTATTTATAAAGGGCCCCTAGTTGTGGTTTTATATGGCTATGCCATAAATCCCCAAAAAAGGTCCTTTTTAGGCATAAAAACGGGGGGATAGAGATTCTCCCCTAATTGACCACAAAAAGCTTTGTAGAAGTTTTACAGCAGTAAAGAAATATACAGTTGGGCGGCATGGTCCCAACGGGTAGATTTTTGAACAAAAGGCCCTAAATCGGTTTCGGGCAGATAAGTTACCCGCCACTGTACCCCCAGCAAAAGCTTATCCCATAAGGCGGTTTCTAGCCCGAACCCGGCCCGATAATACGTAAGGGTTCCGCTTTGCGGGCCCGCCGCCTGCAGGTGGTAATTCCAAAACTTTTTGCCGGCCCCCAGCAAAATATATTGTTTGGGAAGCATATTGGGGGTAAGGTTTAGCTTAACAAGGGCGCCCGCTTCGCTTAATTCCAAGTCCTGCATAATAGGGGTAAGAGGCTTGGTAAAAGAGTATCCATATTCCCCCCCTACCAAAAGCCACGGAGTGAGCCACAGGCCGCCGTAGGCGTTTAGGCCGTAATCATGATCGGTAATAGACACTTTGCGGGGGCTTTGTAATTTAGAAAATTGATAATACCCCGCCACCCCCGCTTCTATCCGGCGGGAAAAAGACGGTTTTGAAGAAGATGAGTAACGCAGCCATTGCCCCTGTGCGCAAAGGGTTAATGGGGCAAAAAATAAGGCGCAGCACGCCGCCGCGCCTAAAAACCAAAAACGGCCGTATTTCATGTATTTATTGTACCTTTTGAAGCGCGGCCCCTCATATAACTTATTTAAATTAAAAAATAGCTATATTTATTATTATCTTACTTGCGTTTTACGGCGCTGTGATGTTGCGGTATCTCCACCCAGTGAGGACTAACACCACCCCTTTCCACCTGCCTGTTTATGCCCACTATAAGCGGCCGAAGCAATGGTTTTATAAAAATATATTACCCGCCAACCGGGAGCTATAAACAATAAAAAACCCCGCCTTTTGGGGGCGGGGTTTCATCTGCGTTAAAACAGATTAGAAGCGGATGGTGGTACCAAGCTGGTACACGGTAGCATCTTTGGCGTTAAGCTGTTGTTTCAAGCCAGTGCCCAATTTGGCATAACCAATACCGGCAAACAGTTCTACGCTTTCGTTATGCTGGTAGGTGGCGGTCAAATCGGCTTCTAAAGAAGCGGCATGATGGCCAGCGCGTTCCTGGAAGGAGAAACCGTCCAAGGCAAAGACCATTTTGTTCCATTTGTAGTCCACACCTACGTTAAAGATGCGGGCTTCTTCAATGGCGTAAGAAGTGTTCCCCAGGGGGGTTAAGTATTTACCCACAACCAAACCCGGCGCATAAGAACCGAATTGGGACACGAGGCCTTTTTGATACAAGAAAGCCGCGCGAGGAGTAAACGCATCCATATTTAAAGAAGCGTCTAACTTCACAAAATACGGGGTATCTTTGCCTTCTTTAATCAAGCGGTTGCCTTGGTGGGCGCGGGCAGCTTCCACGCTAAAGCCAAAAGCCTGCGGCAGGTAAGAAAGTTTAGCACCGTAGAAACCGGTATATTCCGGGTCGCCGGAGCTTTCTTTCAACGCATAGCCGTACATTTGGGCTTTCATGGTGTCCGTTAAGTTCATGCGGATGTCCGCACCGTAAATATCATAAGAGGTGGTGAGGGACAAATTATCCGCCGTTTTACCGGCCAAGAGAGTTACGCTTTTAAAATCGTCGGCATAAGTTAATTTGGCCGCTTCCAAGCTCAGAGGCTGGATGGCAATCGCGGCCATATAGCCGCTCTTGGGGCCAAAGTACATGGTCATGCTGTCTTCGTCGCCATAGAATTGGCGGCCGAGGGTCAGCTCAAAGCAGTCAAACAAGTTGGACAATACCACATTGGCTTCCGCCAAGCGGATTTCATCCTGATATTTATTTAAGCTGTTTCCGGACAAAGCACCGTCCCACGCGGTGGCATACCAAAACTGTACATTGGCTTTAACGTCTTGCGTTAAATCCGCAGACAGACCCGCCACAACACGGGAAGCGGCAGAGGCCGGAAGAGTTCCTCTGTTAGCGTCCGCACCGATTACATCAATACGGCCGATAGCTTCTACATTATCCACGAGGGCGGCGCTTGCAGGCAACGCCATCGCAAAGGCTAAAAATAAGCCCAGTAGTTTCTTCATTTAATTGCGTCCTCCTTAATAATTTAAACTACCCTACCCCTTCATTTAAGTTAATTTATACCACGTTTGCAAATTTATTTTCTCTTCGGCTTGACACGTAAAACAAATACTGCTATCTTATATCCCCTCTTTTTATAAGCGTGTTTATTTTTTTACTTTTTATACTGCATTTTAATAAAAAAATCCCCCCATTTAACCAGAAAAAACCCCGCCTTTTGGGCGGGGTTTTATCTGCATTAAAACAGATTAGAAGCGGATGGTGGTACCCAGTTGGTACACGGTAGCATCTTGAGCCTTAGTAGCTGCTTTCAAGTCACCGCCCAATTTGGCGTAACCAACACCGGCAAACAGCTCTACGCTTTCGTTATGCTGGTAGGTGGCGGTCAAATCGGCTTCCAGCGTGGCGGCGGACTGGGCAGTGCGGTCTTGGAAGGCAAAGCCGTCCACCGCAAATTTCATTTTCTTCCAGTTATAGTCCATACCCACGTTGAAGATGCGGGCATCTGCAATTACGCCGCCATAGTTCAACTCCGCCGTTAAGTATTTACCGGCCACTAAACCAGGCGCATAGGTGCTAAAACCAGATACCATGCCTTTTTGATACAAGAAAGCCGCGCGAGGAGTAAACGCGTCCATATTTAAAGAAGCGTCTAACTTTACAAAATACGGAGCATCCGCGCCTTCTTTTATCAGGCGGTTGCCTTCATGACCGCGGGCAGCTTCCAGGCTTAAGCCAAAAGCTTCCGGCAGGTAAGAAAGTTTAGCGCCGTAAAAGCCGGTATATTCCGGGTCGGCGGAGCTTTCTTTCAACGCATAGCCGTACACTTGGGCTTTCATGGCGTCCGTTAAGTTTAAGCGGATGTCCGCGCCATAAATGTTATAAGAGCTAATCGGAGCCCAATCCTCATGCGAGGTTTTACCAGCCAATACGGTTACGCTCTTAAAATCATCGGCATAGGTCAGTTTGGCGGCTTCCAAGCTCATAGGGCTCTGTATCGTAGCTACCATATAGCCGCTCTTGGGGCCGAAGTACATGGTCATGCTGTCTTCGTCGCCGTAGAATTGGCGGCCGAGGGTCAACTCAAAGCAGTCAAACAAGTTAGACAACACCACATTGGCTGCAGACAAATAAACGCTATCCTGATAGCCGTTGAGCGTGTTGCCACTTAAAGAACCGTCCCACGGCGTGGCATACGTAAACAGCACATTGGCTTTTACGTCTTCAGTCAAGTCGGCAGACAGGCCCGCCATCACACGGGAAGCAGCCGTCGGATAACCCACAGGGGTTCTGTTGGAATCCGCACCGATTACATCAATGCGACCAATAGCGTCTACATTATCCACGAGGGCTGCACTGGCAGGCAACGCCATCGCAAAGGCTAAAAATAAGCCCAGTAGTTTCTTCATTGAATTACGTCCTCCTTAATAATTTAAACTACCCTACCTCTCCATTAAAGTTAATTTACCCCACGTTTGCAAATTTATTTTCTCTTCGGCTTGACACGTAAAAAAATACTGCTATCTTATATCCCCTTTAAATAAATAAACTTAAAAAAACAGCCAAAAAATAATTTTTACCGTCTAAAAAACAGTTTTAGGTATTACTAACATAAAAATTATTTTTACCGTCCATCAAACGCCTTAAGCCATAACCAATTATTTATATAAAACGGTTTAACAAAAAAATCCCGCGTCAAAAACGCGGGATTTTTTATTTTACCAAACGGCTTATGCCCACAGGGAAAGCTTGGTTACTTTGTCGGTACGGCGCACTTTCGGTTCGCCCACCATTTCCTGAATGTAGGCTTCGCACACGTAAATTTTGGTGCCGGGGAATAAATGCCCGCCGATGACATTGTAATCTTTACCCGTCAGCATGGCATGTGCATGCACTTGGGGGCGGTTATCTTGAATGCTGATGTTGCCGGTTAAGCTTAACAATTCCATCTGGGCGTTGATGATGGTTTTTTCGTAACGTTTTTTAGTTTGGTCATACCAGCCCAAGGTGGCATTCTCCACCGAACCGATTACGCTTACAATCCCGCATTTTACCTGGTTATCGTGGCAAAAATCCGCCAAGGTTTCAAGCAAATCTTTTCCTTTAGGGAGTTTAAAAAGATAGGTTCTTCCGGTTAAATAAGGTTTTTCTTCTGCCATTTTTTTCTCCTCTGCCGCCGGCCATTACCAGGCGGAGTTCTCCAAGTCGTTCACGTACGCTTTTATGGCGTTTATTACGCCTTCGGCGTCCATGCCGGCTTCTTTATAAATATTGGCGGCGCTGCTGCTGCCCAAATATCCGCCGTGTTTAAACGGATACAAGGTATGGCAGCGGCCCTTTTCGCTCAGCAGCCAGGCGTGCATGGTGGGCAGGGTAAAATCCGTAAGCCCCATACCAACGCGGCGCAGGCGCATGGGAACCAATGCTTCCCGTTCTTCTTCCGGCAGGAGTTCAAATAACTCCCGGCTGGATACATACAAAATATTTACGTCCAAATTTTCTTCTTTCAGGTGGGGCAGTACGCTGTCCGTCACCACTTTACCAATACCCGCCCCCTGCACAAACACGGCGCCGGCATCGGGCCGGGTGGCGCGGTGCAGATAATACACGCCTTTTAACGCGGCGCGGGCAGGGTCCATCCCCAAGGCGGCGCGGTCCGCCAGTTTTTGGTTCGGGCGAACCACAAACGGCGCAAACACCGCCGGACGTAAAGACAAAGCTTTGGTAACCAAAGGCCAAATTTCGTCCACTTCCAGCGGGGTGGCGGTAATGCACGCCCCCTGCGGGAAGTTATCCTGCAACAACTGCAAAGATTGCGGATCCGCATGCGTGGGGCCGTCTTCCCCGGTGGGAAGGCTGGCGTGCCCGTTAAAAAGAATCAAACTGTTTACTTTCTGCCCCGCCTCTTTTAAGGCTTGGCTGCCAATGGCGTACAAACGGGCGGCTACGTGTTCAAACGCTACAAATGCCCCGTAAGAGGACGCCACCCCCACTTGCTTGCCAAACGCGCTGATACCGCTGCAAACGGCGGCCATGCCGTCTTCACAAATACCGCCAATCGCCAACCGGCGGGAAAGCGGGTTGGAAGCGGCATTATAAAAACCTGCTTCAAACGGCTTAGCTACGTTTCCGGCATTGGTGGAGCCGTATAAATCGGCCGACGCACTAAACAAAGCGCCGTTACTTTCTTTATTTAAATATCCCAGCACGTCCCCCAATACGCCGCGGGTGGTGTGGGTATCGCCCGGGGTAAATTGGAAAGAAGCGGGGGCGTTTTCCGGGTCTTGGCCGGTAAAAAGCACTTGCACGTCCGGCGCGTTAGGGCGTTCCTTACGGGCAGAGGTTTGCAAGTCTTGGCGGCGGGCTTCCAGCTGTTTAGCCATAAAAGCGCATACATCCGCCTGTTTTTCAAGCCCCTGGCGAAAAGTTTCTAAGAAAGCCCAATAATGTTTTTCTATATTTTCGGGCGTTTTATCCCCTTCAAACGCGGGGAATTTGACGCCAAATTTTTCTTCAAATTCGGCCAGCGCGGCATAAAACTCCGGCGAGCAAAACTTATGGCCCGACCCGTGCGACGCCTTGCCCTCCAAACCATACTTCCACCCTTTCACCGTGCGGTACACAATGGCCGTGGGCTGATGGTTGGAAATGGTTTTTGCCAGTTCCTGCGCGGCGTGGATTTGGGCAAAATCCATACCGTTGGGTACAAAAATAACATTAAAATCGTGAATATAAAACATTTCGCACGGGGTCCACTGGACGTAATCGCCCGGGGTTTTCCCGTCGGAAGTTACTTCATTGCTTTCAATGGAGGCTTCGTTCCAGTCCAAATGGAACACCACGTTTTTAAGCTGCGCGGTGGAAGCCGTGGCCAACACCTCGCTCACGCGGCCGGCCGTCATGCCGCCTTCCCCCTCCACAATGTGTACGCGGGGGCAGTTTTCCCCATAGGTATCGGCCGCGCCAATGGCCAAACCCACGCCGGCACCGTCACCCACGCCGCTGGCCCCGGTGGTTACGCGCACAAACGGAACGGAAGGTTCCGGGTGCCCGCCCAAAGGTTTGGAGTGAAATTTAGTAAATAAAGGAGTGCCCTGCACTTTGTTGTGGCGAAAGCCCAGTAAATCTTCCAAGCGCAGGCGGTTTTTAATGTCTTTAGGCAACAAAGCCGCTTGGGAAATGCGGGCGCACTCATCGCGCAAGGCCCACATGGCGTACATACCCAGGGCTTTATGCCCGGCCGCGTAGGTAATGATGTCCGCATCCAAACGGTGCGGGTCCGCCAAGTCATACTGCATTTCCTTATAAATGAGATGGCTTACAAAACGCCCGCTGGAAACACTCCCCCCCACATGGCCGGAGGAAGGCACAAAGTTAAACATTACCGCCGCTAAAGCGCGGTAAGCGGTGTCCAGCATTTCCAATGCGTTTTTGGAAGAATCATCTAACGCGTATTGGTTTACATAATCGGTTGCTTCAAAATAAGCGGCTCTTTTGGTTCCTAAAGTAAACTGTTTCATAATTCTCCTATAAAGCCAATTCAGTTTGAGCGACGGCCAATGCTAAAGCCAGCGTTTGTTGCAAATCGTCCTTGGATTGTACTTCCGTGTTGGAGTGAATATAACGCGTGGGGATGGACAGCGCACAGCAAGGCACCCCCGTTTTGGAGAGGTGGATAGCCCCCGCGTCGTTTCCGCCGCGCGGCGCAATGCGCACCTGGTAGCGGATTTGTTTTTCCAAACACAGCTGTTTTAAAGCGGCAAAAAGACCCTCGTGGGTAATGGTGCGCGCGTCCAACGCGGTAACGCCCACCCCCTGCCCAACGGCCGTAATATAATCCTGCGGGGCCGTGCCGGGTATATCCGCCGCGCCGGTGGTGTCGATGGCTAAGGCCAAATCCGCCTCCACCCCATAGGCCGCGGTTACCGCACCGCGCAGGCCCACTTCTTCCTGCACGGTAAAAACAGCATATATATTGTAAAACGGGTTTTTAACTTCTTTTAATAATTCCAAAAGTACAAACACGCCTGCGCGGTTGTCTAGCGCTTTGGCGGTAATTAAGCCGGAGCCAAATTCCTCATATTCCCGGCGCAGGGTAACAAAATCACCCGGTTGCACGCGGGTTTGCGCCTCGGCCCCGCTTAAGCCTACATCAATAAATAAATCTTTGGCGGGTACGGCTTTGCCGCGGTCCGCCTCTGTGGTTACATGGGCGGGGCGCGTGCCGATTACCCCCACCAGCGGCCCGCCGGCCGTATGCACGGTTACGCGCTGGGCAAGCAGGGTGCGCGGGTCAATACCGCCCACGGTTACAAAACGCAGGAAACCGTCCGCCCCTACATAGTGCACCATCAGGCCCACTTCGTCCATATGGGCGGCCAAAAGTAAATTTTTATTAGAAGCCCCTTTCTTATAAACAATCAAGTTGCCAAGGGCGTCTGTTCTTACGTCATCGGCATAGGGGGCGGCTTGTTGCTGTACGTATTGGCGTACGGCACTTTCCCGCCCGGAAATACCTGGCAGAGAAGTAAGCGTTTTTAGAATAGAAAAATCCATTTTTATCCTTGAAATCCGGCAATAAAGGTATTTACATTATACTCACAAAAGCCTTTTTTGGCAAGTTTTACCGTTTATTTGCTCCCCCCAATTACACAAACCTGTGCCACAAGGCGGAATAAAAATAGTAAAATAATGGGGACAGAATTTATTTTAGGAGGCTGTTCAATGACCGTTTCTTACAAAGACCTCGGTCTGGTAAATACCAGACAGATGTTCAAAGACGCTATGGCCGGCGGTTACGCCATTCCGGCTTATAACTTTAACAATATGGAACAATTGCAGGCTATCGTTACCGCCTGCGTGCAAACCGGTTCCCCGGTAATTTTGCAGGTTTCCAAAGGCGCCCGCCAATATGCCAACGCCACCTTGCTGCGCTGGATGGCCCGCGGCGCTGTGGAAATGATGAAAGAAATTGGCAAACCGGTGCCGCTGTGCCTGCACCTGGACCACGGTGATTCCTTTGAACTGTGCAACGACTGCATTGACAATGGTTTCTCTTCCGTAATGATTGACGGCTCCCACTTGCCGTATGAAGAAAACGTAGCCCTTACCAAAAAAGTGGTAGACTATGCCCACCAGCACGATGTAACCGTAGAAGGCGAATTGGGCGTTTTGGCCGGTATTGAAGATGAAGTTTCCGCCGAACACCACACCTATACGGATCCTGCCCAAGTGGAAGATTTCGTAAAACGCACGGGGGTAGACTCCCTGGCCATCTCCATCGGCACCTCTCACGGGGCTTACAAATTTAAAGTAAAACCCGGCGAAAAATTGCCCGAACTGCGCTTTGATATCTTGGAAGAAGTTTCCAAACGCTTGCCCGGCTTCCCGATTGTATTGCACGGTTCCTCCAGCGTACCGCAGTGGGCCGTTAAACAAATTAACGAATTCGGCGGCAAATTGGAAGATACCGCCGGTATTCCGGAAGAACAACTGCGCAAAGCGGCCAAATCCGCCGTGTGCAAAATCAACGTGGACAGCGACGGCCGCTTGGTAATGACCGCCACCATCCGCAAAGTATTCGCCACCAAACCGGCCGAATTTGACCCTCGCAAATACTTGGGCCCGGCCCGCGAAGAACTTATCAAAATGTATGCCGAAAAGAACGAAAACGTATTCGGTTCCGCCGGCCGCGTGAAATAAGTTTTAACACCAAAAACACCCCGCCAAACGGCGGGGTGTTTTTTGATAAATATTCACACAAGCAAAGATGACAAGTACATATTAGTTAACTTTCTATAGGATACCAGCGCCCCCACCAATTTAAAACTACCGCCGTTGGCGAGTTTACCAACCAAGAACAATATTGGTTCCAAGCCAAGTTCATCTCTATACAATAATTAACTCCTTTTTTCACATCTCCCACCCAAATCTGTCCGTTTTGAAAGGCAATGCGATAACCGACGTGTTTTTCAGGAAAGAAAAATTGTACGCCCATTATATTAGCATTGTCCATGGCCATACCTACATAAATACTCTCGTCGGCATTGGCATAAACGGAACCGCCAAAAGACGCATAAGTTTTAGAAGTAGGAGTAAACGAAGAGGGAATTTCTACATCCAACTCGGAAAAATCTGTGGTATAGTGCCCATTTGCCATAAAATAACTTTCCTGCGCCGCGGCCAATGTTTTAACCAATGGAATCATAGCTGAGTAGCGGCTTTTAAATACCGCTTTCTCATATTGAGGCAAAGACACTGAAGCTAATATGCCAATTATTAAAATCACAACCAATAATTCAATAAGTGTAAACCCTCCAAACGGCCTTATTCCAGCGTTTTTCATTATTACCTCTTTTTTTGATTAAATTTTATTTCTAATCAAATTTATCAAAAAAAAAAAACAAAGCAACCCCTTCTAAAATTTACATTGAGAAAAACATATAAAAATACTTTTTAAACATAATAAAGTTTCTTGACATCAATCCTTTTTCCTTTTAGCGGAAGCCCCCCCCTCCCAGCTTTATAAAAAAATAACCCCGCCGTTTTTGCGGCGGGGTTATTACCAACAAAAAACTTATTTAACAATATAGCCAAACCGCTCCAGCATTTGGGTATTGTTGCGCCAGTCCGGCGTGACGGTGACAGTCAGCTCCAGGCGGTACTTGCGGCCTAAAAATTCCTCTATGCGTTTTTGCGCGTTCTTGCGAAGCTGCGCAATCGCCGCGCCGCCTTTGCCGATAATAATGGGCTTTTGGCTTTCACGCTCCACATGAATAATGGCGCGGATGTAGTTTTTATCACCCAGGTCTTCGGTAAATTTTTCCACTTCCACATAAGTGCTGTAAGGAATTTCTTTTTTGTATAAAAGGAAAATCTGCTCGCGGATAAATTCGGCCGCGTAAAAACGTTCCCAGCGGTCCGTCCACTGCCCGGGCGGGAAGTAGGCCGGGCTGACGGGCATGGCCTCAATAACGGCCTGTTTTAACACGTCCACCCCCTGGCCCTGCATGGCGGATATATGAAACACACGCTGGACGGGTAAATCTTTACGCACGGCGGCTTCCAACTCTTTTAAGCGGGTTTCGTCCTGCACTAAATCCACTTTATTAATCACCAAAAAAATGGGGCAAAACACTTTTTTTAATTTTTCTACCAAGCCGGCATTTAAATCATACGGGGCGGCGGCATCCAGCATAAAAACAACCAGGTCAGCTTCTTCTCCCACGGCGCGGTCCACCGCGTTTACCATGGTTTGCTGCAATTTATAGCGCGCCTGCAAAAAGCCGGGCGTATCCACAAACACCACTTGGTAACCGTCCCCCTCGCTAATGGCCAAAATAT
This sequence comes from uncultured Elusimicrobiales bacterium, assembly GCA_944324735.1. Taxonomy (GTDB): domain Bacteria; phylum Elusimicrobiota; class Elusimicrobia; order Elusimicrobiales; family Elusimicrobiaceae; genus Avelusimicrobium. The sequence goes on from CALUXL010000128.1 coordinate 14,287, forward strand.
TTTGGCGCGTGGTTTGGGGCTTGCTGGTAACCGGGGATAATAACCCCCCTGCCAGCTTATTAAGCAGCGTGGACTTACCCGCATTGGGCAACCCCGCCAGCACAGCAAAACCGCTTTTAAAGTGTTTTTCTTCCATATATTGTATTGTACTTGTTTTTTTACTATAGGTAAAATTTTATATACTAAAATAATGAAACGCTTGTGGGTATTTTGCTTGATTTGGATGCTTGCGCTGCCGGCCGCACACAGCCAAACCTCGGCCGAAGAACAGCTGGAAGCGGCCGGCCTGGTTGACGTGGAAAAGCTGGACGCTCCTTTATTTTTTGATATACGCTACGCCACCCCCAACAACTTTACCAAGCAAAAAATTTATGACTCCCCCCGCTGTTACCTGCATAAAGACGCCGCCCAAGCCCTCTTAAAAGCCGTGGAACTGGCCGCCCAGGAAAAAGAACCTTTTACGTTTTGCCTGTGGGATTGTTACCGCCCGCTTTCCGCCCAAAAAAAATTATGGAAGGCCGTGCCCAACCCCAGCTATGTAGCGCCGCCGGCCAAAGGCTCCAGGCATAACCGGGGAATGTCGGTAGATTTAACCCCGTGTGATTTTGAGGGAAACCCGCTTCCTATGCCCACCGGGTTTGACAGTTTTACCCGCCAAGCCCATATGGATTTTTATGACTTGCCCAAAGACGTACTATCTCGCCGGGAAACCTTAAAAAAAATTATGACCCGCGCCGGCTTTACCTATACCCGCACCGAATGGTGGCACTTTGACAAAACCGGCTGGAAAACCAACCACCCCGTGCTGGATATTGCCCTGCCCCGTTAAAAACTCTTCTCCCCCCTGGGGAAGTGTATTTTATATAATATAAAGTAATATGAATACGAATGAAAACAACACCCCCAACACGCATTTTTTTGTGCCCGGCTGTTTAGGCACCTGCTGGTACGGCAATTACCACTATTTGGAACCGTTTACCGGCTGCCAGCATGACTGCGTTTACTGCTACGCCAAAGGCCGCAGCGACGTGACCAACCGCCTCAGCGCCCTGCATTGCCAATTTACGGACCCGCAAATAGGCATGCCCCGCGAGGAAGCCTTGGCCGCTATGAAGAAAGAAATTGAAGCGGACCCTAAAATTCACACCATTAAACTTTCCCGCTATACGGACATTTTTTGCAAAAAATTTGTGGACAACGGCTACGCCCTGGACGTGCTTACCCTGCTGGCCACGCACCCGCAAATTAAACGCATCATCATTACCACCAAAGGCGTACCGAACGACGCCATTATGGATTTAATCCGCCAGTACCCGGCCAAATTTTCCTACAGTGCGGCCATTAAACCGCAGGCCGCTATTTGCATGGAAACCAATGTCCCCCCCCGGGAAGAACGCATCCGCCGCGCGGCCCAGGCCCAACAGGCGGGCGCTTTGGTTACCGTTCATATGGACCCGCTCATCTGCGGTGTGGAAGACACCGAAGAAGTACTGCGCCCGTTTTTGGCCTCTTTAAAAGAAGCGGGTTTAAAACGCGTTATGTTTTCTTATTTATTGTACGATTACACCATTGCCAAGAACATTGTGGAAAAATTTGGCGAGGAGGTCTTCTCTAAATTAAAAGAAAACTACCTGCACGACGACCGCCAACTGCTGCCCAACCAAACGGAAACCACTTACTACGCCTTAAAACACGAAGTAAAGCTGGAAAGCATCAAGCGCGTGGCCGCCCTGCTGAAAGAATACGGGTTTGACTTTGTGGTCTGCGGGTTGAAATCTTCCGACAAGGACGACATTGTATCCGTAAAGAGCTTCTGCCCGGTGTGCAACGGTAAATTCTATGCCTAATAAAGTTTGGATTTTAAACCTGGACGACTTTGTCTTTAAAAGCAAAGCGTTGGACGCGTTAAAAAGCCACTCCCTGAAATACATCCAGTTATTAAAACCGGGTGATTTTTGCGTGGTTTCCCCTCTTACAGAGCCGGACAAAGCTTTTGTGGACTATATGGCCCGCATCAAGAAACTGGAGCATAAAAACTGGATGTTTATGCCCAAGGAACAAAAAGAGGATGAGAGCCTTGTGTCGGCCATTTCGCGCGATGAAGAACTAATTACCAAACTGCGCAAACTGTGCAGTATTGGCTATGTAATCATCCCGCTGATGTACACCAAGGAGTTTGCCCACCTGAGCTGGCAGTGCGAAAACAAACTGCTCAACAACTCCATTGCCGTGCAGGAAGCCAACAACAAGCTGGTATTTAAAGAATTGTGCAAAAAATTCAATATTACCACCATCGCCCCCGTGTACGAAGCCGGCATGAATAAAATGCCCCGCGTTTTAGCCTTGCTGGACCCGCGGGAAACCTATCTTTTGCGCCGGCCGTTTTCCGCCGGCGGTTACGGCAACGTAAAGGGAAAATTGGCGGAACTTTTGCCGCTGATTAAGATGTATCACAAAGAGTCGGACTTTTATTTAGAGCGTTTTAAAGAAATATACAAAACGCTGGGTTCTTTGTGTATATTAAAAGACGATGAAATCTCTTTTGTAGGGATAGACAGCCAAATCATCCACAAAGAAGCGTGGGAAGGGTGTTCCTTCCCGTTTACGCGCCTGCCTAAAAAGCTGCTGGATGAAATACGCGAAAAATCCCTCATGCTGGCCAGTTATTACTACGGCAAAGGGGTGCGCGGCCAAATTAACTTTGACTGGGCCATCCGCCAAAAAGACGGCGAGCTTAAACTGCGCGCGCTGGAGTGTAACTCCCGCTATAACGGGTTTGGGCTGTGCTTAAGGCTGGCCTCCACGGTGTATGGCATTAACCGCCGGGAACTGCATTTTTATTTAGATACCAAAATGCGTTTTGACCCGCACTGGACCACCCAAAAAGTAATTGACGAGCTGGAAAAAATAAACGCCGGGGTGTCTTTCCGCGGCGGGGTGGTGCTTACTTCGGGCGTGAAAGACGGCAAGGCAGGCTTCTGCTTTATGGCTACCAACCGTAAAGACTTGGCGGACCTGCGCCGCAGCTTTAAAACCCACATCACCGGGCTGGCGGAACGCCCCACCAAAGAAAGATAAACAAAACTTAAAAACTTGGTAAAACCGGCCGATGGCTTTTGCTAAGGCCGGTATCTTTTGCCCGTAAAATGGCCCAATGGCTGGCATAAAAGGATTTGTGTTATTCGGTATGGATAGGCGCACCTTCCCCATTATACGCCTGATTATTAGCTTCGTAAAGGGTGTGTTTTGTAGCGGGCGTTAGCGGGGTAAGATTAAGTAGGCGCGTTAAAAAGCCCTATATAAAACGTTTTGCCACTTTTCCCGCCGGAGACTTGCGGACCCCGTTTTAGTGGTTTTTTTATACCGGCTTGTTTATAGCTAATTAACCTACTGCAAAAAATGGTTATATATCTCTAGCGGCCCCTCTTCCCCGTACCGAGGCCTCATATTCTATTACGCGCCCGGCCGCTTGATTTAATGATTTCTGCGTCTATCCGGCCCCAGCAAGGCATAAAAAAACCCCGGCTAATGCCGGGGTTTTATAAGTTCTTAAAATTACTCTACTACCACTACGCTTCTGCCGTCTTCTTCCGGGCTGTACGGGTCCGGCGTGTTTACGCCGTCCACAATGTACAAGAAGCGGTAGCGGCCGGGCGCAATGGAAAGGGTGGTTTCCCAATAGTCTTTCTTTTTGCGCAGGGCTTGGGGTTTGGCCATCGTAAACCCGCTTACGATAGACACCTTTTTCCCCTCCCCATAATAGCGGAAAGTAACCCGGCGGTATTTTTTGCTTTTCGGGTTTGCTTTAATGATAATGCTTTCCTTCTTTTCCTGGGGTTGAGCCACAGTCTGCTGGGCCGGGGCGGCTTCTTTAGCCGGTTGGGCCTGCTGAGCGGGCTGGGGGGCAGGAGTTTCCGCTTTAGGGGCCGGTTTTTCTTCTTTTACAACAGAAACAACCTCCTCCTCTAAAGTCACTTCCTGCTTTTCGTTTACGGGGGCTTGTTCTTCCACCGCCGGGGCAGACGCTAACGCACCTTCCGCAGGGGTAAAGAAACGGGCCGATAAATTTTTATATAAGAAAAATCCAAAAACACACAAACAAACAATGTCAATAATGATGAGGAAAAGCCACAGGTCTTTGTTGGCGGCAGGTTTTTGATCTAAATCAAAGTTTTCGTTTTCCATAGAGTCCTTTAAGAAAGCGGGCGAAGGGAATCGAACCCTCGTCTAAAGCTTGGGAAGCTTCCGTTCTACCATTGAACCACGCCCGCAACGTACTGACGTATAATTATTTTACAAAAGTTTTTAGAAACGTGCAAAATTTTCTTGCCGTGCAGTAAAACAAGCCCTCTTTACTTACGGGCGGCACTGGCTTTTTGGTCCACCTTGCTGTTTTTGCTGCCCAAGGCGTCCACAATTCCTTTAATTTGGGACATGGAACTCTGCTCCATGGCTTTTTGGTCACGCGCCTTGTTTAAAGCGGCGGCCGCTTCGGAATTTTTAGCCACGCTTTCACGTTCCGCTTGTTGAGAGGCCGTCATGCCCCCCATGCCGCTTTCCCCGCCGCCCAGTTTGGCGGCTTTTATACCACCGCTGGAGGTACCCTCGGCCTGTTTTACGGTTACCGCAGCCGGTGCCGCGGCCGACTTGCCGGAAGGCTGCGGAGCCAAACTAAAAGCTTCCTGCATGCCGCTGGCGGCGCTGTCCAACCCGGGGCGCACGGGGCCGGTGGGCGGGGTAAAGCGCTGTTCACTAAGGCCTTGCGGGGTGGAAGGGCGCACAGGGCCCGTGGGCTGTGTAAAACGCCCGGAGCTGTTGCCCGGTTGGGTAGTGGGCCGCGCAGCCCCTGCCGGTTGGCTCACCGGCCGGGCCGAGCCCGACGCCTGCGTACCCGGCCGCACATCCCCCTGCGGGGCCGTGCTAAAGGTGGGGCGGCTCATTCCGCCCACGGTGTAAGCCCCGGCACAAACCGAAGCCAGCAATACGGCGCAAATACTAAAAAAACGAGTAAAAAACATAAAATTCTCCTTGAAAAACAGCGTATTATTTATAGTATATACTTATGCCCAAGGGTGTCAAGATGAGCGCAAACACGGGCTTTTTTGCTAAACTGTATAATCATGAATAATTTGCCTATGTACGACGTAATTATTGTGGGTGCCGGCGCCAGCGGGTTAATTTGCGCATTGGAGTGCGCACGCAATGGCAAAAAAGTGCTTTTGCTGGAAAAAGACCCTCAGCCCGGGCGCAAAATTTTGGTAAGCGGCAACGGCCGCTGCAACATAACCAACCGCTTTGTAAGCGTGGCAGATTATCATGGCCCCCAAAAACTGTTGGAAAACGCTTTAAAAAATTTTCCTTTTGAGTTCTGCGTCCGCTATTTTGAACAACTAGGCATACCGCTTAGAGAAGAAGAAAACGGGCGGTTTTTCCCCGCTACGGGGAAATCCACCTCTGTACTGGAGCCTTTAAAACTGGCCCTGCAAGAAGCCGGTGCCGAACTGTTAACCGGGCAGGAAGTAACCCGCATAAAAACGGGCGGCTCTTTTGGGGTACAAACCCGTCAAGGGCAGATTTTTAAGAGTAAAAAGTTGGTTTTGGCCTGCGGTTCCTGCGCGTACCCGCAATTAAGCGGCACGCAAAGCGGTTACCAGCTGGCGAAAAGTTTAGGGCACAGCATTATCCCCCCCACGCCCGCTTTATGTGCTTTAACACTAAAGGAAAAAGCCGTGGCGCGCCTGCAGGGCATACGCGTGCAAGCCGCTTTAACAGCCCGCCGCCAGGAACAGGTTTTTGCCCAAAGCCAGGGGGAAGTGCTGTTTACCAACTATGGGGTAAACGGGCCGGCCGTACTAAATATAAGCGCGGCCGTAATACGCCAGCTGGCCCAAGGGCCCGTACAGCTGGATATGAATTTATTTGCAGCCACGGCAGACTTTAACGCCCTTATGCAAGCGCGTAAAGAGCAATTTGGCACCCGCCGTGCCAAAGACTTTTTTGCCGGTTTACTGCACGAAAATATTGCCAATTTGCTGATTGATTTTGCCGGTGTACGCAAAAATATGCCCGTGCGGGATTGGACGCCCAACACCTGGCAAAACATCGTGCGCACCCTGCAGAAATGGACTTTTAACGTTACCGGCGCGCGCCCCTGGCAGGAAGCCATGGCGGCCAGCGGGGGTGTAAATACAAGCGAAATAAACTATAATACATTTGAGTCCCTCAAATGCCCGGGGTTGTTTATTACCGGGGAACTGCTGGATGTAGACGGCCACAGCGGTGGATTTAATTTACATTTTGCATGGAGCAGCGGTTTTACCGCCGCGAGGAAACTGTCGGAGGTTTAATATGGTAGACATTGTCAGAAAAACAAGCAGCATTAATGACCCGCTTCACGTGGGTTTTATCCGTACCTATTCCATAGACGGTAAAGAAGTATACCGTGAAACGCTGGACAAAAATTTAGACATTCAAAAGCACGAAGGCAATATGCCGGACGGCACCGTAAAAGAATTTTTTGAAAACGGCAAACTGTATTTTGAATGCGAATTTAAAAACGGCCAGCGCAACGGAAAATGCAAAATTTATTTTGATAACGGCAAAGTAAATATTGAAAAATATTACGAAAACGGCCTTTTGCAAGGCAAAGCCCGTGTGTATAACCCCACCGGCAAGCTGTATAAAGAGTTTTCTTACGTCAATGACATCCAAGACGGAAAACAAATAAAATACTATCCTTCCGGTAAAATTTTGGAAGTGTCCGAATATCAAAAAGGCTATTTAAACGGCATTAGCAAAATTTACACGCAGGATGGGGATTTGCGCTCTGAATGCACCTATAAGAACGATAAAATCATTGGGGATAAAATTGTCTACCACCCCAATGGCACCATTGCGCTCATCTCCCCCCATAAAGACGGCAAGCCGCACGGTGTTACCAAAAAATACAGCGAAAACGGCGACCTGATTGAAGAATGGTTCTTTGAAGACGGCGTGTTAACGCTTAAAAAAGTATATTAAACCTCTAAAAACGCCGCGTTAAGCGGCGTTTTTATTTATTCTTTCCCCGGGCCTAAACCCGGGGTTTTTATGTATTGAAAACCAAACGCCCGGCCAAGCCTTTGGGCGGGGCGCAAAAACCCACTAATCCTTTTCCCCGTCCCCAATATTTACCCGTTGACGGGAATTTATAAACCACCTTAAAACAATACACCCCGCGCCATTTAGGGGCGCGGGGTGTAAAAAAGCATACAAGGTGTTGTTACTTGGCGGGAACGATGGGCTGTGCGTCCGAAGCGGCAGGCGCGTTTTGCGCCTTAGTGCATTGGGGCTCCTGCGGGTCTGCCTGGCATACGCTGCGTGCCTTTTTGGCGGGGCGCACCACATAACCAGCTTGTTTGCAAGGGCCGGAGAAACATTCCACTTTGGTAAGCTGGCCGTTTGGATTATAGGTTTCTTTTAATTGCACCATACGCTGGGAATTATAAAACTGGCGCGTAAGGGGCAGGCCGCCATTTTGGAAAACCGTTTCCTCAGACAGGCGGGTACCGTCAAATACCGAGCGTTTCGCCGCGGAGCCGTCTTTATTAAACAATACAGACTCCGCCACCAGCCCGCTGGAAGAGTTTTTCTCCCAACGCATTACGTTGCGGTTTTCATCATAAATAACGGTGGCCGTTTCTTTGCCGGTCTTTAAATCATATACATAGCGCAGGGTTTGTTGGTTCTCTTCATCAAACCAGTAGGCGCTTTTTAAATTGCCGCTTTGGCGGTCATATACTTTGCGCACGCGTTCACGGCCCCAAAAGTCAAAAGAGGCAAATTCAAAATCCATACGGTTGGAAGTTTTAAAAATGCTTTCTTCCCACAGTTTGCCGTTGGGGTAAAATAATTTTTCGGTAGAAGAGCCATCGTTATTGCGCGTTAATGTGCAGCGGGTGGTTTCCGTGCGCGGGCAAGAGGTGGAACGCAAGCGCCGGCGCCCCGGGTCCACAAAGCGTTCCAAGATATGGCTGGAGCTGCTGATGGGCACGTCCGTCCAGGTTTGGGTGGCGGCGTCATAAGTACGCCATGCCAGCAGGGTGCCTTCTTTGGTATAGGTTAAAGCGGCCTGCGGGATGGAAGTATCCGGGTTAAGTTCCAACTCCATAGTAACCCCTTTGCCAGGATAGAAAAACACATTGGTTAAGCGCTGGTCCTGCCCGGTAAAGCGCCATTCCACGCGGCCGCCGCCTTCCACATCGGTATAAATTTCTACGCGGCTTCCGTCGTTATAATATTCAATTACGCAACGCGGGATGAACCCCTCTTCACACTTGCCGCCGGTTTTGTTCTGCCCCCACACAACGGCGCCCCCAAACGTAACACAAGTGGCACACAACACCGCGGCCCAAAATTTGTTCGTCATATACAAACCCCTATTTTGTTTTTATTATTATATGATACATAATAAACAACACTTTCCCAAATACAATTATTTCAATGCTATCAAAACCGGCGCAAAATAACAACGGCCCTATGTTTTTTGGTAAAATATAAAAGAGAAAGAAGTTTCTGCTCTACAATAAACGGGATATTTTCCCCTTTCAAGGATATTTAAATAAAATGATTATATTGTTTTTAAACTGCGGCAGTTCCTCCGTTAAGTACAGCGTGTACGATTGGGACAAAAAAGTAAGCCTCTGTGCAGGGGCTGTGGAAAGAATCGGCATCGACGGTTCTTTTATTTCTCAGGACCGCACCGGCTACCCGAAATTTGAACTTCAAAGAAACTGTAAAGACCATAAAGACGCCATCAACCTGGTTATTGAAACTTTAACCGATAAAGAACACGGCGTTATTGAAAACGTAAGCGTTATTTCCGCGGTGGGGCACCGCATCGTGCACGGCGGTAAATTTTCCAAATCCGTTATTGTGGACGACAGCGTAGTGGCCGAACTGAAAAACATTGCCGATTTGGCCCCCCTCCACAACCCGGCCCACATCATGGGTATCGAAGCGGCCCGTGCCTTAATGCCTAATGTAACGCACGTGTGCGTGATGGATACGGCCTTCCACCAGACCATGCCGGCTTCTTCTTACATGTATGCTTTGCCGCGCAAATGGTATACGGATTATCAAATCCGCCGCTATGGCTTTCACGGTTCTTCCGTTTTATACACTTCCCGCCGTGCGGCCGTGCTGATGGGCAAAAATGTAGATGAAGTAAACACCATCGTCTGCCACATTGGTGCCGGGGCCAGCGTAACCGCCGTTAAAAACGGCAAATGCTTGGATACCAGCATGGGGCTTACCCCGTTAGAAGGTTTGGTAATGGGTACCCGCTCCGGCGATATGGACCCATCCATCTGCTTTCACATGATGAAAAAGCTGAATATGGCTCCCGAAGACATGTACACCATCTTAAATAAAAAGAGCGGTATGTACGCTTTAACCGGGGACCGCTTTGCCGACCAGCGCGACGTGCGCAAAGGCGCCGCCGAAGGCGACGAACTGTGCAAACTGGCTTTGGATGTGGAATGCTACCGCGTTAAAAAATACATCGGTGCCTATATGGCCGCTTTGGGCCGCTTAGACGCCATTGTATTTACCGCCGGCGTAGGTGAAAGAGCCACCAACATCCGCGAAATGATTTTACAAGGCCTGGAAAACTTTGGTATTGTGCTGGACGAAGAACGCAACAACTGCGCCGATACCAACAAGGCCGAATGCCGCATCTCGGCGGATGATTCCAAGGTAAAAATCTTCGTCATTCCTACGGACGAAGAAATTGTGGGCGTGCAGGATATTGTGGCCCTGCTGGCCGGAACCTATGAAGACTATACGAAGTTCCGCTACATCTTCCAGGAGAAGGACTACCGCAACAAACTGCGCGACGCCGCTTTCATAGAAGAAGTTAAGAAGAGACCTTTCCTGTTAAAAGCCGCCGTTAATTTGCCCGAGCAGCTTAAACAGAAGGACGCTAACTGATTTCTCAACTCCCGTTTGCCATTTAAACGGGCGTTTTTTATTAGACAGTAAAGCAGTAATTCCGTCCGCAAGCGTTTTGGGTGCGGACGCATAGACAGAGTAAAATAATTAAAATATACGGAGTAAAAACATATGTTCATGCCCAAAGAAGTAAAGTTCTTTGATTTATTTGACAAACAAGCCGAAAACTTGGTGAAAGCCGCAGAATTTTATAAAAAATTGGTAAACGAAGGGTCCTTCACCCCGGAAAACGTGCGCGCCATGCACGAGCTGGAACACTACGGGGACGAATTAACCCACACCATCATCAACACCTTAAACGAAACCTTCATCACCCCCTTTGAC
>CALUXL010000129.1 GCA_944324735.1 uncultured Elusimicrobiales bacterium
AAACAAAAACCCCGCCCAAAACCACTCGGGTTTGAGCAAGCAGGCTTTTGCCCTTCCTTAATTTGTACTTATATTATAGCATAAATGGGGTTTGTTTGCCCCGTTTAGCCAATTACGCCGCCGCCCAGTACGGTGTCTCCATCATACAACACGGCGGACTGCCCCGCCGTTACCGATAGCTGCGGCTCTTTAAATTCAGCCAGAATAGATCCGTCTTCCTGCACGGTTACGCGCGCCTGCGCGGGCAGGTGCAAATTGCGTATTTTTATTTGGCATTCAAACACCGGGGCCGGTGCCTGCCCGCTTACCCAGCTGACGGCGTCCGCCCGCAGGGTGGAAGAATACAGCGCTTCTTTGGGGCCGATAACCACCTGGTTTTTGTGCGCGTCTATACGCACCACATACATGGGGGTTTTAAAGCCGCTAATGCCCAGCCCCTTGCGCTTGCCAATGGTGTAGCCCCAAATGCCGTTGTGGCGGGCGACGGGGGTGCCGTCTTGGGTGACAATATCCCCGGGGCGGTTGGGGAAGTTGAGTAAATCGTTATAATCCCCGCAGTAAAAGTCTTGGCTGTCCTCTTTATCGGCCACGGCCAGGCCGGCCTGGCGGGCCAAGTCCCGTATGTGCGGTTTGGTCATTTCCCCCAGCGGGAACAAAATTTTGGAAAGCTGTTCCTGGGTTAAGCGGTGCAGAAAATAGCTTTGGTCGCGGGCGGGGTCCATCCCTTTTTTAAGCAGGTATTTGCCGGTGGCCGGGTCCTGCACGATGCGGGCATAGTGGCCGGTGGCAAATTTATCAAAATGGATGCCTTGGCGTTGGGCTTCCTGCGGAAGTACGCCAAATTTAATGCGGCTGTTGCAAATAACGCACGGGTTGGGGGTGCGCCCGCAAGAGTATTCTTGGCGGAAGTTATCCAGCACCACTTGGCGGTAGCGTTCGCGGCAGTCTATGGCAAAAAACTCAATATCCAGGCGTTTGGCAATGGCCTGTATTTCGCTTAAGTCTTCCTTCTCCGGGGAGAGGCAGGCATTTTTTGCATAAGGCCCCGTGGGAACGGGGAGGGACGGATCCCAAATGAGCATGGTAGCACCGATAACACGGTACCCCTGCTGTTTAAGAAGAACGGCCGCGGCGGCGGAATCCACCCCGCCGCTTAAACCTACTAAAACGGTCTCTTTTTCCATCAAAATCCTCGCAGTATAAATTTGTACTTAAGGTTGAAAGCCAAAAGGACACTATATTGTATTAATTTTAAGGAATATAAACAAAAACGGCACCGGATGGGTGCCGTGGGTTAATTTTCGGAAATGTTTTGCACTTGCTGGGCTTCTTTGGCCGCCTGTGCGGATTGGGCGGAGGAGGAATTATCCCGCTCCTCTTTGGTGGCGTAAGACGCCGCCGGAGAATACAACTTGCGTATGGAGGGATAGATTTTCTTAAACGCGGCCACAATGCGCGGGTCAAACGCTTTGCCGGATTCGCCCAAAATATAGGCGTAGGCATCGTCGGTCTTCCAGGCTTTTTTGTATACGCGAAACACGCACAGCGCGTCAAACACGTCGGCCACTGTTACAATGCGCGCTTCTACGGGGATCTCTTCGCCTTTTAAGCCTTTGGGGTAACCCAGGCCGTTCCATTTTTCGTGATGGTAAAGGCTCATTTTGTGGGCGATTTGCAAAATTTTGGAGTGCGCCCCTTCTAAAATTCTTCCGCCGTATACGGTGTGGGATTTCATAATTTCAAATTCTTCCGGCGTTAATTTGCCCGGTTTAAGCAAAATGTTATCGGCCAAGGCCACCTTGCCTATATCGTGCAGGGGGCTGGCGTTTTTAATCAAATCGGCTTCTTTTTTGCTCATGCCCAAGGCTAAGGCCAGCAGGTAAGAAATAATGCTGATGTTTTTTAAATGGGCGCGGGTGTCTTGCTGGTCGCGGTATTCGGCGGTTACGGCCAGGCGGTAAATGGTTTCCAACTGGGCAACGTGTACGTCTTGATACAATTTGGCAATTTCAATGGCGCTGGCGGCCAGCGTGGCAAGCAGAAGGAGGATCCCTTCGTCTTTTTTATCAAAGGGGGTCGCGTCGGACTTATTGGCCACTTGAAATACGCCCAACACTTTGCCGGAATTGTTTTTAAGCGGAACGGCCAGCATGGTATGGGTGCGGAAATCCGTCACCATATCTACATCCATGCAAAAACGGGGGTCTTCGTAAGCGTTGGGAAGGTTGATGGTTTCGCCCGTGCGCGCCACCATGGAAATAATGCCGTTTCCGTTTAAGGGTACGCGTATTTCGGTATGTTCCAAGCCGCGGCCCTGGGCGATTTTGGACCACAACTCATTTTTTTCTACGTCTTTTAAATAGATAGTACACCGCCCCACATCTAACATTTTGGTAATTTGCTTGGCAATGATGTCCAACAGTTTGTCCAAGCGCAGTTCGCTAGAGATGCGGGTGCCGAACTCCACCAGCAGGTTCAGTTTCTCTTCGGCAGAGAGTTTGGGCGTTTCCGATTTGAACGATTGCATAAGCCTTACCCATTCAAACGTACTATATGTTCCGCCTTGGCGCCGGGATAATATTTCTTAAGCCAGTAATTCAGCTCCAGTGCGGACAACCCGGATAGAAAAAACACAGTATCGGTTTGCGTCCGGGCGATGTCTTTTACCCTGCAAAAGCACACCTGTTTGGAGAGGTTCCCTTTACGGAAACTATAACCAAACGGCGGTGTGGGTGTATCCCTATACCCATAATGTAGCAAATTTTTCTTAAAAATAACACGAAATATTTTTTCCGTTTTTTCAAACGCTTCGTTTTCAAAAGAGAACAAGGCGCTGGGGTCTATTTGTACCCGTCCATACCCTTCGGCCTTGGCCTTTTTGGGTAGGTAATCGGCAATAAAGCGCACGCGCGAGGCTAAGCGGCGGGCTTTGCGCTGCCAAACCTTGCTGTGGGCAAACAGGCGCGGATAATTTTTAATAAAAAAGTATACGTCGGCCGAGTCCGTTACAATGGGCGCGGTGCCGTTGCCGGCCTGCATCATTAATTTTTGGGCGGCGTGGCGCGCATGGCGCAGGGAGCCGTATACATATTCAAACAGCCCGCTGGAGAGACCAAACAGCACCGCCGGCTGGTGTTCCTGCAGTTTATGCCAGGAGGACAGGCCGAGTGAACCGTCCAGATACGCCGCCTCTAAGGAAGGCAAATACAGCACCCCCGGGTTTTGGGGAAAAACGGTTTTTTTAAGGTGTTGGCGCAGAAAAATAATTTTGCGCGGCAGAATATCATCGGCATGGTTTACCCAGCGTAAAAAGGGCAGTTGGGTAAGCCCGCTAAAGCGCAATAATTTTACGGCACCCCCGTTGTGGGCCAGGCGGCACAGGGTGGCGGCCCAGTCAAATAGTCGCGGGGAGGCCGTGCGCCAAGATAAAATTTTATGCAGTAAAAACGGAAGCGGCCGAATGCCCAGCGCACGCTGCATTTCCAGCACATGTTCGGCCGTGGGGGTTTTGCCCGGGCACGCGGCGGAACAGGCCCCGCATAACAGGCAGGAGGCCATGCTTTGTTCTATTTGGCGGCGGTAAGCCGAAATTTTAAACTTGCCTTCTAACACCAGGCGCAAAATTTGGTTGCGCCCGCGGGGGGAAGAAAATTCTTCCTGCCGTAAACGAAACGTGGGACAGCTTTGCGCGCACATATTGCAGCGGTTGCAAAAGCATACGCTGTCATACAAAGAACGGGTGCCGCTTTGTGCGGGCAAGGCGTCTATGTGTTCTTTGGGGTGGTGTGGATCCAGCGTGGGGGAGAAAAAATCGTTCATAGGGGGCTATCCTTTTTTACTTGGCCAAATAAGAAGGCCGGGTCCGCCGCTTGTTTAACGGGCAGCATTTCCTGGGGCCACTGGGCGGTGGCCGGCTGGCGGAGGGTTAAACGGGTTTGCGGGGTGGCATATATTTTAAATGTCAGCTCCGTAATAAGCCCCAGTTCCCCGGCGGAGCCGGAAAATAAACGGCACAAATTGTATCCGGCGGCGTTTTTCATTACTTTGCCGCCGTAAGAGATTAAATGGCCCGTGGGCAAAATGGCTTTTATGCCAGTTACCTGGCGGGAGAATTCCGGGCAGATATTGGTTGCAAATGCGCCGCCCAGGGTGCCTTTGTCCGCCGGTAAAGAAGCATAGACTCCTTCTTTCTCCAGCCGTTTGGCCAGTTCCGCCGTGGACACGCCCGCCTGCACGGTGGCGGTATAGTTGGTTTTGTCAATTTCAATAATTTGGTTGAGCCCCCGGGTGGAAAGAACCGTTTGTTTAGGATGCTTGCGGCGGCTGGAAAGGCCGGCCACGCAAGTGGGGGTTTTTTGCTCAAAGCGTTTTTTTATTTCCTGGGCCAGTTGTTCTTCGGCCGGGGATAAAGGCGTATCTGGGCGGCACTTTTCGGCAAAGTCCACCGGGATAATTTTGCCCGGGTTGGACAGGTGCTTCGGGTCCAGCGCGTTTTTTAACGCGGCAAAAAAACCTAATGTATTTTTATCATATTCAAAAGCCATCGCAGCGCGTTTTTCTACGCCTACCCCGTGCTCGCCCGATACGGTGCCCCCGCATTCCACGCAAGCTTGCAAAATTTCTTTGGCGGCTTTGGCGGCCAGGCTGGCTTGCAGGCGGTTGCGTTCGTCAAACACTAAATGCGGGTGGAAGTTGCCGTCCCCCGCGTGGAAGAGGAGCCCCGCCTTTAAACCATAGCGGGCGATAATATCGTTTACTTTTTGCAAAGCCAGCGGCAACTGGCTGCGCGGGACGGTTCCGTCCCCCACCATTACATTGGGGGCCGTAAGCGTGGTGGCCGCATAGGCCGCACGGCGGCCCAGCCAAAGTTTGGCGCGTTCCGCTTCCGTGCGGGCGGCCGTAAAAGTTTGGCAGGAGTTTTTGCGGCAAATTTCTTCCAGCCGGGCAGCTTGGGTTTCTATTTGTTTGGGGGTGCCGTCCAATTCCAAAATAAGCAGGGCATGGGCCTGGGTGGGGTAGCCCGCGTGGGCAAACTCTTCCACCGTTTGGGTGGTGTATTGGTCCATGGCTTCCACGCAACGGGGAATAATGCCTTGGGCGGCTAAATCGCTGACGGTTTGTATCCCCGCCTGTAAAGACGGGAAAGTAACCAAAAAAGTTTTTACGTGTTTGGGTTCGTCAATTAATTTTAAACGAAGCTGTGAAAAAATACCCAACGTGCCTTCGCTCCCGCAGAAAAAGCCAATCCAATCCGGGCCGGGGGTATTGCGGTCTAAATGCAAGGTTTGCCCGGTGGGGGTTATCCAGTCCGCCTCCAGTATATAGTCGGCCGTGCCGCCGTATTTCATACAGCGCGCGCCGCTGGCGTTTTGCGCGGCATTGCCGCCTAATGTGCATACGCGGGCGCTGGCCGGGTCCGGCGCGTATAAAAGGCCCAGGGCGCTGGCCTGGTCTTGCAGGTCGGCCGTGATGACGCCGGGTTGTACGTCGGTAAATTGGAATTGGGTGTTAATGGTTAAAATATGGTTTAGGCGGGTTAAATCCAACACGGTGCCGCCGTATAGCGTGGTGCAGCCGCCGGCATGGTTGGTGGCGGCCGCGCGCGGAGTAAAAGGAATTTGATGCTTGTTTAAAATTTGTATAACTTCCGCCAGAACCTGCGTGCTGGAAATTAATACGGCCATATCCGGCTTGGTGCGGGAGAGGGAACAGTCGTAAGAATAAAGCGCTAGAGAGAGGTCGTCCGTCAGGACATTGGTTTCCCCTGCTATTTTTTTGAGTTGTTTAATTACACCGCGGCTAATTTGCATATTTTTTAAGAATGCACATTTTGTGAATGCTTTTTGTATACTATTATTATATTATTTAGTGGGCCGGTCAGACTATGGTTAATGGAAAAATAGCCAGAAAACTAATTGTTATTGGTGATGTGCACGGGCAGTATGATTCGTTCGTGCGTATCCTTCGACATGCCGGATTGGTGGATGACCAATTAAACTGGGCCGGCGGATACAACCGCCTGTTGCAGATGGGCGATATTTTTGACCGCGGCCCCCAGCCCCGCATGGTGGACGATTTGCTGGACAAACTGCAACGCCAAGCGGGCGATGTGGAGGGGGAAGTAATCCGCCTGGTGGGCAACCACGAACTGGAACTACTGCTTAGCAATTATTTAATTTCCGGATTTAATAAAGAAGAAGCCAAACTGGTGCGCGAAAAACTGGTGCGCCAAGTAACCAGTGGCGCCCTGCGCGCCGCTTATGCGTATAAGGGGTATTTGTTTACGCATGCGGGGGTAACGCGCAAACTGTTTAAAATTTTTGAAATGCAGTTGGACGACCCCAACGCGGTAAATCTTTCCATGCTCATGAACATGATTTTCCGCGAAGCTATTAAGCACGAATTTTACCGCCACCCCATTTTTAACATTAGCATTACCCGCAGCGGCCCGGATAAGTACGGCGGTATCTTTTGGGAAGATTTAGACGATTTGTTAAATTCTTACCCCGTCAGCCCCATCCCTCAAATTGTGGGCCACACACAGGTGGACCATATAGACCTAAACAACGGCCACAACATTGTGCCCGTGGATGTGGGCCTGCACCGCAAATTGCAGTATTTAGTATTTGAAGAAGGCAAACCCGAAATAAAAGAAGCGCCTTTAGCCTCTGAAGTATAAAAACCGCCTGATGAACAGGCGGTTTTTTATGGTTTAGCGAAAAGTTATTTGTCCAGTGTTCGGGCGATGATGGCCTCGGCCCGGCGGTCCATTTCGGCGCGTTCGGGCGGGGTGTGGTCGTCCATACCGGTTAGGTGCAGGGTGCCGTGTACGGCGTACATCATCATTTCTTGCAGGAAGGTATGGTCAAAGTTTTTGGCTTGCTCCCGGGCTACTTGGTAACAAACAAACACGTCCCCAAAGGCCCAGGGGTCTTCGGTGGCAAAATCGGGCCGGGGCTGGTTGAAGGAAATAACGTCGGTAACGTAGTGATGGTCCAAATACGCTTCATTAATACGCAGGATTTCCTTTTTGTCTACAAAAATAATATTTACTTCTGCTTTTTCTTTGCGGTATTTGCCCAGGGCTTCCAGCACGGCGGCTTTAATTAGCCCCGTGCGGCGCAGGTGTTTGGGGACGTCCGTTTGATAAAAAATATTTACGTTCATGGGGTTATTTCTCCGGGTGTTTCTTTTCCCATTTGGTGTAGGCGGCCAAAATGTCTTTCACCAAGGGGTGGCGCACAATGTCTTGCGCTTCCATGGGGGCAAAGGCGGCGCCGGGTACGTTTTTAAGTACCGTTTGTATTTGGATAAGCCCGCTTTGCTGTTTGGAAGGCAGGTCAATTTGGGTTAAATCCCCGTTTACCACCATTTTGGAATGTAAGCCCATGCGGGTAAGAAACATTTTCATTTGGGCGGGCAGGGTGTTTTGGGCTTCGTCCAAAATAATAAAGGCGTTTTCCAGCGTGCGGCCGCGCATATAGGCCAGGGGGACGATTTCCAACACGTTGTTGTATTTCATCGCGCGAAAGCGCTCCCCGCCCAGCATATCGTAAAAAGCATCGTAAATGGGGCGCAGGTAAGGGTCCACCTTTTCTTCTATGTCTCCGGGCAGAAAGCCCAGTTTTTCGCCAGCTTCCACAATGGGGCGAGTTACGATAATGCGTTGTACCATGCCCAGCTCCAGCGCGCGTAATGCGCAGGCGCAGGCTAAAAAGGTTTTGCCCGTGCCCGCCGGGCCGATGGAAATGACGAGGTCGTTTTCAAAAACGGTTTCAATATATCTTTTTTGGTTTTCCGTGCGGGCTTCAATAGGGCGGGCGTGTTCGGGGCGGAAAATAATATTGTCCGCAAACGGTTTGATGTCTTTTAGTAAAGAAAGGGGTTTCTTTTGAGTGCCGAGGGCTAACTCTTTTTGAATTTTAGCCAAGGCTTTGTCCACGCGGGAATTGGTGCCTTTTACGGTTAGTTCGGCTCCGTCCCCTTGCGGGTTGTATTTAATAAAACATTCCACGCGCATTTCTTTTTCCAGGGCGCGCAGTTTGCTGTCTTGTATGCCTAGTACAAGAAGCATTTCATCTTGATTGTTTAATTTTACGGTTTTTAGCATACTATAATACTATTTTAAAAATTATTGAGGTATTGTTGTAGTTCATTAATAAACCGGCATACGTGAAAGCCGTCGCACACGGCATGGTGCGCCTGCATGGCAAACGGTATCAGGGTGCGGTTGCCTTCGGGATAATATTTGCCTAAAGTAAAAATGGGGATAAAATAATCATTACCCATTGGCAAATGTAGTTGGAAACTTTCAAACGAGCACCAAGGCAAGGTGGATACGTCAAACACATAATCCGGCGTGTTGGGCTTGGCTTCTAATTGGGTATTGTTGCCAAATAAGGCAATATCTTGGCGGTATTGGGTTAAGAAGGCGTTAAAATCCGCTTGCTGTTCCGTCCACAGGGTGGAAAAGGTTTGCGTTTGAGGGTGAAAAAAGGCAAAAGAGGGTATTAAATATTCGTAGAAACCCAGGTTTTTATTCTTATCAAACGCTATGCGAAATTCCACATGCTTATTAATAATTTGGGTAATGGCAAACAACAGGGCGGGCTGAACGGGAAGCCCTTTCTTTTTAAGGGAGGAAATATCTAACTTTACGGTTAAACTAAAGGAACACGGCACACGGTTGTGGTAGTGGAGGAAGTGTTCTTTCCTCTCCCAGGTGTTTAAGTTGATTGGGGTAAAAGCAGGCATGGGGGTGCGTCCTTTAATAAAATAAAAAACCGCGCGGCGGGTGCCGCGCGGCTGTTTGGTTAAAACTTATTTTTTCCGCGCGGTATGACTACGATGCCGGAAGGGTCAATATAGTATTTCTGGGCGTCTTCTTCCGCGTTGTGCCCGATGGTTTGCTTGGGGGCTACCGTGTTGAAGCGGTCCATAATTACTTTTTTTAATTTGGCCCCGGCTTTAATTTCGCAGGAGTCCATAATCACGCAGTCTTCAATTTCGGCCCCTTCGTGTACAATCACGCCGGAACTGAGCACGCTGTGTTTAATCTTGGCTTTGGGGTAAATTAAGCACCCGCTGCCCAACATGGAGTCCACCACCGTGCCGCCTAAGTTTTTAACCGGCGGCAAGCGCGAGGCCGTGGTATTAATGGGCCACTGGGGGTTGTTTAAATCCAGCTTGGGCTTGGGGCCCAGCAGGTCCATATTGGTTTGCCAGAAAGATTCAATGGTGCCCACGTCGCGCCAATAGCCTTGTTCTTCATAGGGTTTTGCCCCGGGAAGCGTTTGGCTTTGGAAGTTGTAGGCAAAAGTGCGGTGATCGGTTAAGATTTTGGGCAAAATATGTTTGCCAAAATCCAGCGCGGGTACATCGCAAAAGCGTTTTTGCAGCACTTGCAGCAGTACATCCGTATTAAAGATGTAGTTACCCATAGAGGCATACGCCATTTTGGGGTTGCCGGGTATGGGCTGCGGCTTGGCCGGTTTTTCTTCAAACTGGATGATGCGGTCCGTTTCGTCCACCCCCAGTACACCAAAGGAGGAGGCGTCTTTAATGGATACGGAGTTGGCCGCCACGGTTACATCGGCCTTGTTCTTCAGGTGGAAGTCAATCATCTGCCGCACATCCATACGGTAAATGTGGTCCGCCCCAAAGATGGCCACCAAATCCGGGTTAAAGTCTTTCACCAGGTTGATGTTCTGGCGGACGGAGTCGGCCGTTCCGCGGTACCAAATTTCACCCAAGCGCATTTGCGGCGGCACGCAGGTAAGGAAATGATCCGGTATAATACCTTCGTGGCGCCAGGAAGTGCGCAAGTACTCAATTAAACTTTGCGACAGGTACTGCACCAATACATAAGACGAGAAAATGCCGGAGTTTACAAAGTTGGATAAAACAAAGTCTACAATTCTGTAATTGCCGCCAAACGGTACGGACGGTTTGGAGCGGTCCTTTGTTAACGGGTAAAGTCTTTCCCCTTTACCGCCGGCCATAATCATGCCCAGTATTCTCATAAAGCCCCCTAAATAAGTTTATTTTATTCAGAGCCTAACGGCAGTTTGCGGCTTAAATCTTCAAACGCAGACCAAGACCACGGCATCTTTTCCTGAAAGATTTTGGCAATGGCGTCTGCATAAACGCGGATTTCCCATTGCGCGTGTTTGTCGGTGCGGAGAGATAAGAAGTTCAGCAAGCTGCGGGCGTTAACGCTCCAGTAAAATTGGGTGTATTGGCACACGGGCAGTACGCCGCGGGCCATTTCGCGGGCTACGCCGGCTTCAATTAACTTATTATAAGCGGCGTAAGAGGCTTCCACGCTGTCTTCATACAATTTAATGAGGGCTTGCTGATCCAGCGAAGACGTAGGCACGGAGCCTTGTTTGTTTTTGGTGTCCTGCCCGCGGAATTGGGAAGGAATATAAAATTCATCCTTTACCTGGGTATAGCGGGCGCTTACTTCGTTATAAGAACCCCAGCGGTGGCGCATCCATTGGCGCGCCACAAAAATGGGGCAGCAAATATGAAATTGAAAATAGCAATGTTCAAACGGAGTATGGTGTGCGTGCTCCAACAAATATTTAATTAAACGTTTGTCTTGTTCTTCCCCTTTGGAAACCGCACCAAAAGATACGCGGGCGGAGCTGACAACGCGGTTATCTCCTCCCATAAAATCTACCAGGCGGATAAAGCCTTTGTCTAATACGTCTATTTTTTCATTGGAATCAGTCACAGTAATCTCCCAGATTTATTTGGAAACAGCTTTCACGGCGCTGTAGCCGTCTTCCAGTATTTCAGCTGTTAAAATATGGTCTTGTGTGCAGGCCGTATCGTAAACATAGCCGTCTAATTCAACGGTGTCTGCGCTTACCAGGCGGCCTTTTTCTACATTTAAGAAATGCATTTTACCGTCTTTATATTGGCCAAATAAGTCCGCCAATAAACCGATAGAAGCCGTGTTTTCCACAGCCACAACCACAGGCATATGATTGGATTGATATACTTGCAGCGACGGATAAAATTTTACCACATCTTGTTTATATTTTACACGATTTGGAGACGAAGAGAAAAGACTTTTACTTTTCGCCCAGCGCTCCGGCCCCGTCTGCACTTTTAACGTGCCGCCGGTGGTGGTGTAAATAAGGCCTTGGTGGTCTTTGTCATACGGGTAAAAATGGATGCCGTTTAACCATTGGCGGCGGGTGTTTTCGTCTTGTTTGTCCAGGGAGAATTTCCCTTCGCTAAACAATACTTTGCGGGCATTGCCGGGGCGGTCCCCCAGTACAAAAGGCACTTGTCCCCACAGTATTTTATCGGGCGTGCAGCCCAGTTCTTTAGTAAAAAAGTTTAAAGTGTCGGTAGTTTTTAATTCCCCGTTTTGTTCTTCCAATACGGCGGTAAGCAGGGTTTGGCGGGTGGGGTTATAAAAGCTGGCAAAAATTTGGCTTTTGCCCGTGTGTTTTACGTCCACCGCCGAGAGGGTAATGGGTTTTAGCCCGGCCGGAAGAGCGGCGGTTAATACCGGGTTTAAAGTATCTTCCTGCGGGGTGTAGACGGTAATTTCCCCTTTATCGTTTAACGTGATAATTTGATGGGGCGCCGTGATGTTACCTTCGGTTAAGCTGATGATGGTTTGTTCCAGCGGCTGATAGGTAATAATTTCGCGGGAACTTTCTTCTTCTTGTTTTTTAGAGGACGCCTTCTTGGCGGGTTTAGAAACGCTTTCTTCCAACACGGCGGCTGCGCCTATTTGATATTTGGGGGCGTTTTGTATTTCGCCAATAACATAGAGAGGTTGGACTTCTGTGATGACCCCCTGGGCGGAATACTCGTACACCTCGCCCAAGTTTTTACCGGTTTTGGGGTTAATTAAAGGTTCGGAAGCTGTAATGATTTTAAAACTGTCCCCTTTTTTTACTTTGGCGGAAAGGGAGGAAATATCCAAATAAATTTTATCCCCGTTTTGTTTTACCACAACGGCCTGGCCGTTTTGTGCCTGTGCGGGCAGAAAGGCCGCCGCTACAAGCAAAAAAGCTGTAATAATGTTTATTTTCATATAATAACTGTATAGCATTTTTTAGAAGAGCGAACAACCAACAGGAGCATAAAATGAAGCATACTTTTGATGAACTGGTAGAAACCTTTGCCATCTTGCGCGGCCCCAACGGCTGCCCGTGGGATAAAAAACAAACGCATGAAAGCCTGATTAAATGTTTGCAAAACGAAAGCCAGGAACTGATAGACGCTATTGAAAAGAAAGATGACGAGAATATGAAAGAGGAACTGGGCGACGTGCTTTTACAGGTACTCATGCACAGCCAAATTGCCGCCGAAGAAGGCAAATTTACTATCCAGGACGTAATGGACGGCCTTTACGATAAGCTCCACCGCCGCCACCCACACGTATTTGGGGACCACGCCAAAGCTGCCACTGCCGAAGAGGCCCTTGCCCTCTGGCGCGAAATGAAGAAAAAAGAAAAAGAACAAAAATAAAACGCCCCTACATATATAATAAGTATTGGCGCTTTTTTACCCAAAAAATAAACCCCCGCGTATCATTAGTCGGGGGTTTAGCTCATTCTTGTCATTATCATGACTTATGTTCCTCTTTCTTTCGGGGGCAACGCATCTGGGTCTTTACGCAATCGGGATACACGCTGTGCATCCAGCAACTGCAACCAAAGATGTCGGGCTTTCCCGAAGTACTTTGTACTTATACTGTAATCAAAATACGGCAAAATTCAAGTGCTAAAAAGGACCTATAAAATTTAGGCCCCGCGGTGGGATTATTTCCCCTCGGGAAACAAGGCCAGCTTGCCCTTTAGCCATTTGCTAAACAGCCGGTTGCTGGGCAGTAAAAACGGGGATAGCAACATGGTGCGGTATATTACCTGGCGGGGTATTTTTACCCGGTGGGAGGGGTTTAGTAAATCTTTTTCCATATATACCTTATATAAGGTGTCCGCCGTCCATAATACCGGCCAGGCCACCGCCGCACGGTGTTGCAGTTGCAGGCGGGGGAGGGCTTGCATGTAGTCAAAAGCGGCCTGCAATTTATTCAGCCCCCAATAGATCCACTTTTGTTTAATGGGTTCAAAGCGGGGGGAGTTTTCCGGCTTGAGCAGGTCTTGCGGGGTTAAGTGATGGGCCGCTAAGTCTTCCTGCGGGAAATAACAGCGCCCGATGCGCAAGTCTTTCGGTAAATCTCTTAAAATATTTACAATTTGCAGGGCGTCTCCAATATCCCGGCCCAGCTGCAGTAAGCGCTCCGGTGGAATAGGAAGGGAAACGGTTTGCGCAATCAGCGTGCTCCAAAACACACCGGGCGCTCCGCCCATTAAATGGCAGTAGTGCTGCAACTCTTCCCCCGTTTTTAACGCGGCCAAGGTACCGGAATCTTCCGCCGGGAAGGTTTTTAAATCCATTTGCATCCCTTCGCACACGTGCTGGGCCACTTCCAGTGCGGCTTGTTGCTGGTGCGCAGGCAATTTTTTAAATTCCGCTAGGCATAAAGGCAAGTTTTGCAGAAGTTCTTTCTCGTAAGGATTGTCCGAATCGCCGGAAATTTCTTTCACCAGCCTATTTTGTTCCTCTATATTGGGGGAGAGAATCATTTGGGGGTATTTTTCAATCCAATACAGGCGTTGGCCCGGCGCTAACAGCGGGGTATCTGCAATACTGTCCGCATACCGGCACAGCAGGTAAGCAATTCCAAACGCATCTTGTATGGCAGGTGGCAAAATACGCGCGCTTAAATACAAACTGCGCGACGTATGTTTTAAAAGCGTTTGGGTTTCTGTATTCATATATATAAGGATAGCAAATTTTAAAAAATTGACACCGGTTTTTTAAAAATATATAACTTATATATATGCAACACTTATTTAACGCCAATTATAATAAACACTTCCCTTTCCATAATAATGAATGGAAAGCGTGTTTGCGCGGGCGTTAATTACTATTTATATATATATTAAAAACCCCGCTTTAATAAAAAAAGCGGGGTTTTTTAATAGTCAGCTTTACTTGCGTTATATATAAACGCGTGTAAAAATAAAAAAACGGGTACAAAAGGGGTCCTGCCAGTCAGGGCTCCTTTTTTATGGCATAGAATATTGAAAAAGTGTATAATATATTAAATAAGGCAAACAGGTTTTGCCCATTAAGTAGTGTATATGTGTTTGCAGGTGGCTAAAAATAGCTTGACAAATGTTTGCAAATTATATACACTAGTCTTATAAGGAAACAAAAAGGCTTGTTTCCACAGAAGATCAAGGACCCCTTTTCAAAAATATTTTTTGAAAATAATGAAAGAGGGGCTTGACATTTCTGTCTTTTTTTGCTAGACTATATCTTGTAGTCGCAATTGTTCTTTTAATAATTACTTAACAAACTTCTGGTTTTTGCAAACTCCATTAGCGAACAGAAAACTTTCAGGCAGCGAAACGTCACCTTATATAGAGAAAAGGCGAGAGACGGACTGAGCCGAGCCAGACAAGTTAGTTTTGCAGGGTGCGCAAAAACAAAATAGCTGTATCGTTAAGTCTTTACCCCTTTGGTCCTTAGCGGCCGCGAGTTTTTTGAATATTCCAAAAAACTTTAAAAAAGACTTGACAAACAAAAATAAATTTGCTTTAATAAAAGAGTAGTAAAGATTTTGACAAGCCGAGCAGTTGAAAAATAAAGCTTTAAAAAAGGCTTGACAAAACGAAAAGATTTTTGTTAATATATCTTTA
>CALUXL010000130.1 GCA_944324735.1 uncultured Elusimicrobiales bacterium
CCGGCAAAAAAACGTGGGACATCCCCTGCGACCTGGCCTTCCCCACCGCCTGCGAAAACGAACTTTTGGAAGAAGACGCCAAAACTCTGGCCTTAAACGGCTGCAAAGGCGTGTGTGAAGGTTCCAACATGCCCTGCACCCCGCAAGCCATTGAAGTGATAAAAGGGGCCAAAATGCTTTACTCCCCCGGCAAGGCGTCCAACGCGGGCGGGGTGGCCGTGTCCGGCCTGGAAATGACCCAAAACAGCATGCGCGTATACTGGACGCGCGAAGAGGTGGACCAATACCTCCAGCGCATTATGACCAGCATCCACACCAACTGTTTGGAAGCCGCCGCCCAATACGGCATGCCCGGTGATTATATGGCAGGGGCCAATATCTTTGGTTTTAAGAAAGTGGCCGACGCGATGATTGACCAAGGCCTGGTATAACACGCGCCCCACCCAAGTTTAAAAACCAAAACCCCCGTTTACTAGAACGGGGGTTTTATTTTTGTTTTTCAAAATAACTAACCAATACGTATGCCCTGCGGGTTGCCGGGCTGAGCAGAAGCCGGCGGAACGGACGCCGGAACAATGGGGCGGCGGGAATAAAGTTTATCCACAATCACCGCAATAGAGCCGTCCCCCGTTACATTGCAGGCGGTGCCAAAAGAGTCCATGGCAATATACAAAGCAATCATCAGCCCCAGTTCAGCCTCGCCAAAGCCCAGCATGCTTTGCAAAATACCCAAGGCCGCCATAATGGCCCCGCCCGGCACGCCGGGGGCCGCCACCATGGTAATGCCTAACATAAAAATAAAGCCTGCGTATTGGGTAAAGTGGATGGGGTGCCCCGTCATTAAGAAAATAGCCATGGAGCAAGCCACAATTTTCATGGTACTGCCGGACAAATGAATGGTGGCACACAGCGGCACCACAAACCCGGCAATTTCTTTTTTAACACCCAGCTTTTCCACCTGTTTTAAATTAACGGGTATAGTAGCGGCGGAAGACTGCGTGCCCAGCGCCGTCATGTAAGAAACCATCATGGTTTTTAACATAAAGAACGGGTTTTTGCCGGCCACTGCACCCGCCAGCAAGAACTGTAAAAACAGCATAACAGCCGTAATGGCAAATATCAGCACGATAATTTTGGCAAACACGCCCAGCACCGTGGCCACCTGCCCGCCTACCGTCATGTTTAAGAAAATGCCAAAAATATAAAGCGGCAACACCGGGATAATGACCGACACAATCACCCGGTCAATAATGTCCCTAAAATCCTGCAGCGCCCCTTTCAAGCGCGTACCGGGTATGGAGGCCATCCCCAACCCCAGCGTAAAAGCCAGCACCAAGGCGGTCATAACGTCCATCATAGGCGGCATGGGGATGGTGAAATAAGGCTTTAAAGCAACCGCCTCCCCAAAAGAGGTTACCCGGTCCGCCGCGGTAATTAACCACGGGTAAGTAATGTCCGCCACCGCATAACTAAAGAAACCGGAGGCCAACGTAAACCCATACGCCAAAGCCGTTGTGATAAACAACAGTTTACCCGCACTGCGCCCCAGTTCGGCAATGCCGGGGGCCACCAGGCCGATAATAAGCAAGGGAATAATGAACCCTAAAAAATTACCAAAAATACCGTTAATGGTAACAAACACGCGGGTTAACCAATCGGGGAAGAACAACCCGCACACAACCCCCGCTATAATAGCGGCAATCACGGCGGGGAGCAAACCCCATTTAAGCCGCAGTTTAAGCAGTTTTCTTTTTTTAAACTTAAGCATTCTTCTATCTCTCTTTTTTCATAAATAAAATAACTTTTTTATTATACGAAATATCCGCCCCGGCGGCTTGCCTTTTGCAGGGGCCGCAAACGGACGCAGCCATATATTTGGTAAAATAAATATATGAAAGTAAAGATTAATATAGACGGCGGAAGCCGCGGTAACCCCGGGCCGGGGGCGTCGGCTTACGTCATCAAAACTCCCGAAGGCAAACTGCTGGCCCAGGAAGGGCATTTTTTAGCGCATTGCACCAACAACCATGCCGAATTTACCGCCCTTAAACGCGCGGCGCAGGCCTGCCTGGCGCTGGGGGCTACGGAACTGGATATCCGGTCCGACTCTTTACTTTTGGTAAAGCAATACTTAGGAGAATATAAAATTAAGAATCAGAACTTGAAAGACTTAATTGGCCAAATCCGCCAAATTACGGAAAATTTCAAAGCGGTGCACATCCAGCACGTTCCGCGTGAACAAAACAAAGAAGCGGACGCTTTGGCCAATAAAGCAATGGACGCCAAGCACGACGTAGGCTGCCCGCCCGCCACCCAAACCCAGCCGGCCCCGGGCGCCTCTGTTCCGGCCCCGCAACCGCAACCCGCTTCACCCGCGCCGGAAGTACAACCTCAACCCGCGCAGCCCGCACCCCAAGCCGCCAAACCGGCCGCTAAAAAGACGTCCAAACCTAAAAAAGGGCCCCAACAGTTAAACTTGTTTGACGGGTTTTAATCGCGCGCCCTTTACGCGCTGGTTGATAAGCGCCAAGCGCTTGCTTTTTGATGAAAAAAGCCGAAACTATTTACAACAGCCCAGATAGCCGCTCCCGGCCGCTTTAGGCGCAGGGGGAGGAACTTCCGGACTCCACAAGGCAGTGCGCCGCCCGAAAGAGCGGGACGACGGGGCCATATCACCCCGTTGGACGGAAAGTGCAACAGAAAACAAACCGCCCGCAAGGGTAAGGGTGAAATGGTGGGGTAAGAGCCCACCGCGTTTGCGGCAACGCAAACGGCACGGTAAACCCCGCACGGAGCAAGGCCAAACCGGTCCATACGCTGCCCGCGCGAGTGACCAAGTAGGCCGCTTAGAGTAATGGCTATCCCGGCCCGCAAGGGCCGACAGAATCCGGGGTATAGGCTGTTAAAAAACCGCCCTGCTTTATGCAAGGCGGTTTTTATTTTTTACCCAAGTTAAATATTACGCTTTTGCCTCAGCGCAGGGGCTGGCGCCGGGGTGTTGCCCTTCGGGTGCTAAAGGCACTTCAAACCAAAATGTTGCCCCTTGGCCCAGGCCGGCGCTCTCCACGCCAATAATGCCGTTATGGGCGTTAATAATTTCCTGCGCAATGGAAAGGCCCAAGCCCCAGCCTTGTTTTTTTACGTTGCGGTCATTATCGGCCTGGTGGAACTTTTGGAAAATTTTATCTTTCTCTCCGTGGGAAATGCCGGGCCCGTTGTCCGACACGCAAAACCGCAACTTATCCCCCAGCACAAAATAACGCACTTCCACCCGGCCACCCTGGGGGGCAAACTTGATGGAGTTGCCCAGCAGGTTATTAATAGCCTGGGAAATGCGGAACCGGTCCGCATACAAACAAATATCGGTGGGGTAATCGTACGTGGTAAGAAAAATACCCTTTTTTTGCGCGTTGACCATTTGCAGGGTTACTACATCAGCCACAAGCGAATTAAAAATAAAATTTTTAAAATCCATCTTAAACTTGCCGGATTCTATCATGGAAATATCCATCAAATCCGCCATCAGCAGGTTCATGTTGTCGGTAGCTTTAATGATGTTGTTTAAGGCAATCTGGTCATTATTTCCGCCGCCTTGCGGGTTGTCCATCATCAGCACGGACGTAAAGCCCTGGATGGACGAAAGCGGCTGGCGCAAATCGTGCGCAACGATAGACATAAACTTACTGCGTATTTCGTTTAAGCGGCTTAATTCCTGGTTGGAGAGGCGCAGCTTTTCCACCATGCCCTCCAATATGCCCACCTTGCCGGAAAGCTGCTGCTGCAGGGTGGCAATTTGTTGCTGGTAGTTATGCTCCGCCTTCATAATGGTGCGGTTCATTTTCTTTAAAATAAACTTTTTGGTAATCCAATAGGTAAACAAAGACAGGGTGGACGCTACCAACAAAGAATAAGAAACAAACATTTCAAATGTATTCATAACTTCCCCTAATATACCTTTTCCCCAAGTACTTCTTCCAACCGGGTGCGGGAAACAGCCGCCTCACGCAGCAGGCGGGGTTTTTCTTCCGCCAGCGTAATCACGCTGGAGGCCACGGGGGATAAAGTTCCCCCTAAAAAAATAAAATCGGTTTTTCCGTCAAAGGTGTTTAGCAGGTCTTCTTCCTTAGTCAGGGTGGGTTGGCCGTGCAAGTTGGCGCTGGTGGAAGCCATGGGCGCCCCCATGAGGGACAAAAGCCTTACCAAAAATTCGTTTCCCGGCACCCGCAACCCCAAGGCGGCAAAGCCGCGGCGCAAAGGATCCCCTTTGGCACTGGGCGGCAAAATAATGGTTAGAGCCCCCGGCCAGAAAGCCTCGGCCAGTTTTTGGGCCGAATCCCCCCACTGCACCACTTCTTTGGCTTGGGGAATGGTGCCCGTAAGAATTTGCAAAGCGCTTACCGGCGGACGGTTTTTAATATCATAAATGCGGGAAATGGAACTTTCATTAAACGCATTGGTACCAATGCCGTATACCGTATCGGTAGGGAATACGGCCACGGCGCCGGCGGTAATGGCTTGGGCGGCCTGGGAGAGTAAGTCCTCCGTCATTTGGGAAATTTTAAAAATCTGCGTTTTCATTCGGTTCTTCCTTATGGGGGCGGTCTATAATCATTACAAATTCCCCCTGTACTTTCGTTTTTTTAGCCAGTTGGGTTTCCAATTCGCTGGCGGATCCGCGGATCCACTCCTCATAAATTTTGCTTAACTCCCGGGCTAAAATAACGGGAGTATCCGGCCCCAGGGTTTTGGCAATCAGCCCCAGCATTTTCACCACGCGGTAAGGGGACTCGTAAATCACCACCGGGTTGCCCACCCCATAGGCAAGGCTAATTAACTTGGCCGCACGGCCCGGTTTACGGGGTAAAAACCCCAAAAAGCTAAACGCCCCGCCCGTAATGCCGGCCCCGGCCAAAGCGCAGGCCACGGCGCTGGGCCCCGGCAAAGAAGTAACTTTTACCCCGCAGGCCAGGGCTTCTTTTACCAGTTTCCAACCCGGGTCCGATATACACGGGGTGCCACAGTCGGACACTAAAGCACAGTTTTTCCCCGCCTGCAAATGTTCCACACAGCGGCGGACGGAAAAATCGTCATTTTCATTATATCTAAAAAGCGGTTTGGATATGGAAAAATGGGAAAGCAAAATTTGCGTGCGGCGGGTATCTTCGCAAAGTACGGCGTCGCAATTTTTTAATACGTCTAAAGCGCGCAGGGTAATGTCCTGCAAATTCCCGATTGGGGTGGGTACGATATAAAGCATATATTTAGTATATAAAATAAAAGCCGCCTGGGCAGAAAAGTCCTTAAAAAACCAAAATTTTTAAGCGGTCACACTTTGTTATTTTGTAAAATATTTACGTGTTGTTTTATCTAAAAAAATTGAGGTTAACCCAGAAAAGAAATGTCCAGAATTCTGTCTAAAATCAAACTGAATACCTTTGCCATTATTTTGGCAATCGTAGGCGTAGTAGCCGTAATGACGTGGATTGTGCCCAGCGGGGCCTATGATAAAATGGATGTGGACGGCCGCCAAATTGTGGTAGCCGGCACCTATCACCCGGTTCCCGCCAACCCCCAAGGGTTGTTTGATGTATTAAAAGCCCCGGTGCAGGGGTTTTCCAACACGGCGGAAGTGATTGTGTTTTTGCTGTTTATCGGCGGGGTGCTTTCCGTGGTGGAAAAAACGGGCGCCATTGCGGCGGGTATTCAGGCTGCCAGTGCGTTTTTTCAGCGCCGGCCAAATCTGCGCTTTCTGTTCATTCCGCTGGGGATTATCACCTTCTCCCTCTGCGGGGCCACGTTTGGCATGTGTGAGGAAGCCTTAATTTTTATCCCCATCTTTATCCCCTTGGCGCTTTCTTTGGGGTATGACTCGGCCCTAGGTACAGCCATTCCTTTCATCGGTGCGGGTGTGGGGTTTGCGGCCGCATTCACCAACCCCTTTACCGTGGGTATTGCACAAGGTATTGCCCAGGTGCCGCTGTACTCCGGCATTGGATACCGCTTTATTATCTGGATCATCTGCACCATTGTGGTCATTACCTGGCTTTCTTTTTATGCCCGCAAAATACGCAAAGACCCGCAGGCCAGCTTAACCTATGAGTTTGATATTGAAAAACGCAAAGAACTCAAACTCAACAAAACCGAAACCCACATCACCCGCCGTCAGAAATGGGTGCTTTTAGCCTTTGGGCTGGGCATGGTGGGTTTGGTAATGGGGGTGCTGAAACCGCAAATCTGCTCTTTTATTAAAGGAATGTGGGGCATTGATTTAATGCAAATGCTGCATTTGGAAGCCTCCGGCTGGTATATTACCGAAATTGCCGCCCTGTTCCTGGGTGTGGGCTTTTTGTGCGGTATTTTGGGCCGCATGAAAATGAGCCAGTTTAACGATGCTTTCTTTGACGGCGTGCGCGGCATGGCGGAAATTGCCGTACTGCTTTGTTTTGCGCAGGCCATTGTAATCATTGCCAATAACGGACATATTTTGGACACGATGTTAAACTGGATGTCCAGCGGCATTAAACATTTGCACCCGGTGTGTGCTTCCTGGGCGGCTATGATGCTGCAAACGGTGATTGACTTTTTCATCCCCTCCGGTTCCGGCAAAGCCGTGCTGACCATGCCCATTTTGGCCCCCCTGGCCGATTTGATTGGCATCACCCGCCAAACCATGGTGTTGGCTTTCCAACTGGGCGGCAGCTGGATGAATATGGTCATCCCCACGGACCCGGTAACCATTGCCGCCATTGGTTTTGCCCGCATTGCTTACGGCAAATGGTTAAAATGGATGTTGCCGCTGTTGTTATTAATGTATGTGTTGTCTTTTGTGTTTTTAGTGCCGCCGTATTTTATGAAGTGGCAATAATGTTTTTGTATCCCGCCGCAATTTTTGGGGAAACCCTTGTTTGAGCCGGCGGGATATTTTTACGTAAAAAAGAAGTACTATACCGTACTAATAAAGAGGAAAACAAAGAAAAAAATGAAGAAATTGTTGTGCAATACCTACTTTCTGGTGTTTGCCATCATGTTGTTTGTGGCGGCATTAACCTGGATTGTACCCACCGGCCAATACAACCGCGTGGAAAAAGACGGCAGAACTTATGTAGAAGCCGGTTCTTATCATCAAGTAGCGCCTGCTCCGCAAGGCATAGGCGTATTAAAAGCCCCGGTGGAAGGCTTCACCCAATGTGCGGAAATCATTGCCTTTATTTTGGTAGTAGGGGCATTGTTTACCGTTATTGAACGTACGGGCGCTATCAGTACGCTTATTAAAAAAATCAGTTATTTCTTTTCCACACACCCCCAATACAGGAAGTTTTTTATCCCCTCCTGTATGTTTATGTTCTCACTATGCGGGGCCTTGTTTGGTATGGAAGAGGAAACCCTTATATTTATCCCCATTTTTATTCCGCTGGCAATTTCGCTGGGGTATGACAGCGTAGTGGGTATGTCCATCCCGTTCATTGGGGCGTTTACGGGGTTTTCTTCCGCCTTTGTAAACCCGTTTACCGTAGGTATTGCACAAACCATTGCCGAGCTGCCCATGTACTCCGGCTGGGAACTGCGCGTTTGCATTTGGTTTCTTTTCACCTCCGTGGTGGCTACGTTTTTTACCATTTACGGGGAACGCATACGCAAAAACCCCACCAAAAGCTTAACCTATAAAATGGACTTGGAAAAACGCGCCGAACTGCAGGTAATTAATGATGTAGTGGTGGATAATTCCTTCCGCTTAACGCGCGCGCACAAAATGGTGCTGGCCTCTTTTGCCTTGGGCATGGGGGTACTGTTCTTTGGTATTATCAAATACCAATGGTACATGACGGAAATTGCCGCCGTATTTTTAGGCGTTACCATTGCCGCGGCTTACTTTGGTAAATTAAACGTAAACCAGGCGACGGACGCTATTATAGCGGGGGCTCAGTCCATGGTAAGCGTATGTATTTTAATGGCGCTTGCGCGCTCCATTGTAATTGTAGCCACCAACGGGTTTATTTTGGATACCTTCCTGCACGCCATGACCAAAGGCATCGGCGCCCTGCCGCCCGTGCTGGCGCCGCAGGCTATGTTTCTTATCCAAACGGCGCTTAACTTCTTTATTGCGTCCGGTTCCGGCCAGGCCGTGCTGACGATGCCCATCATGATTCCCTTGGGGGATTTGGTGGGCGTATCCCGCCAGGTGGTTATTTTGGCTTACCAGTTTGGGGAAGGCTGGGGCAACCCCATTATTCCCACCGCTCCGGTTACCATGGGTGCCTTGGCGCTGGCGGGGATATCCTACCCCCAATGGGTAAAATGGTTCTTTAAGTTAGAAATTATACTCATTGTGCTTTCCATGCTGGTGCTTATACCCGCATATTATATTTGGTAAAATAATGGGGTCCCTTCGGGGGCCCCATTTTTTATCGTCAGGTAAACACATGTTACCCAAACTTACCACGCTTACATATCTTAGCGCAGCGGACTGGGTGGTATTTTTTGCCATCTTGGGCCTTACCGCCGCGGCCGCCGTATATGGTAATTTACGCCTTAAAAAGGGCGGTAACAAAGCGCTGGACTATTTATTAATGGGGCGCCGCCTCACGCTACCCCTGTTTGTGGCCACGCTGGTGGCTACCTGGTACGGCGGTATTTTTGGCGTAAACGAAATTACTTTTAATTACGGTATTTATAACTTTGTTACGCAAGGCGCGTTTTGGTATATTGCTTACTTAATTTTTGCCTTTTTTATTGCCGACAAAATTGCCAAATACAAATCCCTTACTCTGCCGGATTTAGCAGGCAGTATGTTTGGCCCCAAGGCCAGCAAAGTGGCCGCCGTGTTTACGTTCTTTTATATAACCCCCATTGCTTATGCGCTTAGTTTAGGAATGTTTTTAAATATGGTATTTGGCATAAGCATATTAAACGGCATGATTTACGGCACGCTGTTTGCGTGTTTATATTCGGTTTGGGGCGGGTTTAAAAGTGTGGTATTTTCGGACCTGGTACAATTTTTTGTGATGTGTCTTTCGGTACTGCTGGTGGTGTTGTTTTCCATACATGCGTTTGGGGGGATAGGGTTTCTAAAAGCAAACTTGCCCGCAAGCCATTTTTCCATCACCGGCGGGAACGGTATTATGAACACGCTTATTTGGGGTTTTATTGCGCTTTCCGCCCTTATTGACCCCAGCTTTTACCAGCGTTGCTTTGCGGCCCAGTCCCCCGCCGTAGTAAAAAAAGGGATTATTATTTCCACCTGTGTTTGGTTTTGTTTTGATTTATGCACCACCACCGGCTCTTTATATGCCCGCGCCCTTTTGCCGCAGGCCCAGCCGGGGGAGGCTTATTTCTTTTACGCCATACAGCTACTGCCCACCGGTTTAAAAGGGTTCTTTGTGGCGGGCATTTTAGCCATTATTTTATCCACCTTAAATTCCTTTTTGTTCATCGCCTCCAATACATTAAGTTTTGACCTGCTTAGAACACGCTTTAAAGATGTGGTATTATCCAACCGTATTGCCTTGTTTATTGTGGGGGCCTTGGCCGTGTGTATGGCCAGCGTATTTGACGGCAGTTTTAAAGAAATTTGGCTTACGCTGGGTTCTTATTTCTCTGCCTGTTTGCTGGCGCCTATATTGATGGGATATATCTTCCCGGGGCGTATTTCGGACAATCAATTTGTATTGGCCTCTTTAACCAGCGCCGCCGCCATGACGCTTTGGCGCTTTGTTCCCCGGTGGCTGGCGGGGCAGGTGGATAACTGGCAAGCCGGCTTAGCCGGTGCCGCCCAAATGGTGGACCCTTTTTACATTGGCCTTGCCGTTGGGCTCATAATCTTATTTACGGTATGTTTACAACAAAAAAATGAAACAACCATTAAACGCATTACTTATCGGTAACGGGGTTTGCCCTTCCCCCGCTTTATTACAGCAACTAGCCGCCCAGGTAAACTTTATACTGGCGGCGGACGGCGGCGCCCAAAAAGCCGCCGCGGCCGGCGTAATGCCCGATAAAATTATAGGGGATTTTGACTCCCTTTCCACCCAACAAACCTGGCCCCGGGAAAAGCTGTTGCGCATCCCCCGCCAAGATAATACCGACCTGGAAAAAGCCCTAGACTACCTGCAAGACAATCATTTTACCCACGTAACCATAGCCGGCGGAACCGGCGGCCGGTGGGATTTTTCAATCGGTAACTTCCTCTCCGTTTACCCCTATTTATCACAAATGGATATTTGCTTTGTGGCCGACGGTTGGAAAATTTACCCCCTTATCAAACCCACCCAAAAAACCGTCCGCCCCGGTGCACGCGTAAGCCTAATACCCGTTACCGCCTGCCAAAACGTAACCTTAAAAGGGTTGCAATATCCCCTGCAAAACGCCACGCTGGAGCTGGGGCGCACGGGGCGCACTTTAAGCAACTGCGCCGCGCAGGAAAACATATCCATACAGTTTTCTTCCGGCTATCTGCTTTTGTATATTGAAAACTAATTAACAAACGAAATAACAACTTTTGCTGCTATTTTAAACTGCTCTAAAATATTTATAAACGAGAAAGGCCTCCCCTCTACAGGGAGGCCTTTTTTCCTCTTGCTTAGTGCAAGGAGGTCTCGTGAATTTACCAACCGTTCTTAACACAGGTTGCTTTCTTCTCCTGACAAATTACTCCGTTGCTCACATACGAAATGCAAGCGCAACAAGTGCCGGAACACGAAGGGATAACTTCAGCTGGTGAAATTCCAGGAAGATGCGAAATCCAATTGCCATTTCCGCCTTGAGTGTAAGAATAAGACAAGGATTTCGGACAATATGTACCCTGATAGCCATCACAATTCGCGCCAGCTGAAGCATTTCTACAAATTTGGTTTCCAGATGAAACGCTAGACGGACAAGAAGAAAGCGTTTTGTTGCGGCAAGCTTGCGGCGAAGAGTTAGCTGAAAAATTCAAGGACGTTACACGCGTACCCCTATTAGAAGTGGAAACCCATTCAAAAGTAGGTTTACCGCAAGTCCAGCATGTGCTATCCGTACTGGGCGCCGAGGGGCAACACTCCGATTTATGACTAGCTTTATAGGCAGCATTGGAACAGTCCTGGGCGGAACATTCTTTATCCCAAGCCCCCCACTTGCAAGTAGCCGTATTGCAAGTCCGTCTGCGATAAGTTCCATCTGGGCATTTTTCTTGGTTGGAGATACTGGGAGTGCATTCCGCTCCTGACTTGGGAACACAATTTACTCCTTGCCATTTACCTTTAATACAAGCTTCCAAAACTACCCCACACCCAGAACCACAAGAGGTCTCCGATTGGCGAGTGCTCCCTTCCGTACAGGTTTCTTCCGGGCATTCCTTATCCCAGTTACCAGCCGTCCATACATTGTTTACGCACGTAAAGGTTTTTTTGCGCACGGTCTTACCGTCAGAGCCCGTTTCCGTTACGTCCGCCGGTTTGGTGGGGCAGGCCGGGAAAGCCTCTTGCACCCAGGTATAATTGGTGCTAGCATCGCACTTGTGGCTGGCCGTTACCGTACCGCATTCGCATTTCTTCACTGCGTCCGCCGGTTTGGTAGGGCACTGCGGTTTTGGGGCACATTCTTCCGCCGTTTTAGAGCAGGTACCTAGCACGTTAGTCCATTTGCCGTTTACGCATTTTTGCGTAGTCTGCGTTCCGCAACCGTTACACACTTGGCTGCCTTTTACTTGGCCGTTCGTGCATTCAGGGGCTACAGGTTCTTCAGGTTCACCGGGTTCACCACCCTCCGTTCCCGCACAGTTAGAAGTGGGAAAGCTTAAGGTGGCACAGTCCGGGTAGTTTTTATTTAATTTCTTACAACCCGTACCCGTGCAGCAATAGCTGCCGTCTTCGTAAGATAAAATCTTAAGCGTATAGTCCCCACTCGCACTCTTGGCCGAGATACCTTGAGACTGCAAACTATACGTGTAGTTTTTGGTATTGGCAGAGGCGATGACATCAGACAAGTTAGAAAAGTTGGTGGTATAGTTCTGGTCCAATGTACAACGTCTTTCCTGCTCCATACGAACCGCGGACATCATTTCTTCCGCTTCCGTTACTTTGCGGTTTTCTATCACGCGGTTGAATTTGGGCAATGTAACGGCGGATAATACGCCAATTACAATCACCACTATAAGCAACTCTGTAAGCGTAAAAGCACGCTTATTTTGGGTTTTATTTCGACTCACAATCCCCTCCATATACTCTAGCTAAAAACGTTATATCAAAAAAAAAAAACAAAGCAAGGCCTACTTAAAAAGTAGGCCTTGCTTTGAAAACAAACATCCCCGGCCGAAAACAGGCCGGGGATGTTTGTAAAAGCCAAGCAAAATTATTTTTCTAATTCTTTAAGTAACCCCTTGGAAAGAGGCCAGGGGGCGGCTTCGTTTTTAAGCAAATCAAGCGCTTTTTCTTTTTGGCCGGCGGCGGCGTATACGGCCGCCAGGTGGTAGGCTATTTCCGCATTATCCGTTAGGGCCTGCGGGTCAATATTTTCCAGCAAATCCAGGGCTCTTTCCACCTTGCCCTGTTGGAAATATACCCAGGCCAGGGTATCTTGGTAAGAAGCGTCCTGCGGGGAGAGAGAAACCGCTTTTTCGGCATATTTTTGGGCTTCTTGCAGGCGTTCCCCACGAATAGACAAACTGTACGCCCATAAATTCATGGCTTCGTGCATATTTTCATCCTGCGCCAAAAGGGCGTTTATTTGCTCTTCCAATTGTTTATATTTTTTAAGCGTGTCCAGCACGTAAGCATAGGCCAGGCGCGCGTCGGCATATTCGGGGCGCTCCTGCAGGATTTTTTTCAGCACCCGGATAGAAGCCCGGTATTTGCCCGCGTCCTGCAAGGCCAGCGCGTAAAAATAACCAATTTCCACACTGCCGGCAAATTTCTTATAGGCTTTTTTTAAGGTATCCAAACTGGCTTTGCGGTCCCCCAGTTTTTCCTGGTAAAAACTGGCCTGCAGCCATTTGCCGGAGGTTTCCGAATAGTCCCGCGCGGCTTGCAAATGCTCCAAGGCCAGCGCATAGTTGCCGTCCTGCTCGGCCAGTACGGTTAAGAAATAGCGGGCGCTGGGGTGGCCGGGTTCCAACTTGATGGCTTTTTCAAAATATTGTTTGGCTTTGGGGGCATCTTTAGAAATCAGAAACACGGAACCCATCCGCGTAAACATATCGGCACTGGCATAGCCCATTTTTTCAAGCTGTTCAAACTCATACAGCATTAAAAAGAAGTTGGAGGTGCGCTCGTAAAACTGTGCGCGCTCCAGGCGGGCCTCTACCGAGAACGGGTCCGCCTCGCACGCTTTATTATAATATTCCAGCGCGGCGGCCGCGTTTTTGTTTCGCCAGTAAATACGCCCCATTTCTAAATAGACCGATGACGCCATCAGCGGGAACCGCTCCGCCAAGGCTTCCATTTTTTCCAAAGACTCCGTATCCCCCGCATACCCCAACACCAGCATGTATTGGTACGCAATGCGGGCATCATCCCCGGAAAGTTTTAAAGCTTCTTCATAGGCTTGAAGAGCTTGGGGAATTTCGTTCTTTTTAAGCAGGTAAGCGGCGCGCACAGTCCAGTCCTCCCCGTCGGCCTCTTTGGTAATAAAATCGGCATAGGGTTCGCCTTCGGAAAAGCGGTCCTGCATAATGGCGGTAGCCACAATATAGCGTTTAATATAGGCGTTATCCGGCGAGTAAGAAAGCGCTTCTTTAAATAAATCCAGGGCGCGCGGGTCCCCATCGCGCTGGGCGTAGAGGGCTTCAATAAAGGTGGTATACAGTTTGGCCTCCCGGCGGGAAGCGTCGCTCAGTTCCAAAGCGCCCGCAGCACAAGGAAGAAGCAAAAACAAAAAACAAATCCATTTTTTCATAAGTTTACCCCCATTAACAAGGCGTCTTGCTGGCCGTAAAAAGCTTTGCGCCGGTCCAACACGCTAAACCCGGCGCGCGTGTATAAATGAATAGCCGGGGCGTTTGCTTCGTTTACTTCCAACGTAACAGACGTTACCCCCAAAGCTTTTAAACGCTGCAAAACCGCCTGCAATAGTTTTTTCCCAATCCCTTGGCGGGTAAAAAGCGGGTGAACGGCCAGGTTAACAATTTCCGCCGCGTCCACCGCGTAACGCGCGCATATAAAGCCGGCCGGTTCGTTCCCTTCCTGGGCGGTTAACACCACCGCACAGGGAAGGGGTATTTCCCCCTTAAAGCCGTCTTCCCCCCAGCCGGCGGCCAAAGGCTGGCTGGCTTCCAACCGGGCCAGCTGTGCGGCCTGCTTTAAACTAGCCGGGAGGATTTGCATGCTTATTTACCCAATAACTCAAACCGCGCCGGTTTTAAATATAATGGCTCCAGGGCGTTGGTGCATAAATCTTCCCGCGCAGACAAAGCGGCCAATGTATCCGGGCGGACCAAACAATCCTTAAAATCCGCCAAAGGCCAGCGAGTGCCCAACAAACCCGCCAGCGGGGTATGTTCCTTATCGGCCCCGGCTACAAAAACGGGTTCCTTACAGGCAGAGAGACGCTCCAAAAGTTCCTCGCAAGACAGCCACTGCGGTGCCTGCTCCTGCGGGGTAAAGAACTGAAGGAAATACTCCTCCCGAAACGCATGCAGCACCACGGCCAACACGCCGGAAGGATTTTGCGCCTGCCAATTTTTAAATGTTTTAGAAGCCATTACCTGCTCTTTTACCGCTTCAAACATGGTAACGCCGTATACCTGCGCACCGTTTAAATACTTAAGCATAGAGGCAAACGTAAGCGCAATGCGTATACCCGTAAAACGGCCCGGCCCGCGTACAATAACCACTTTTTTAACATCGCTTAACTGGGCCTGCTGTTTGGCCAGCAGTTTCTGCAAAACGGGGAATAAAAGCCTTTCCTGCTTTACCCCTTTGCGGCGGGAAGAACAAATTTTACCTTCTTTCTCCAGCACCGCCAACAGCGGGGAAGAAGAAGTATCCAACCCAATGGTTACATTTTTGACGCCCGGCATAATTCCTCCAAAAGTTTTTCGCTCACGCGGCCCAAAGCGGCCAGTTTTATTTCACGTTCGTCGGCTTGTTTTAATACAAATTCCATTTCCAGCCTGTCGGCGGGAAGCATATGGGCAATGGGGTCCGGCCATTCGGCCAGGATGATGGACTTTTCGTCCTCCAGCATTTCCTCAAACCCCAGGTTAAACACTTCGCCCTCGCTTAGGCGGAACAAATCGACATGAAATAATTTTACGTTTTTGTTTTTGTATTCTTTCATTAAGCTAAAGCTGGCGCTGACGGGGGAACTTTTAAGCCCCAGCGCCGCCGCCACGCCTTTTACAAAAACCGTTTTACCCGCGCCGATAGGCCCGCGTAAAAAAATAATCTCTCCCCCTTGCAAGGCTTTGGCAAAGCGGCTGGCCAAGGCAAGGGTTTCCTGACGGGAATGTGTAGTAATAGAAGCGTTTTTCATTAGCGCACCGTTTTAATGCAAACTTCCCTATCGCCCAGCATCATGCGGTCTTTGTTGCTCGGGTCCAGGGTTTCTTTGCCGTCGATAGAAAATAAATATTTATAATCGCCCGCGGTTAACGCAACAGATGTTTCAAAATAACCTTTGCGGTATTTTTTAAGTTCAATGGGGTCTTCCCCCCAGCGGTTAAAATCGGCCAGCAGTTCCACCTTTTCGGCACCGGGGGCCGTGATAAAAAAGCGGCGGTATTTTACCTCGGTATTAAAGCCGCGCTTAG
Organism: uncultured Elusimicrobiales bacterium; assembly: GCA_944324735.1. GTDB lineage: Bacteria > Elusimicrobiota > Elusimicrobia > Elusimicrobiales > Elusimicrobiaceae > Avelusimicrobium. The sequence continues at coordinate 15,722 of CALUXL010000130.1, forward strand.
GCGGAAGGGCTTTGGCGGCGGCGTCTTCCTTGGTAACGGGGGAGACACGCGCGGAACTTTCTATCGTGTTGCCGGCATAGTCATAAAAATCTTCCGCCGTTACAAAAAACCAGGTAAGCAAAACCGATATTAACATCAAAAAAACCACAAACAGCACACCCGGTTTTTTGAGTTTAATTTTCTTCATCCAAAAAACTCCTTAAATAAAACTCCGCCCCCAGGCTCTCTGCCAGGGAACGCACCGCATCGGCGTCTGCACCGGTTTTGTCCACACAGCTGGCCACCACTTTTTTAAAGCCCGCCTGGGAACAAAACAAAATAAATTCTTTCACCGCGCTAAAGCCGTCTTCATACCCCGGGGCCGGGCGGACAATCTTTTTCCAGGTGGCCTCGTCCTGCGCGTTTAGGCTTACGTAAACTTCATCAATTACGTTTTGCAACAGGGGCACAATATCCTGTTTATTAATCATACTGCCCAGGCCATTGGTATTTAAACGTATTTTTATCGGCGGGAATTTGGCCTGCGCCTCCCACCCTTTGATGGTTTTGGCAATAAACAGCATTTCATTTAAACGCATGGTGGGTTCCCCATACCCGCAAAAGACAATTTCCTGCACCGGGTTTTGGTGCATTTCTTTTTCCAGCTCGTCCAGCACTTGCTGGGGGGTGGGTTCCTGCTGGGCCAGGTTTAAATTGTACCCGTTAAAGCGCATATGCCATTTGGTTTTAATACAAAAAGCGCACAAATTAGGGCAGCGATTGGTTAAATTAATATACAAAGCATTTTTAAAGCGATAAACAATTTTGGCTTGTTCTTCTTTTTGCATATACTACCTCTTGTATACATTATAGCAGTTTGCAAGGAGGCAACCGAGGGGCAAAATGCCCTTATGCAGGGGGTAAGATGCCCTTTGGGCCTAAGGGTGGGCGGGCCTTTTGGCCCTTTCCCCCAAGGAAAGTAAAACTTTATAATAATAAGTGGTGAAAAGAATTATCAAATGGATTATTGTTTGCGGCATTTTTTTACTTCCTAACCTGGCTTTTGCGCGGGTATATTGGCTGGGGAGAGATATTGATATGGCCCTGCAATTTGGTTATCATACCGATAAAAATTGGCGCATGGTGCGCTCGTACGGGCATTCCCTTTTGGTCATTATTCCCGATAATCCCCACGCTTTTGCCCAGCTGTATAACCCCCGCCACCCCGCCGCCTATTTTAAAGAATTAGAAAAAGACTTTGGCCACGGCCACAAAGGCTTTGTAATTGCCGCTTACGCCCAAAATGGCACCCAGGCCATCGGCCATGCGGACGGATACCTGGTAGCCCATATAAATGCCCCTCGGGAAATGCAGGCCGTGCAAGATTTTTTTGCCCAAGCGGACCCTAAAAAATGGAACTTTGCCGCAGGAGAAGTAACCTCCCCTTTTAAAGACGAGGTTTTTGCACTGCGCATCCTGCAACTTGCCAAACATTATATTAACTATACCTACCATCATCCTTTGCCGTATGGAACACTGTACTCCATTATTGAACCCAGCGTTTGCAAAAAACGCAACAAAGCGGTAAATTGCAACGCTTTTGCCTATTCTTTGGTGCGGTATGCCGGTGCAAAGACCGTGCCGGATTTATACGCCCAACGGGTAATGCCGGGTATAGAAAATTTACTGCCGGCCAAACTATTTATACCTCACCCGGGCAAAAAAATCACGCTGCCGCCATTAAAAAAATATACGCCTTTCACCCTGCGTAAAAAGCAGGAGTCCGTGCGCCAACAGCTAATACGCCACGTAAAATCTTTCAACACCGCGAAATAACCCCCACGAGACGGGGCCAAATTTATTAAAATATAAGAAGATTGGAAGGGTGGCCGAGTGGTTTAAGGCGTCAGTCTTGAAAACTGATGTGGGGTATCCCCCCACCGAGGGTTCGAATCCCTCCCCTTCCGTTTGTATTTACTTTTTAAAACCCCGTTCTGAGAAATACAGAACGGGGTTTTCTTAAAATAAAGACCATATTATTATGTGCTAAACTAGGCATTACCGGGAAGGATACTGCTTGGCAATAGTTGCCAAATCCCCTTTATATGCACAGGGTATTTTTTCTTCTTTTAAATACAATAGCCCCCATTTGTTTAGCTCTATAATAGCCGGGATAAGCGTTTTGCCGCGGCGGGTGAGGGAATATTCCGTCTTAGGCGGAACCACCGGGTATAACTTGCGGGAGACAATACCGTCCCGCTCCAATTCTTTTAACTGCTGTATCAGCATTTTGGGCGTGGCGTGGGCAATTAATTTTTGCAGTTCATTGTACCGGAGCGTACGCCCGATTAAATGCCCAATAATTACCCCTTTATATTTACCGCCGATAATATCCATAGTGGCTTCCAGCGGGCATTTATATTCTAATTTTGTATTTTTAGGCATATTGTTTCCTTTACTTACTTTATAGTAAGTATTATACAAAAAAGTAAATATTATACAAATTAGTGTATTCTTGTTAAAAAGAAATCAATTACCTACAATAATAATATACAGCAAGGAGGTTTTATGCAAATAACCCAAATCAGAAACGCAACAATAATTATCAATTACGCCCAAACCCGCTTTTTGGTGGACCCTTGGCTTGGCCCCAAAGACTATATGCCCGGCTTTGAAGGCGCCGTCCACCCGGAAATACGCCAGCCCCGTGTGGAGCTACCCTACCCTATTGAAAAAATTGTAGACGTAGATGCCGTTATTCTTACCCATGTTCACCCGGACCATTGGGACGATTTTGCCGCCAAAGCTTTAAATAAAAACATCAAAATATTTACCCAGTCAGAAACAGACAAACAATTTTTATCTTCCCTGGGGTTTACGAATGTGGAAATTCTAACCCAAGCCCCCGCTCGCTTGCACCAGGTTACGCTGTTTAAAACCCAGGGACAACACGGGAAAAGAGAAATTGTTAAACCCGTATGTGAACAATTAGGTATGCCCTATGATGCTATGGGCGTTGTATTTAAAGCGCAAGAAGAACCCACCCTTTATTTAGCGGGAGACACCATTTGGTGCCCGGAAGTACAAAACGCGCTGGATACTTACCAGCCGGATGTGGTTGTGGTAAACGCCTGTGCGGCCTCGGTAGCCAACGGGGAACATTTGATTATGGGGAAAGAGGACGTTTTACAAACATCCCGTTATGCTCCCCACGCCGCTATTGTAGCCAGCCATATGGATACCGTCAGCCACCTTACCGTAACCCGGCAGGATTTAAAAGAACTGGTAAAGGAAAACAATCTTTCCAACCTGTTTATTCCTAACGACGGAGAAACCTTAACTTTTACGGCAAAAAATTAAGGTCATATAGATAAACAAAAAGTAAAACCAAACACCCCGCTTTATTTATAAAGCGGGGTGTTTGGCGTAAATGCGGGCGTTATAATAATTCTTTGCGCAGGGCGGCACCGTCTTTAGGGCTTAAATAAGCGGGGGCTACATCCAACACGGTTTTGCAGCCAAAAACACCTTCTTTATTTAAGCGCACGGCCGCACGGGCATAAGCCACCAGCACGCTGGCGGTAAACTGCGGGTTAGAATCCAACTTTAAGCTATATTCAATAAGCTGTTTGTTCTCCCCGTGTTTACCGGTAGCCCCGCTGGCAAACACAAAACCTCCGTGCGGCATGCCGGAATGGTTGGCGTCCAGTTCCTGCTGGGAGACAAAATGAACGGTGGTGTCATATTCGTCAAAATAATTGGGCATGGTTTTAATTTGGTGTTCCACTTGTGCGGCGTCCGCCCCCGGCTTTAAGACCACAAGACATTCCCGCGTGTGTTTTTGGCGGGTGGTAAGGGTGGGATTTTCGCCCAGGCGCACGCTGTCTAAAGCGCCGGGCACGGGGATGGTATATTGTTTGGCGTCCTGCACACCGGGGATACGGCGGATAGCGTCTGAATGGCCTTGGCTGATGCCTTTGCCCCAAAAAGTGTATTTCTTGCCTTGCGGCAATACGGCCTGGGCATAAAGGCGGTTGAGGGAGAAGAGGCCCGGGTCCCACCCTACGGAAATAATGGCCGTTTTTTGGGCCCGGCGGGCGGCGGAGTCCACCGCGTCAAAATGTTGGGGGATGCGGGCGTGCGTGTCAAAACTGTCCACCACGTTAAACCATTGGGCAAAATGCGGGGTTTGGGTGGGCAAGTCCGTCGCGCTGCCGCCGCATAAAATAAGTACGTCCAGTTTATCTTTCCACGCGGGGGCTTCGTCTGCCGCCACCACGGGCACCCCGGGAAAAGCCAATTTAACCGCCTGGGGGCTTCTGCGGGTAAACACGGCTGCCAGTTGCGCGTCCGGATTTTGCTTTACGGCCAGCTCTACCCCGCGGCCTAAGTTACCATAACCCACAATACCTATTTTTAAAGACATAAAAAGCTCCTATATAAAAAATAAAATTCTTTTTTATTTTAAAAAAACAAAAGCCTCCGCGCCAGCCCCTTCAAATTTATAAAATATAAGTATGACAACCAAACTAACCCTGCTGGGCACCGGCAATGCCCTGGCAACCAAATGTTATAACACCTGTTTTGCCTTAACCGCCCCCAACGGCTGTTTTTTAACGGACGCCGGCGGCGGCAACGGCATATTAACCCAGCTGGAAAAGGCCTCCATTGCCATTCCCCAAATACGCTGGATGTTTGTTACCCACGGACATACGGACCATATACTGGGCGTGATTTGGATTATCCGCCTGGCGGCCTCGCTCTCTTTGCGCGGCAAGCACAACGGGCTGACCATTTTCTGCCATGACGAGTGCGAAGAAAAACTGCGCACCTTCTGCCGTATGACGCTTACCAAAAAATTATTGGGCGCGTTGGACAACACCGTGCGTTTTGTGCGTCTGCAAGACGGGCAGAATTTTACGGCGGGCGATTTTAACTGTACGGCTTTTGATATACACTCCACCAAAATGAAACAATTTGGTTACCGCGCCCAACTACTCGGCGGGAAAACCTTGGTATGCCTGGGGGACGAGCCTTTTAACCCGCTCTGCCGCGCCTATGCCCAAGGGGCCGATTTGCTGATGAGCGAAGCTTTCTGCCTCTATACGGAAAAAGACCTTTTTAACCCTTACGAAAAGCACCACAGCACCGCCAAAGACGCCGCGCGCGTAGCTACCGAACTGCAAGCCAAAAGCCTGCTTTTATACCACACGCAGGACAATAACCTGCCCCAACGCAAAACACTCTACACGCAAGAAGCCCGGCAGGAATTTGCCGGCCCCATATACGTGCCGGAGGATTTAGAAACTTTGGTTTTGTAATGTGTTTCCGTTTACAAAACACAGCCCCGCACACCCAAAAAAGTATGCGGGGCCGTTTAATAAAAAGCGCTTAAGCCGCTTGCTGGTTTTCTTCCTCTTCTTCATCAAAGTCTTCTTCTTCGGCGCGGATGTCTTGGGCAAATTTGGCCCAGTCTTTGGCGGGGGCCTCAAAATTAATATTTAAGCTGGTGTTGGAGTAGGGACCGAATACTTTATCTTCCCCCGCAAAAATATTTTGCTCAAGCGTAATTTGCATAAAAAAATCGTCCGGCCGGTTATAAGCGCTGCAGCAACCCTGCGGCGCTGCGGACGGGCGCATATAAAAGGATACTTTCGGCTCCAGCATGGTCCAGTTATCCTCGGTGCGGTTGGCCAGCACCAGGGCAATAAAGTCAGAAAGATACACGGTTTCTTCGTCTTTCACCGCCACCAGTTTTTCAGACGCGTAAGAAGAAAAAATATTTTCCCCCTCGCAATATAAACCGATTTGATATTCCATAAATTCCCCTTCGCTTCCGGGGTTGGACCATATGGTTAAAGGTGAAATTTCCAACTCTAAATGCCCTTCTTTGCCAAACTTGATTCTAGCCATAGCCGCTCCTGTGTAATAAAAAATAAAAACTGTTTGTTCTATTATAGTAAATCACGCGCCAAAACCTAAGTTTGTTTTGCTAAAATAATAGTAATTGTTAAGGAGAATTTATATGAAAAAACTCTTTATTCCCGTTTTGTGTTTGTTGGCTTTTGCTGCCTGTTCCAAAGAAGAGCCTGTAGCTATGCAAGCTAACCCTCAGCCCGAGGCGGCACCCGCTGCGCAACTGGCCGCCAGCGCACACCCCGCCTGCGACGCTGTTTACGCCGACAATTTACGCACCTGCACTCCCTACACCTGCCAGGAAGGCAGTTCCTTACCGGGCGGCCTGGTTTTGGTGCGCTCGATCAACGGGGAAGAAAACGGCAAATGCGTTGAAACCGTAACTCCGCAACCCATGCAAGCGGCTCCACAAACAGAAGAGGCAAACACACCGCAAACTTCCGCCACAGAGCCGCAAGAAAATAAACCTTCTTTTCAACAAGTCTGCCGCTTTAGCCCCCAGGAACGAACCCAAATGGCAGACTATCTGCAATCCCATTTTGGGCCGGAGGACGCTAACCAGCCCCAAAAACGCCAGAGAAACCCTTTAAAAGACTTTTTGCAAAACGGGGTTTGCACAGCTACCGGTTTTGAGCCCCAAAAACAAAGTGAAATTACCTGCACGGGTACGGATTCTATCACCGGCATCACCCAAGGGGCCGACGGACAAGAAATTAGCCAAGTAATAAAATGCCAAAACGCCCCCGCGCCCAAGGCAAAGGCTACAACACCGGCCAAATAAAGTTTTTACCAGGATACATTACATATGCGCTATATTTTATATTTATTTACATTGGCTTTAGTTTTTGTGGGAGGAATGGTGGTAGGAAATATTTACCTTCCTGCCCGTAACTCCAGCATAGCGGCGGCTATTTCCGTACCGGATCCGCAGCAAAAAATTCCCCAGTTAGAAGAGATTTCTTTGGAAAAAGCCAACCGCAATTTAACCATTCTGGGGGAAGCGTTAAATTCCTGCCCGGTAGTGGTAAAGGAAGAAAAAGACCGCCTGGTGGCAGAAATTAATTTACTGCTTGCCCGGCAGGACTTTGACATTAAAAAAGCCCTGTTTGAGCTGGAAATAGCCAAAAACACCCCGGGTTCTGCGGTTACGGCGCAATTTGCCCAAGCCAGTGCCGACTATGCCGCCGCCCAGGAATTATTACAAAACCTGGCGCTACAGCTCTATCCGCCCGAACCGGTGCAACAAGAAGAGGCGCAACCAGCCGAAACACAAACGACGGATAACCCCTCCGCCACAGAACCAGCCCCTAAAGATAACAACTCCAAAAAAGCGGAAAATAAAAAAGAAGAGTCCAAAACAGCTGCCACAAAAACAGAAAACAAAACCGCCGGCAAAGACACGAAACCAGCGGAAGATAAAACCCAAAAGAAATAAAAAATAATTTTTACCCCCCGTTTTAATAACGGGGGGTTATTTTATATTATAAACGCCAGGCTAGAGTTTGAAAAGGCCTTGTTTTCCTTCTACTGGCGGCTAGTGCCATTAAAACAAAGGAGCTTCTTATCTTTTACAAAGTTCTATCCTTTTTCTGGTTCTTTTAAACCTGCTTGCTATATGTATAAAGGGCACTCTTTTTATTATTTTTAGCTCTACAGTGTCCGAATTTTCCTTCTGCCATAAACTTCCCCCAACAAGCCTGTTAAACTTTTTACGCGGCATATAACGCCATTACCAAGTGCCTAAAAAAAGATTACATGGCATAAATACAAAAAACAAGCTGTATGCAAAAGATAATTTGCGCGTCATACGCGCTATCCAACTGGCCCGCTAAAAACAATCCAATTATTTTCCGCCCAATAAAAAACCCCGCCTGTTACCAGGCGGGGTTTAAGATTAACTAAGTGAATTAGTTATTGGCCGGCCGAGCGCAGGCAGAGGTGGTGCCGTTGTTGCAGCAAGAGCCGGTCGGCGTATCAATACCGCAGAAGTCAGCGCAGAGTTCCTGGCCAGCGGTGTTGGTGCCGGTGCAGGTTACGTTGTCACCCTGATAGTAGCGGGACAAGCTATACTGATACTGCAAAGCACCGGTAGCGGCATGGCGGGTAGCGGTGGCAATACCATCCTGGAAGGTGGTACCAGCCAACACTACGGCAAAGCCGTTACCGTTAGCACCAGTGGCAGGGTTGCCTTTGGTGTAGTAGGTGGACCCGTTGGAATCTTTCGGGGACACGTCCAACGCTCTGTAGTTCGTTACAAACCGGTTGGTCTGTAAGAATTTGCGGCGCTGAGCCTGAGCAATGCTGCCCAACAAGGTGTCGGCTTCCGTCATGCGGGAGCGTTCCACCGCTTTGAAGTACTGAGGCATAGCCATAGCGGCCAAAATACCGATGATCAATACTACTACGAGCAGTTCGATCAAGGTAAAACCTTTCTTATTCATAAAACCTCCTACAGTTTTATATAGAATTTTGCAGCCATAGCGGCTACATATCTAGTTTAGCAGTAGCGAAAAGCGTTGTCAAGACCTTTTGAGGTCCTATATCGGCCTATAAAAATTATTTATCCGCCCGCGCATTTTCCGGGGTATCTTCCAAAGAAGCGGGAACAAAACGGATATGTTCGCGCACTAAATAAGGAGAGAAGTGTTCACAAAACATATTGCCTTTTTCATCCTGTCCGCGGCAAATGGTTTGGCCGGAGAGCATGGGCCTATCCAACTGATAATTAAACCGCCCGCCAATGCGCCGGGCAGAAAGCAAAAAGGGCTCTTCCTGCGAAAGATTTTCCTGCAGGCTGACAATATAGCCATCCGTCTCCGGCTTGCCGTTGGGGCCAATAAACGCCAAATAAAGTTCCGCTGGGCTTCCTTCCACCGCGCTGGCCGTTACATTTAATACGGCAGGGACGGAAAAATAACGCGTTAAGCTTGCCCAATCTTGCGAGAAATGCCCGTTTAAACGCATAAAATAATCCTGCGCTATTTCTGCGTCGGACAAAATAGCATCCATCGCCAAAGCGCGGGCCTTTTCCTTCTCCCAAAAATAACGCGGGAAAGCTACCGCCGCAAAACACGCAATTACCACCACCAAAACCAACAGCGCTTTTATGGTAAAACCTTTTTTCATGAACAAGGACCTCTCTCACAAAGCAAGAAAATATAGGCCCGCCTTTGGGCGCGGGCCTAGCAATTAGTTTAAATCTAATTTAATCTTTTCCGGTATGGGAACCATGGGATTTGCAGGTAAATCTTTCATTTCATCCACACCGGCATAATCCATACAATAGTTTACGTCAAACTCACTTTCATAAACGGGTATGCAGTAAACCTGTGCCTGCCCAAAAGGGCGTACCAGTTTATAGGTATATTTATCAGAACCTACACGCTGGGCTACCACAAAACCTTTGCGGTAATAATCAAACTGAAAAGAAATAGCAAATCCGTCACCGGTATTGTCGGGCGAGTTTCCTTTTGTGTAATACACTTCGCTGCCGTCTTCATTTTTAAACAGTTGGGGGTCGTTACCCATATTTAAGTCCAGGTAACTCCACTTATTGGTATAGGCATTGCGTTTTAAAAAGTAGCGTTCCTGCGCAGAGGCCCCCGTAGCCAACATATTGACCGCGTCAGACATGGTAGCCCGTTCCACTATTTTTACATACGTCTGCACGGCAAACGTAGATAAAACAGCTATTATGATGACTACAAAAATAAACTCCATTAATGTAAAACCCTTGCGGTCCATCTTGTATTCTCCTTAAATATTACCAAGTAATAAAACAAATAAAGCCAAGAATACCACACACAAAAGAAGTTTCATCAGGCCCAAATGTTTCTTTAAGAAATCATTAAATCCTTTGGATTCATAACCTAATACAGATAATACAAAAATTATCACCAAAGGCAAAATAAACATGAAATTATATAAAAGTAAATACACCCACGCTTTTACGCGGAAGGCCGGATCCTGCATAATTAACACCACCGTAGGCACATACACCTGCCCCGTGCAAACGGCCTCCACCAGAGACACGCCAAAACCCACCGCCAAGGCAGCCAGTACAAGCCGCCAGCTACTTTCGTGCTTATCACGCAGGAAGAAACCCATAATTTTATGGATGCGCACTTTTAAATTGGTGGGCAATTGCAAAAGCATTTTGTCCGCCTTTTTGGTTTTTTTATAAATCCAAAAATCATACAACGCCAAAAAGAAAAACGCCAAACAAACGGCTGCCGTAATAATATAAAACGCTTTAATTACGTATGCAAAGCCGCGCATGGCATACAAGAACTGAAAAAGCCCCAGCCCGATTAATACGTACGCCACAAACACGGCAAAACAGTAGGAAGCGCCCACCAGCACAATTTCACGCCGGCTGTATTTGTATACGGTTAAGAAGGAAATAAAAAATACAATCACCGCAAAAGCGCAGGGGTTTACCCCGTCCACAAGCCCGCTGCCGATAATGGCCCACAAGGTAATCTTGCTAAAAGCAGCCTGGGTATCCTGGGTGCCTTCCTGCACCAGGTTGGTTTTTTCATTTAGCAGCATGGCTTTTTCTATAGCCGCATCGGCATAGGTGGCAATTTCGTTGGGATATCCCATTAAAAAAGTGCTTCCCACGCAGGCGGCGGGATAGCCCAAGTCGCTCACGCCGTAGGCTTTGGCCGTTTCGGCAAAGATTAAATTGTTTCCGTCTTTGGATATATCCAACTCCACAAAATTGACGGTATCTTTATATTTGTCTTTTAACCTCTGCCAATACTCGTGCTTTAACTTATTGCAATGCACGCAAGTGGGGCTGACAAACAAACAAAAGTTGGGTTTATCCTGCGCCAGCTGCACAGCGGCCTGGGCGCTAAAATTCCCCGCAAAGAGTAAAACACCAATTACCCAAAGAAGCACTTTTTTCATATTATAAATGCCCCAGTTTAATAAATTCCGCAATGCCGCCCATTACCATATCCACAGACATAAGCACCAAGATCATACCGGTTAAACGCTCAATGGCTACCAGCCCGCGTTTACCTAGCAAAGTGCTAATGGGGAAAGACAACATCAAAATAACCGAGTTTATTAAAGAAGCCACCAGCACCACCCCCAACGTAACCAGCTTATTGGGAGACTGGGCCGACAAAATCATCACCATCGACAGCGCCGCCGGCCCCGCCACCAGCGGTATAGCCAACGGCACTACAAAGGGTTCGTCTTCCTTCGGGTCGGTTTTGGGTTCTTCTTCTCCGCCAAAAACCAAACGAATGGAAATAATAAACAAAATAATCCCACCCGCTATGCTAAGCGAAAACTGCCGCACGCCAAACGCCTGTAAAAACCATTTACCCAAGAATAAAAAGGCTACCATAATTAATAGAGCAATGCCCAACTCACGCAATAAAACCGTTTTACGGCGTTCCGGCGCCACTTTTTTAAGCGCAGCAATAAACAAAGGAATATTGCCAAATCCGTCCATCACCAAAGCTAAGGTAATTACTGAAGAAATAAAAAAGTCCATAAACAATCTCCTTACGGGGGGAAGGCTTCTGCGGCCCCGTCTTACCTATATAGTATATCAAAAATACAACCGGGCCCAAAAACTACCCTTTTAACACGGGTGTTTGTATGCTAAAAACCAATTTGATAATATGTAAAATATGTGGAGAACCCAAAAAAATAATGTCTTGCATATTATCAAATGGTTTACCCTGGCCACCCTGGTGGGTGTAATTGTGGGGGTATTGGATGCGGCCTTCTTAAAAATGTTGGACGCAGCCATCGGCTGGCGAAATACCATCCCGTTTTTTTATGTAGGGCTTCCTTTGTTTTTGTATTTGGGGGTGTTGCTATCCCGCCATACTTTCCGCAAAGACAGGGAATATACGA
>CALUXL010000131.1 GCA_944324735.1 uncultured Elusimicrobiales bacterium
CCGTTTTTTAAAAAAAGTTATCAGCACGTCTCTCCCGGGCAGCAGCCAGCCCGCCAAACAGAAACCAAACTCCACCCAAAATTAAACCACAAAAAAGAAAGAAAACACAAACAAGACCGTAGCCGCCAAAAGCGCTTGATGTTCCTTTAGCAGATGCTTAAAAGTGTAATTTTCCGGCAGGGGTTCTGCCGCGCACCCGCCGTGGCAGGCGCATTGATGTGAATGATTGTGGCTCATATTTCCCTCACGTGTTCTAAACCTAAGCTAAATACTTTTTTAACATGCTCATCCGCTAGAGAATAGATAATGCTTTGCCCTTCGCGGCGGCTTTTTATTAAACGGCTTTGTTTCAGTAAACGCAGCTGATGGGACACGGCGGATTGCGTCATACCCAGCGCGTCCGCCAAGTCACACACGCAAAATTCCGACGCGCTAAGCGCCCATAATATTTTGATGCGAGACGAATCCGCAAACGCTTTAAACAAATCAGCCAAGTCGTACAGTTCTTCTTCTTTCGGTGCGTTTTGTTTAAGCGTGTCAGCCGCTTTTTGGTGCGCCAGCGGATGGGCGCAAGCGGTTACTTTATTTACCTTTTTGATTGGAGACATAGCGTTAAAACCTCAAATATATGAATATATGTTCATATATTATTATACATAATTATTTTGTTTTTGCAACTGTTTTTTGGGGCTTGCCTTGGCAAAGGTTTTTATTATACTATACAGTGTAAGCAAATTTTGATTTGTAGTAAGGAGAATTGCCATGCAAAACAACAAGGGTTTTACCTTAATTGAACTGTTGGTAGTGGTGCTGATTATTGGTATTTTGTCTTCCGTAGCGCTGCCTCAGTATACTATTTCCGTAGAAAAAGCCCGCTTAACGGAAGGCTTTTTAAACGCCAAGGCTATGACGGACTCTATTCAGCGTTACCGCCAGGCCAACCCCACCCTGGGCTGCCCTACCGATAACACCGCCCTGGACGCGGACCTGCAAGGCGGCAGATGGGATAACCCCAACGGCGGTAAAGTGTTTTCTACCAAGAACTTTACCTTTACTTTGAGAAATGACTGCTCCGTAGACGTTTGCAGACGCGATGAAGGTACCACCACCTGCATTGTGAAATGGACCCAGATTATTCCCGACCAGGACACCGGCACCAACTACCGCATTAACATCACCAATGACGGTACCACGGACGGTAAAAAACTGGCGGACTTTGTAGGCGCTTTATAAAGAACAAATAATCCTAAAACCCCGCTTTAGGCGGGGTTTTTTTATGCTCTTTGGGGTGTTTTTATATTCTCCCTCTGCCGCATGGAAGTAATAGGCCAGAACCCCCAGCCGCCTGGTGTAACTAATAAAACAAAAGTTAGCAGTTTTTGGAATTTATATACCCTTTTACAAGCGGCCTAAAATGCGGCCGTACCCGGGGTAACAATCCGCTTTGATAACAAGGACATAAAACAAAAAGATTGTTCTTTTTTCAAATTTACGTGTATAAAAAATAAAAGCCTTGGGGCGAGTAACCCCAAGGCTTGTTTTATAAAAAGACGTCGTTACAGCTGTTTTAAAATTTCCGCAATGTTTTGCGCCGCGTGGAGCGGGCTGGGAATATCCAGCTTGGAATAATTTTCCGACATGGTGCGAAGCATTGCATCATTCTGCGTTAAAAACGCACGGTTTAAAAACTGGTAAATATCCTGTTCCAGTCTTTCCCCCTCCTCTGCAATAACCGCACACCCCACCGATTGCAGAATCTTGGCGTTATAATACTGGTGGTTAGCCGCCGCATATGGATAAGGCACCAAAAGCGCCGGTTTGCGGCAACAAATAAGCTCCGCCAGTGTGCTGGCCCCGCTGCGGCAAATAGCCACGTCACAAACCTGTAAGAGCTCGTAAATCTCGTTGGAATACGGGAGCACACAAACATTTAACGTGCGGCCGTATTGGTTTTTAATGGTTTGGTACCAGCGTTCCCCGCTGATGTGTATGAAATGCACGTTTTGGTTTTCGGCCACGATGCGCTTTACCGCCTGTATGACGGCCGCGTTAAGGCCTTTGGCCCCTTGGCTGCCGCCAAATACCAGCACGGTTTTTTGCTGGGGGTTAAGCTCCAGTTCTTTTAAGATTTTTTTACGGTCGGCTGTTTCCCCAAACTCCGGGCGGATGGGGGTGCTGGTCAGCTTTGCGTTTTTAATTTTATCGTTGGAGGGTAGCCCCAGCAAAAACAAATCCGCAAAGCGGCCGCATACTTTGTTGGCCAGGCCAATTTTGGTGTTGGAATCGTGCACCACGGTTTTAATACCCATGTGATGAGCCTGGAACAAGAGCGGAAAAGAAATATAACCGCCCGTACCTAAGCATACATCGGGTTTAAACTCACGGATAACCTGCTTCATTTGGCTCAGTGCGCCAAACAGCTTGGCCAAAAATTTAAAATAAGAAAGCGGATTAAACCCGCGCGGCAGGCCCATAAAATCCACCTCGCGGAATTTTAATTTATTGTCTTGCAATACTTGGATGGCAGGGTCCTCTTTGCGTACCACAAAAAGCACGCTATTGCCTTGTTTGTTAAGTAACTTACCCAACGCAAAACCGGGGTAGAAATGTCCCCCCGTTCCGCCGGAAGCAATAATAAAGCGTTTGTTCATTTATCTGTTCCTGGTCCTGTAATGAGTGTAATCTTCCCGCAAAGGGGTTTTGGGGGCCGAGTCCGACGCGGCCATATTCAGCAAAATTCCCATCATCACAAGCGTCATAATGACCGAAGACCCCCCGTATGAAAAGAACGGCAGAGCAATCCCTTTCGTGGGCATAAGCCCAATGGCCATGGCCATATTAATAAACGCCTGGGTACAAATGGTAATGGTTAAACCAAAAATAAGCAGGCTGTTAAAATTGTTGCGCGCTACACGTGCCAAGCTAATGCCACGTACCAACAGCCAGCAGAAAAACGTCAGCAGTACGGCCGCGCCAAAAAGGCCTACTTCTTCACACATGATGGAGAAAATAAAGTCGGTATGGGCGGCGGGCAGATATTCCAACTTTAACTCGCTGTTGCCCAGGCCTTTGCCAAACCAACCACCGGAACCAACCGCCGTAAAAGACTGCACAAGCTGATAACCAATACCGCCGGGGTCCGCCTCCGGGTTTAAGAAGGAAAACAACCTTTCCCGGCGGTACGGCACAAACAAAAGCTGCTGCACCGCTACCGGCAAAGCTACCGCCACCGGCACTGCCAAATGTTTTAATTTAGCACCCGCCGCAAATAACATGGCCCCCACCACAACAGACATTAAAGCCGGGGTTCCAAAGTCCCGCGCGATTAAAATAAGCCCCAGCGTAATGCCCGTTACCACCAGGGGTTTTATCATCAGCATCCAATTTTTGGAAAGTTTCCCCTGTACGGTGCTTAAATAATCGGCCACGTAAATAACCAATGTTACTTTGGCAATTTCAGAAGGCTGTAAATTGAAGAATCCCAAATCAATCCAGCGGTGTACATTGGCAATGGGTTTGGTAAACAGAACTACCGTAAGCAGTACCCAGGTTACGTACATTAAATGGATAGGCCGAAACAGCCAGTTCTTTTGCAGTTTGTCATAAAACTGCCACAAAAACAGCGCCGCCGCTATGCCTAGCATATCAAACAACACTTGGCGTTTAAAATAAGCCATCGAATCAAACGCGCTGGAAGAATAGGTAAAAATAAGCCCAAAGAGTACAAACGCAAAGGTAATAAAAGCCAAGGGTTTATCCATCGGCAACGGGCGCCAGGTTCCTTTTACCGGCAAAGGATTACGCGCCGCGCCCCACGGCCGGGGCTGTGGCTTTTTTATAAAATTATTCCTTTTGCCGGAACGGTTGAATAAAGTTGGCATATTGTATTTTACCTTATCTTAAGAGAAGCTAACGCCAGTAACATTAGCATGGCGCCCACAACCCAAAAACGCACAATTACTTTGGGCTCGGCAATACCCATTAACTCAAAATGATGGTGTATAGGCGTCATTTTAAACAGGCGTTTGCCGTGGGTTAATTTAAAGTATCCCATCTGCAGCATAACCGATACGGTTTCCAGCACAAAAATACCGCCCGCAATGGGAAGCAGCAACTCCTGCTTTACGCACAGGGCCGCCGTGCCGATTACCCCGCCTAAAAAGAGGGAGCTGGTATCTCCCATAAACACCTGGGCCGGGTAAGCATTAAACCATAAAAACCCGATGCACGCCCCTACCAACGCACCCATAAATACGGTAATTTCCCCCGCGCCGGGCACATAAATAATTTTTAAATAATCGGCAAAGTGTATGTTGCCCGCCAGGTAAGAAACCACCCCGTAGGCAATGGCCGTAAACACCATACAGCCGGCCGCCAGGCCGTCTAACCCGTCCGTCAAGTTGGTAGCGTTGGAAGACCCCACAATAACCAACATGGAAAAAGCAAAATAGAATACGGATAAATCAATAAACATTTTGCTCATGTACGGAATCATAACAGAGGTGGCATAATTGCCGTTAGGCGGGTTAGCGCCCAAATACCCTACCACCACCAAAGCGGTAAAAAGCTGTATGGCAAATTTAATGGAGGATTTCATCCCTTCCGGGTTCTTTTTTACCAGTTTGGTATAATCGTCCATAATCCCGGCGCTGGCCAAAGCCACGGTGGTAAAAATCATTAGCCAAATATAGGCATTGTCCAACCGGGCCCATAAGAGCACGCTGGTAAGCAGGGTGAGCAGAATAAGCAGCCCCCCCATGGTGGGCGTGCCGCTTTTGGACAGGTGGGAAGCCGGCCCGTACTCACGCTCGATCTGCTGTATTTTATAGGAGCGCAGTTTTGCCACCAAGGCAGGCCCAATCAGCAGGCTTAAAAAAAACGACGTAAACACCGCCGCACCGGTGCGAAACGTAATGTAATTGAAAATATTAAGGAAAGAAAAGTTTTCCTGAAACTGAGTAAGATAGTATAACACTTAAATCTCCTTAAAAATATTTTCAAAATTCATGGAGCGGGAAGCCTTTAATAAGCAGGTGCCGTTTTTCTTTTTTAACAGCTGTTTAAGCGCTTTGGTCCAGTCCGCCGGGGTTTTGCCGTAAACCGTGTTCACCCCGCCGGATTTTTGCAATACTTCATAGGCGTAGTGCATTTGCTCACCCGCCAGGAAAGCATAATCCACATGATTATCCAGCAGTTGGCGCGCAATTAAACGGTGGTAATCTTTGGAAGAGGCACCCAATTCTTTCATGTCCCCCAGCACCGCAATGCGCGGGGTGGAAGGTTCCTTGCCCAAAATATCCAAAGCGGCTTTCATGCTGGCCGGGTTGGCGTTGTAGCAATCTAAAATAAAATGCACGCCGTTCTTTTCCACCCGTTCCAAACGCATGGGCATGGGCATGTAAGACAAGAGGCCTTTTTTAATTTCGTCCATATAAATCCCCAGTGCAATGGCGGCTGCGGCCGCGGCTGCGGCATTGTATTTATCGTGCGGGTGGAGGTTAATGTCCAGCACGTAGGCTTCGCCCTTGTAGGTAAAGGAAAACTTGTCTTGCGTGTCCAAAATGCGAAGCGTGGCAGACGGGCTATACCCAAAAGATAAGGCTTTGCCTTTAAACTCCGTTTGCAGGCGGGACAGCATCGGGTCATCGGTATTATAAACCAGGGTGCCGCCAAAATTTAAATGGTTGGCAATTTCCGTTTTGGTTTTATAAACCGTTTCCAAGTCTTTAAAAAATTCCAAGTGAGCGGCGGATATGTTGGTAATAACGGCCACATCCGGCACGGCAATGGCGGCCAGTTCGTCAATATCCCCGGGGTGAGAAGCCCCCAGCTCAAAAATGCCGTATTTGTGTTTGGGCTGGATTTCCAACAAAGAGAAGGGCGTGCCAAACTGATTGTTAAAATTGCCCATATTGGCCACCGTTTCGCCCGCTTGCTGGCAGATGGCTTTAAGCATTTGTTTGGTGGTGCTTTTGCCGTTGGAGCCCGTAATGGCGGCCACTTTTAAAGTGCTGTTTAAGCGGTGGTATTTGGCCAAATCCTGCAAAGCTTTTAAGGTATTCTGCACGTAAATAACGGATACTTTTTCATCGGTTATTTCCGGGCAGTGGGCCTTTTCGGCCACGATTAAAGAAGCCCCTTTCTTAATTACTTGGTTAATAAATTGGTGCGCATCGTGCTTTAAGCCTTTTAAGGCAATGAAAGCGTCCCCCTTGGTAACCACGCGGCTATCGGTAACGAAGCCGGTAATCTTGGCGGAAGGAGTAGTGCTTTTCAGCTCCCCTTTCATGATTTCCGCGGTTTTAGTAAACGTCAGGTTCAGTTTCATACAATCTCCTTAATTAATAAAATCCACTTGATCAGGCGTTATGCCTTTTAACGTCAGTAAATTTTCGGCAATTTGCTTAAACGCCGGCGCGGCCGCCGTGCCGCCAAAGGTGTATTTGGAAGGATTATCCAATACCACCAAAATAGTAAACTGCGGGTTGCTGGCCGGCACAAACCCGCAGAAAGACACAATGTGGCTTCTCTTTCCGTAGCCGCCTTCTTTGCTTAACTTTTCGGCCGTGCCCGTTTTGCCGGCCACGGTGTAGCCTTTAATGCGGGCGCGTTTGCCGCTGCCGGCTTCCACCACGCTTTGGAGGACCTTGGTCATAATCTGGGCCGTTTGCGGCTTTATTACGCGGCGTATTTTTACAGGTTTGGCTTTCTTTTCCACACGCCCGTCGGCATATTCAATACGGTCCACCAGGTGCGGCTGCATCAGCGTGCCGCCGTTGGCAATGGCGGAATAGGCATTAATTAATTGTATCGGCGTTAGGGAAATACCATACCCGTAGCCTTTGGTGGCCAAGTCCACCTTCGTCCACTTATTATAGGGCGGAACATAACCTTTGGCTTCGCCGTTAAAGTTAATATCCGTTTTGGTGCCAAAGCCATAGGCTTTTAAATAATAAAACAGGTTCTTGGCCCCCAGCTCCATGGCAATTTTACCGGCCCCAATGTTGGAGGAAAGCTGCATGATTTCCGGTATGGACAGAAAGTCTTTATCATGCTGGTTATCGCGTATGGTAAAGCCGCGGGCCACTTCCCACTTGCGGCCGTCCATATCAATGGCGTCGGTAACGGTTACGGTGCCCGCGTCCAACGCCGAGGAAACCGCAATGGTTTTAAACGTAGAACCGGGTTCATACGTAAACTGAAACGCCAAAGACTGCCCGTCCTTAACCGGATAAGACGCCGCCGCCAGTATCCGCCCGGTGGTAGGCTCCTGCACCAGGGCAATGCCGTGCTCGGCGCCGGATTCTTCCACCGATTTTTTGAGTGCTTCTTCGGCAAAGAACTGGGCTTGCAGATCAATGGTTAAATACACGTCCCCCACGGAGAGATGTTCCTTTAAATTGCGGTCATAAATAATTTCCCCCCGCCGCGCGCGTTTGGCGCGTTTTTTGCTGATGTCCTGGCTCAGTTCCCGGTTGTACATTTGTTCCAAGCCGGAAAGCCCTAAATTTTTGGAGTTGGCCGCCCCCAGCAAATCCAGCGCGGTATTGCCATAAGGGTGTATACGTTCGTATTCCGGTGTTAAATCCAACCCCTGCCCCACGGAAGTACGCAAAGTGGGTACAATTTGCATATACACATCCGGCTTAATTTTTTTTGCAACAAAGAAAAAGTTGCGGTTTCTGCGCCATTTTTCCAAAATGCGCTCTTTGGGTATACCCAATGTTTTGGATAAAAAGGATACGGTTTTGTTTCTGTCCTTTACGTAACGCTTGGATATACCGCAGGAATGCGTGCGCACGGACTGGGCCAAAAAATTACCGTTTACGTCCAGTATTTTCCCGCGCAGGCGGTCTTCGGCCAAATAGTTATAAATAGCGCGTTCCGCCTTGGTGGTAAATTTATCGTGCTGGAAGGTTTGCATATAAAACAAACGCAGCCCAATGGCCACCGGGGCGCACAAGCACACAATCCCGCATATTTTCATACGGGTTTTTACATCATAAACAAAAGGGCTTGAGCGTTTAAACATAGCTTAATCTTCCAGTACCACCACATTATGAGGTTTGGTAAACTCCAGCCCCAGTTTTTCACGCGCCAGGGCAGACACATGGGCCGGGCTTTCCAGGCGGGCTATTTCCAGCTGAACATACTGGTTGCGGGCTTCCTGCACTTCCACATGGTTTTGCAGTTTGCTTATTTCCCGCCCGGAGCGGTTAATTTCCATACGCACCACCACTACACCCATGGCAAATACGCTAATTAAAAATAAAACGGCAAATATTTTCATACTCTTTCAATAACTCTTAATTTGGCGCTTCTGGCGCGGCGGTTTTGGCAAATTTCCTGATAAGAAGGCACAATCACCTTTTTATTCACCAACTTCCACCCGCCTTGGGCGGCCAATTCTTTAAAACGGTTTTTAACCAGGCGGTCTTCCAGCGAGTGGAACGTTAACACCGCCGCCCGGCCCCCCGTGGCAATAATTTTAGGCAAAGCGGCCAGCAAGGCTTCCACAGAGCCTAACTCATCATTTACTGCTATACGCAGTGCCTGGAACGTTTGCGTGGCCGGGTGCGTTTTACCCCGAAAGCCGTAAACGCGTTCCACTATTTGTTTTAAATCTTCGGTGGTGTTGATGGGAGCGTTACGCCGTGCGTTTAAAATGGCCAAAGCTATTTGGCTGGCTTTACGCTCTTCACCGTAATCGGTTAGAATACGCGTTAAATCGTCCAGCCCCCATGTGTTTACAATTACCTGTGCGCTAAGCGGGGAAGATAAATCAAACCGCATATCCAGGGGGCCATTATTTATTATACTAAAACCGCGGGCCGGGTTATCCAGCTGATAGGAGCTTAACCCCAAATCAAACAGCGCCCCTTTTACGCCCGGTATTTGCAGTTTTTCCAGCTCACGCGGCAGGCAGGTGTAACTTTCGTTAAAAGTAATTAAACGGGGGTCATTTACGCGTTCTTTGGCCATTTGCAGGGCCTGGGCGTCTTTATCAAAGCCCAGCACGCGCGCTTTGGGGGAAAGACGGCTTAAAAACAAAGCCGTATGCCCGCCTAAACCCAGGGTTCCGTCGGCATAAATGCCGTCCGGGTCTGTTAAAATCAGGTCCGCTATTTGGGGGGCTAATATGGGGATATGGGTCCATTGTGTCATAAAATATGTCCTATTTTTTTGCAGCCGGTTTGGCCGTGTTTGTTTTTGGGGCGGCTGGTTTTTTTGCCGCGGTTTTCTTCGTGTCTGTTTTCTTGGCGGCGGGTGCCGGGGCAGGCAAAGTGCCGGCCTTTTTGCGTATATCGTGCAGCCAGACGTTCTCCAACACCGATACTTTTGTAAACGGCATGCCGTAGGCTTTGTATAAAGCCTGGTGCAGCGGGGTTTTTTGTTTTAATTCATTACATAATTGATAAAACTCATCCCGCGTGCGCTGGTTGAGCAGGTAATCCACCAAGCTGTATGCCTGCGTGTACCACAGTTCGGCCTCTTGGGTGGAAAGATCGCTTAAGTCTTCGGTTTCGGTCATTTGTCCAAGCGGGATAATATCCCCCTTTAAAATGCGTTTCATGGCCGGGTCCACCCAAGAAGGTTTTTGCTTGCTGGCGTGTATTTGCATATAAACCGCCATCCCTTCCGACAACCACAACGGCGAAATGACCGGCAGAAAATACCCGTCAAAATACAAATGGGTTAACTCATGCACGGAAAGCGGATAAAAACTGTTCCCCTCCTGCACGTACATCGTATCGGCCTTTAAGTCCGACGACGCACCCGACCACGGCGGCCGCTTTGTAAAATTCATATAACTCTTTTTATTTCCAAACAACATCACCAAAATACGGTTGGGTTTGCTAACCAGCGTAAAAGGGGATAAATCCAACATCAAATTACCGTGAATCGTATCCAACACCGTGGAAATAGACTGCGTAACCGGGTGCGTTTCCCGGTAAATTAAGTAGTTGAATGTTTCGGCCGTCATAAAACCGGGCGGCGGCGGAACCCAGCGGGATTTTTCCTGCGAGTCCTGCGGGCGGTACGCCTGCGGGGAAAAGCCCGGTATGCTGGTGGTGGGCATATCGGAAGCGATAGACCCTATGCGCTCCAGCCCCGCTATCATGTCCTGGAAGGCTTTTTCTTCCCGTTTGCTGTAATCAATCGGTTCGGCAGTAACCAGTTCTTCTTCCTGCGGTTCGGTTTCCTGTACGGCGTAGCGGGGGTTAGAGTCTTTAAATAATTTGTCTATTTCCCGCGGGTCTATGGATTTATATTCCGTTTTTATTTCCGGTTCTTTTGGCTCTTCCTTTTTAGCCGGGGTGCCGGTTAGTTCACTTTCCAAGGTTTCCAGTTGCTGCTGGAGGTGTTTTAACACGTCGGCAGGCTCGTACCCGTAATGTTTCATTACCGGCCCGGCCAAAAGCACAAACGCAAACACCAGCAGTATGAATTGGATAAACCTTGTCATCTATTTATTCACCCTTGGTAAATAATGCTAAAAAGCGGGTTTTCCCATCGCTTAAGCGGTAGGCAACCGGCTCTTTAACCGCCAGCCCCAGGCGCTGTAACAACGGGGCGGAAGCTTCGTCCGGCCGCTCCCCCTGGTACGCAATAAAAGTGCCGCCGGGGGCCACAGTCGGCGCGCAAAGGGGTAAAATATCGTTTAATTTACCCATGGCGCGCTCGGTTAAAAAATCAAAAGAAAAACTCCCCCCCTGCCCCAGGCGTTTGTTTACCACTTTTACGTTTTTTAGGCCCAGCGTCATAATGGACCAGTTCATAAATGCGCAACGCCGCTGCAGGCTTTCCACCAGCGTTACCGTAACTTGCGGCAAAGCCACCGCGCAGGTAATGCCAATGTATCCGGCTCCGCTTCCCGCGTCCGCCACGGCGGCCGGGCGGGAGGCCGTTTGAGAATAAATATAAGCCGCGGCTTGCAGCCCGTCGCAAATATGGCGCTCAAAAATTTCCTGCATGTCTTCCACACTGGTTAAGTTGAGCATTTCCTTCTTTTCCCACACCAAAGAGGCGTAACGCTCCAAAAGCTCTATTTGCTTTGGCGTAAGGGGCAAATTTAACGCTTGCGCGCAGGCGCTAATTGTTGGGTTCACGGTGCAACCTCCAGTAGCGTTCTATATGTACGGCCAAAAGCTGAATGTCGGCCGGCGTAACACCCGGTATGCGCGAAGCCTGCCCCAGCGTAAGCGGTTTTACTTCTTTTAATTTTTGGCTGCTTTCAAACAGTAAACCTCTAACGGTGGACGGATCAAACCCGGCGGGTATTTTAATACTGTCCGCCTGGGCCAGCTTTTCGGCGTCTTTTTTATTGCGCTCATAATAGCCGGCGTATTTTTGGTGAATGTCGGCATGGGTGAGCACTTTTTCGGGCGTCCAGGGGTATAAATCCGTATCGTCCACCGGGGCGCCGGGGTGTTCCAGCTGTTTTTTAACTTCTTCCTGGTAGCGCTCAAAGGGGCGGCGGTATTTTTCTTCAATAGTGCCGTATTTAAAGGCGTAGGGCATAAGGCGCAGGTCCGCATTGTCGTTACGCAGTAAAATGCGGTATTCCGCGCGGGAAGTAAACATACGGTACGGCTCGTTAACGCCTTTGTTTACCAAATCGTCAATTAACACGCCAATATAGGCCTCGTCGCGGCGCAGAACCAGCGGTTCCTTGCCCTGCACTTTCATAGAGGCGTTTATCCCCGCCACCAAGCCCTGCCCGCCGGCTTCCTCGTACCCGGTGGTGCCGTTTATCTGCCCCGCGCAAAACAGCCCGGGGATTAGCTTGCTTTCCAACGTAGGGTATAAATCCTTCGGGTCGGAAAAATCATACTCCACCGCATACCCCGCACGGGTAATGGGGGCATTTTCCAGCCCGGGCACGGTTTTTAACAAAGCGCGCTGCACGTCTTCCGGCATGCTGGTGGAAAAGCCCTGTATATAATATTCTTCCGTGTTAAAGCCTTCCGGCTCCAAAAACAGGGGGTGGCTGGTAATTTCCGGAAATTTTTTAATTTTGTCTTCCACGGACGGGCAATACCGCGGCCCCATGCCGTGTATATGCCCGCTGTACATGGCAGAGCGGTGGGCATTGGCACGCAGGATTTTATCCGTCTCTAAATTGGTGCGGGTAATATAGCACTGCAAGAAATGGCGCTTGGATTGTTCCTTGGCGTCTGTAAAGTGGGAAATGGGCTGAAGCGGATTATCCGACGGTTGCAGGCGGAATTTGCTAACGTCCATCTGCCGCGCGTTAATACGCATGGGCGTACCCGTTTTAAAACGCAGGGTATGCAGGCCGATTTCTTTTAAGTTCTTGGCCAGCAGGTTACTGGGCATATCGTTATAGCGCCCGCCGGGGTAATTGACCGTGCCGATGTGTATGGTGCCCGCCAAAAAAGTGCCTGTGGTTAAAATGACGGTTTTGGCGCGGTAAAAAGTATCGCGCAAAGTAAGCACGCCGGTAATTTTGTTATCGTCCACCGCCAGGCATACGGCCTCGTCCTGCATAATATCCAGGTTGGGCTGTAATTCCAGCATGTGTTTAAAGGTAAATTGATAAACTTTTTTGTCACACTGCACGCGCGGGGAATGCACGGCCGGGCCTTTGCCCGTGTTAAGCATATGATAATGCAGGGCGGAGGCGTCCGTCACTTTACCCATGGCGCCGCCCAAAGCGTCAATTTCGCGCACAATTTGCCCTTTTGCAATACCGCCAATGGAAGGATTGCACGACATTTGCGCAATGGTATCCAAACTTTGCGTAAGCAGCAGGGTTTTGGCACCCGTTTTGGCGGCTATAAGGGCCGCTTCACAGCCGGCATGGCCGCCGCCAATTACTACTACATCATATACTTCATCACACGTAAACATTTATTTCCCCATACAAAAAGTGGAAAATATAACATCCAGCACGTCATCTGGCGTTACTTCTCCGATTAAATCTTTTAAACTAAGCAGTGCCGCGCGGATATGCTCGGCATAAATTTCCCCGCCCGCACCGCGCGTTAAACGGCGGGAAGCCATCTCCAATTCCGTCTGCGCACGCAGTACGGCTTCGTACTGGCGCAGGTTGGAAAGCATTACCCCGTCCTCGGCCGCGGCGGCGGTTAAATCCTGCGTTAAGGCTTTCTTTAACTCGTCCACCCCTTCCCCTGTTTTGCAGGAAAGGCGCACCACGCTGTAATTTCCTTCGCCCGGGTTCCAGGTAAAGTTTTGCTGGCAGGCGTCTTGCTTATTTAAAGCCAGAAGGGTGCGCTTCTTTTCGGCCAGTACATCCTGCCATAAAGAGCGTTCCTGCGGGGTAGGCTCGCGCGAAGCGTCCATCACCATAATCACCGCGTCGGCCGCTTTTAAGGCTTTGATACTGCGTTTCATTCCTTCTTGTTCGGCAGGGTCCAGGGCGTGGTCGCGTATGCCGGCGGTATCGGTTAAAATAATTTTGCGGCCGTTTACGTCCAGCGCTTCTTCAATCGTGTCGCGCGTGGTGCCGCTGGCGGCGGATACGATGGCGCGGTCAAACCCAACCAGCGCATTTAACAAACTGCTTTTGCCCGCGTTGGGCGCGCCCACAATGGCTACTTTTAAACCCTCTTTAATAAATTTACCTACGGAAAACGTATCCGCTAGTTTGTTTAAAACCTCAATGGCCTGATTAAGCGGCAAGGCGATTTGTTCGTCCGTCAGCGGGGGCATTTCCTCGTCCACGTCATCCAGGCGGACTTCAATTTGGGCCAAAAGATCCGTAAGGGTTTTTTTAACGCCTTCCAACCGGGCGGAAAGGCGCCCGTCCAAAGAGCTCATGGCAATGGAATGCGCTTCTTTATTGCCGGCGGAAATTAAATCACACAAACCTTGCGCT
>CALUXL010000132.1 GCA_944324735.1 uncultured Elusimicrobiales bacterium
GCTTGCTCGTCCGTTAAGGCTTGGCCGGCCGTAATTAATTTGGAAAGTTCCGCCACTTTTTTGTAGGCATTATTTACGTCTTCCCCGGCGCTGTTTACAATGCGGGTATACTGGGCCAGCAAATCCCGGCGCACTTTATCCCAATTGGTAGCGGGTACTTCCAGCCGGCGTTGTTCCTGCTGGGCTTGCGGGGTTTTGGCCCAGGCGGCGTTTAAAAAGTCCAGCGTACTTTGCACGGCCTGGGTAATCTCTTTAAATGTTTTGGCCGCGGCTAACCGTTTTACCATTTCCCCTTTGCCTTCCACTTGGCGTTTATTTAAATCTTTTACCAAGGCATTTTTGATTTTTTGGGCAGCTCTTAAAATATCTTTGTCTGCTTGCTCTTTGTCCTGGGTGGTTTGGCTTTTGTTTTCCAAACGCTCGGCCAGGCGGTCTAACTCCGCCAGGCGCAAAGAAACATTGGCCAAGTCCTTTTGTTCCACCACGCGGTAGCCTTGTTCTTCCAAATCCAAAATGGCTTGGGCGGTTTTGCGTGCTTCTTTTTCACTGCCGCCAAATACTTCGCGTAAAGTGTCAATATTGGCTTTGTAATTGGCCCATTGGGCGGCCTGTTCTTCATACCCCTGGGGATAGATAATTTCACCGTCCAAGGCTCTTTGCAGCATATCCCAGGCGGCGGCTTGGGTTTCTTCGGTGCTTTCTTCAAACTCCATGTATCCGTGCTTTTGGAGCCACACATCGGGCCGGTCGTCCACCCCGCCGGCTTTATTAAACACACGGGCCTGTTTATAGGCTTCTTTGTCAATATTGGCGGCGTTGGCGTACTCCGCGCCAAAACGGCGCAAATCTTTTAGCAAATGTTGCGTTACGGCTTTGGGACGTGGTGCGTCCAGTTGGGCTAAAAGGGCCTTTAAATCTTGTATTCCCAGTCCGTCTACCTCTTGGGCGTTACCCTGGCGGATATTGGTTACTAAACGCTTTAATTGGGCCACTTTCCCTTTAAACAGCTTACTATCCACCTGGCTGGCTTCCTGCACCATGAGGCGGTCAAAAAAGTCTTGCACTTCGGGTGCCAAGTCCACCTCTTGGCCTATGGCGTTATAAATTTCCTTAAGCCATTGGGCAAACCGGTCAAACAAACTTTTATAAGCGGCCGAAGGGGCCACGCCCTTCATAAAGTATTTTTCCGCCAATACGGCAAAATTTTCTTCAAAGCCGCGCCGTACAAACATAGCCACGGCGTCTTGTGCGTCCAATTCGTCTTGGCGGGCCAAAGCTTCAATGTATTTTTTACCCCCGCGCTGCTGAATTGTTTGCAGCATTATTTGGCGCTGGGAGGGCGTAAGCAAAGACGTGCGGCTTATATATCTCAGCACGTAGTCTTGGCTGTTGGCGTCAATATCTCGCAAACGCTGCATTAGTTCCAAAAACTCACCCTCGCTGGATACCTGTTCGGCACGTTTTAAATCACGCCGCCAAACGTGGTACAGTTCGTGTATAACGGTGCTTTTATCGTCTGCAGAAACGGCGCGGATAATGGCCGTATTGCTTTGCGGGTCAAAGCTTACGCTTCCGCGCGCGCCGGCGGGGGATACGTTCGCGCCAAAATCAAACGAAATATCCGCGTCTTCTTGGTACAAAGTGTATCCTTTTTGGCTTTCGCGGGTCTTAATCGTGTTAAAAAAGTTGTCAAACGCGGCCGCCAAAACCGGCATTTCATTATCAAAGGGGTAGGGGTATTTATCCTGGCCAAAACGAAGGAAAGCGTCCGGGTGTACAATGTTGGCTAAGTAATCGTTTCTAAATCCCAGTTGTTTGGCTTTGTACACCAAATAGCTTTCAAAGGCGCGCGCGGTCATTTCTGAGTTCGTGCTCCAATAGTTTTTGCTTCTAAGGCTGTCCACCGCGCGGCTTCTTTCCCCTAAAACTGCTTTCGTTACGCGCACCACTTCTTCAAAGGCGGCTTTCATTTCCGGGCGTAAGGCGGAAGAAGGGTTTACAGTCTGCATGGCGTCTTGCCCGGAGGTTTTGCCAAAGTAATTGTCCAAGGCGTGCCACCACTCGTGCCCTAAACTGCCGGCCCCCTGGGTTTTGGTAAGGTTAATCACTACTTGCTTGTGTTCATAATGTGCGGCCGCACCCGGTATTCCGCGCGCGCCAAAAGCCAGGCCAAGCTGGCCGTCCAACGATACGGCACGGCTGGGGATATGCAGCAAATTGGCCATATCCAAAAGGGCATCGTACGCATTGTTTAAATCTTGGGCGCGGCGTTCCTGTTCCACCCAATTGCCAAACTGTACCCCACGAAAACCAAATTCCTGCATGAAGCGTTCCGGCGTAACCACCGTCCCGGCCGGGCGGTAAACCTTGCCGATACGTTCCTCGTTTATCTTCCGGCGCACATCGGGCATTTTGCGTTTGGCTTCCAGCAGGGCTTCCAAATGGGCTTGGTTTTCTTCCAGGTATTTTTGCGCATCCGCCACTTTGGTAAATCCGCCTTTTAAATCAATGTATTTACCGGAAGCTATCTTTTTGCCGATAACAATTTCCCCCGTACGTACTTTTTGGTATAAGTCCAATTTGGTGGGCGCGGCCCCCTTTACGGCTTTTTCGGTAAAGAATTTACGTGCAAACGCCAAGGTTTCTTCTTTGCTGGGGCTGCCGTACACACTGCGCCAGCCGCGTTTAAACTCATAAATGGGGGTCGGTTCGGCAAAACGGTGGCCGTTATAAACCAAATAATTTTGTACGTGCATGGTGTATCCGCGCGCCTTGGTAAACAACGGGTAGCCTAAATCCTGGTAGAAGGAAATTGTTTCCCTTAAAGAAGAAACCGCCCTCCCCCCTTGTTGCAACATCTGCTGTAATTGTTGCGTGCTTAACTGCCCGTTAAGAAGCTGCAAACTAAGTGCACGCACGTATTTAAGGGTTTCCAGCCATTGACCTTGCCGGTAAGAGCGCTGCGGTTTGGCCGGGATACTGTCGCGCAAAGCCTTTACGGCTGCCAGCGTATCGGCCGTTATTCCCTGGCGTATGGCCGCGTCATAGTTTGGCTCGGGGAAGAATTTTCCCAAAGTAACATTTTCAGCTGTGGAAGGGATTTCTGCTTCCAGCGCGTGTTTGTATTTTCCCCACACGTCTTTGCGCGCGCCCAAAATCTTCTCGCCAAAATCTTCAATGCGGGCCGGTTTTTCGGTCGGTTTAAACGGCGGCAAATCTGCTTCCAGCTCCTCTTGGGTAAATAAAGAGTTCACCTCTACGCCCAAGTCCTCCTGTGCGGGGGAAGGGGCGTCTTCTTGTTCAGCTTGGGAGCCAAACAATTCTAATTGATTATCAAACAGCCCGCCCTGCCAAAGCGTGTTGGTATCCGGCAAAGTATTGACAAAGTCCTCTTTCGTACGTATACTATTTGTAAGGATGTTTTTACCTATGGTACCGGCTTGGATAAGCGGTTCTGGTAAGGACATCCTGTTTTTGTCTATATACACCACATTGTTTTTTCGTACGGTACTTTCAACAAATTTGTCAAATTTCCCGTGTTCATAAACAGTAGGGATAAAGGTAAAACCATTTTCTTTTGGAGAAGGTCTTAAAATCGCCACTATTTGGTCTTTTCCTGCTTTTTCGTTCAGTACAGCTACATATGCCCCTGGCTTTGTGTTGGAGCGAAAAACGGCAACTGGGTCGGCCAATAGTTTAGGTAAATTTTCCACCACTTCCTGCGGCACATTGTGATTGTGTAAATTTTTATCTGCCTTTAATTCTTCTTGGGTAAGCAACCCCAGGGCTTTACGAAGGGCCAGTTTGTTTGTTTTTAATTCCTGTTTAGGCAGGCCCAATTTCTCATACAACGGAGGAATTACCCCCATATCCACTTTGGTATTATTGGGGGTGTTCTTATCCGAAAGCACCGCTTTTACGTCTGCCTTAAACTTCCTGGCCACGGTTTCGTCCGGGGCAAACAAGTTTTTCCCTTCCTGCCAAAGCGTGTTGGTATCCGGCAAAGTATTGACAAAGTTCTCTTTTCTGCGTATATTATATATAGAGCCTTTAAGGCTATCCTCCTTGAGCAATTGGAGCTCTTGCGGCCGGATAGTTTTAAGGGCTTTTTCTTCGTCTATATAAATTAAATTTCCTTCTTTGATATTGCTGGACACAAAACTATTAAAGTTATCTTTGCCATACATACTGGGAATAACATTTATTTTCCCTTGAGTATCACGCAAAATAGTAATTACTTGGCGGTTGCTGTTATCCTTAGCGGAAACTACGGCCACCAGGCTGTTTTGGTCCGTACGGGATTTGAACACGGCCACCGGGTCCGCTATTAATTGGGGCAAATTTTCTATGTCCTGTATTTTAACGTTATGTTTGCCTTCTGTAATTTTTTTCAATACGTTTACAGATAACCCAAACGGCTTTTCGGTAAAGCCCAAACGCTCATACAGCCCTATTCTTCCAATACGAATAAGCTGCCCTGTTTTTAATGTTCCTGCCTGGGCTTTTTTCAAATCCTCTTTATAGGTGTTAAGGCTTGTTTGGGAGGGAGCAAACAAGTTTTTCCCTTCCTGCCAAAGCGTGTTGTTATCCGGTGCAAACATTTCCTGGGTCTTGACGAAGTCCTGCAAACCCGCTATACTATTATCAATACCGCTGCCAACGAGAACCGGCTTTTTATGGCTAGGGCGTTGGAGCGGTTCATTTTTTGCCCAATTATCTATATACATGGCGGCGGCTTGGTTAAACGTGTCCCCAGTCTTGATTTTGTCCACAATATCCGCTATACTAATATTGCCCCTGCTAATGAACACCGGCTTTTTGCTAGGCGCATTAGAGGGGTTTTCTTTGGCCCAATTATCAATATCAGCATCCGTACCAAAAAACACGGTATCCAAAAACACACGTCCATTTTGGGATATTTCCAATACGCCGCCTATTTTACCTTGCGAAGTGTTGCCTTTAAATTTCACCTGCTTGCCATTATATTCCCCAACACCCGGCATTTGGACGGCATATTCAAAAATCCCCAATTCTTTTTCCACCGCGGAAAGCTGTTGGTCTGTTAATTGATGTCCGTTATCAATATGTATTGCTCTTTCAAAAGGAACGTGTACTTCTACCCCACCCGCGTCAAACGCATAAAAACTTTTATTTTTTTCTTTCGGGTTTTTTTGATTTTCTTGGGCAAAATCCTTAAACTCCGCTAATGTTTTGGCAGGGTTTCTATACATAGCCGCGGCGGCTTGGTTAAACGTGTCCCCAGTCTTGATTTTGTCCACAATTTCCGCTATACTAATAGTAGAAGGCTGACCGGAAATGACGTCCTTGCGTTGCAAGGCTTGGCCCACCCCGATGAAGTGAGGCGCGGGGGTTCCGGCAGCTTTCTCTATAAGAGAACGACCAGAAATAACGTCCCCGGTTTCCGGGGCTTGACCCCGTCTGAGAGGTGCAGACGTTCTGGCGTTCTCTTTTTTCATCCACGCGTCCACACCTGTATTTGTAGATTTAAAGAACGTATTTAACCGTATATTCCCGTTGGGGAAAACGGTTATTTCCAGTCCATATATACCGCTCGTTCCATTTACTTTCGCCAGTACCCCAACCCCCGGTCCAAAACGCGGGGTAGTTATAGTAATCGCCGCTATATTATCTATATCCGCAAGGCCTTTTTTCCATTGGGTTGCCGTCATTTCGGGGTGCTTTTTATCGTGCAAAACGGTATCGCTGGGGATTTGTAATTTTACCCCGCTTTGGGTTGTATGGGTATAGTAGGATTGTTTGCCCCCTTTGTTTTGCTGGGCCGCCTCGTAAAATTTGGCAAAGTCATTGTGAGGGCTCTTATACATAGCCGCGGCTTGATTGTATACATACGCTGCGGTCGGGTTTTGATTCGTCCCCAGTATGTTTAACTTCATATAGCGCATTTCTTCCGGGGCAATACCCGTTAAACGGTAAAAAGCCAGTTGATTGGCGTGGGCAATCTCGGCCGTTTGTTCGGCCTCTTCCTCGCTCATTCCGGCTTCTTGGGCTTCTTTTTTAAGTTGCTCGCGTGCATCCCATGCGTTACGCTCCACCTTACGCTGTTGCGCCTGGGTGAGCGTAGCTTTAAAGGTTCCGGCGTCGCGGTCCTCTGCCGTAAGCGGGCTGTTTATCTCGCCTGATACGCTGCCCAATGCTTCTTTGGTAAAATCTTCGCTTATAGCCGTATTGGCCAGTTCAGTAGCCACTTTATGTGCTTCTTCTTCCTTTACCCCCGCGGCCATTAAATTTTTGGCTATGTTCTGGCGGTATACAAAAAAGTTACCCCCAGCCGCCGCGCCGCCGGGAACTCCACCCAAGATAAACGCAATAAATCCCTCATATAACGCCTGTTTGGCTTTTTCCCGCCAT
The DNA here is from genome assembly GCA_944324735.1 of uncultured Elusimicrobiales bacterium. Classification (GTDB taxonomy): domain Bacteria; phylum Elusimicrobiota; class Elusimicrobia; order Elusimicrobiales; family Elusimicrobiaceae; genus Avelusimicrobium. Next base: position 6,391 of record CALUXL010000132.1, read on the forward strand.
GAAGTATCTTCTACCCCGCCAACATCGTTAATTACGTTACTGCCAATGCTTTGCGTGGTTTCCTGCACGCCCTCAATCATTCCGCCGCGCGCCGCACCAATAGCCGCAGCCGTACCCCCTTGCACGCTAAGCGGTTTCTTTTTTATGGACTTTAACGCCTTAGACGTAAACTTATCCAGTACCCCGTTCACATTTAACAGTTTTAAAAAAAGTTTATCCCCCACAAATTCCGTAGCGGCTATCCAGGCGGCATTGCTTAGCCCCAGTTTATAGGCTTTCACCGGTTCCACACCGGCTTCTATAGCTTGTTCATAAGTGCCTTGCCCCTCCGCCGCACCAAAAATAGCGCTCATAATAGCTGGGTTACGCGTAATGGCCAAAGCAGCAATACTGGTAAGCACACTGCCGGCACCACTGCCCAGGTCATACAAAAAGCCGTCTTTTTGCGTTTTTTCTAGTCCGGCGCGTTTGGTAAACAAGCCCACCACCGCTTTTACTTTGTTGTTAAAATCATCCGCCCATTTTTGGCTTCTTTGGTATTCTTCCTGCGCGCGTTGGCGGTCCGCTTCTGTGGGGATATACGCACCGCCTGTACCCGCAGCCGCCGCTTCCCCCATTTTATTCATAAGCGCCAACCCCGTTTTAATAGAAAACGCTCCTGCCTGACGCGCCGTATTTATCACCGCCGCTTCGGCCCCGCGCCGAAAACTTTCCGGCAATACACGCCGCCAAGGGGTAAGCGCATTTTCTGTGGCACCGGAAAGCACGTTAAAAGAGCGTTTTTTAAGTTCGCCGGAAACCACTTCTTCCGTCGGCGCGCCCAAGTCTACCATGGCAAAATAATTTTTTTTGGGTTTACCTAAAATCTGTGTATCCGTAGCATAAAGGATTTCGTCCGCGCGCTTTAAATCTGTATATACCGGTATTTGGTACGAGTCTATCCACACGCTTCTTTTATGCGCGGGTGGTTGTATAGCATTCATTGGTGTATTTTGCCGTTCTTCTTTCATAAAATTTATCTCTCCCTATTTACCGTTCATCTTCAAAAAAAATGTCTATCACTTCATTCCCATCTTTTTTAATGCGCGCGCGCTGGCCGTTCCAGCTGCCTGCTTTATAGCGTTCCACCGCGGTGGAAAGTTCTTTATAATACGCTTCCTTGGGGGTCGTGGGCTCCTGGGAAAGTTCCATAATACGCCCGTTATAAATGGCCGCGTCCACCACTCCTACCGGCACCCCGTATTTAGCAGCCACAAACTCTTTTCTAACCTCGTCAAAAATCGGTTCCAAAATTTTTTTATTGTCCCGATATGAATCCGCCAAATTGATATTTCGTTCGGCGGTTTTGCGCATCATATTTTCATACATACCGGCTATGTCTTCCACCGGAAAATCCATATTCCCTGGGGATTGGGAAAGTTTTTGTAATTTTTTCTGCACCCACTCGTCCCCGCTAGTAGAAAACCAATCGGAATCCGGCCTTTTTATAATTCGCGTTCCCAAAGCCCGGCGCAAGTTATTTAAGTTTTCTTGCGCTTTTTGGGTGTCTTGCGCCGTAAATGCACCCGATAAAATACGTGCCCGCAAATCAGCAGCAGCAGCCGCCAACGCCGCCGGGGAATCCAAATCTTTGTTATTTACTTTGTAATCGTCTAATTCATCTCCTATATCAAAAGCGTCATAGGCGGTTTTACTGGCAGCATAGTTGGCTATTTTCTGTTGGCCCATGCGGCCGGAAGGGTCGTCCAGCAAATCCTCCACAAAGTTTAAGTAAGAGGAAAACTCCTTGGCGGTTAAATCAATGCCGGCCGCGTTTAATTCTTCCAGCGCGGAAAACATATTTTTGCTTTTCACCTGGAAATCCTGCTGCAAAGCCAGCGGGTTTTTTTCATAATCGCGCACGGCGGCGTTGTATAAATCTTTTAAGGCAGCCTGGTGGTTTTGGCTTTTTAATTTGTCGGTTTCTTTTTTAGCAGCTTCTTCCTGTGCTTCCTGCCAGCGCAAGGCGCGGTTTTTCCAGCTCAGCTTTTCTTCCACCGTCAAATTGGTGTATTGGTTCTTATCGTCCATGGGGGACACTATTTTCCCGTTTTTATCCTTATAGGCAATTTGGGCCGGGTCCGCGTCAAAAAGCCAATGCAGGCGGGAAACAGTCTTGTCTTTATCGTACTGGCCGGCAAGTTCCTGTTTTTGAAGCGGGGTAAATCCGCTGAGTTCCAGGTAGCTTTCAAAATCACGGTCCAATTCGTGCTGCACCTCGGGGGCGGCGTAAGCGTAATCATACGCTTTTTGCCGCACGGTATCCTGCGCGGTTTGAAAATTGATGCGCGAAAGCAGGTTGATTTTTTTGGCGTCCGTATCATTTTTTAAGGCGTCATAATAATTGGCGCCAAAATCCCGCTCCCAGCGTTTAAACAGGCGTTCGCCCAAATACTCTTTGCCGGTCGCTTTCATTTGCTCCAGCGCGGAGGATACTTCCGCGTCAAACTGGGTAGGGTCTTGGCTTTGGTCCAAGCGGTTTTGAAGGGCTTTGTATTGGTTGTCCAGCTGCTCCTCAAAATTCTGCATTTTCAGCTGTTCGCTGCGGGCTTCCTGGCGTTGCAGCTCCTGGCTGATAGAATTTATGGTGCCCGCTAAATTTTGCAGGTTTTGGCCCGCTTGGCCGGGCTGGTAGTTCAAGTTCTGTTTGGCTCCACGTGGGGCCGCACTGCTCATAATAGGGTTAATTTTCGGTTTATCCATAACTTGCCGCCTTAAAGAGAAAGTTTTGCTTTCAAACTTTTATTGCCCGCACCATAAGAGGTGGCAGAAAAAGTATTATTGTAAGCCTGATTAAAGGCTTCTTTGTTATTGGCCGTAGGGCGTTTTCCGCCCCCCCAGCCGTAATACTGCGCGGCCGAACCCAGCGTTTGCGCGGCGCCGCCGGCCAGGCTCATGTGTAAATTGAGGCCGCGGCTGTTAGCGGTTTGCTGGGCCAAATACCGGTTGTAATTGGCCGAATTTTTATACTGTGCCCATTGGGTTTGGTTTTGGTAGGTAAGGTCTGCCACGTTTTGCAGGGCGTGTTTATGGCTTTGTGTGGCCAGGCGGTCATAAGTAGGGCCATAAAGTCCGTTTTCCGCCATAGACGCGGTTAAGGAAGCCATACTGGCGCGCACGTTTTTTAAAGCGCTGTCCTGCGTTATAGCGCCTTCCTGCGCGGTTAAACGGGCGTTGGCCTCGTCCTGCGCGGCATATTGCTTATAGAGGCGTTCCTGTTCCAAATTTTGTACATATCCACCCAAAGCACCGGTGGTGTTTCCTACCGCTTGCACAATCCAGCTCATAAGCACCTCGCGTATATATCGTAATCTTGGCCGTTTAAGAATTTTTTAAGCGTGCCCTCCCGCTCAAAGCCAAGCAGTTTGGCCAAGCGGTGAGCGGGTTTAAAATCCGTTTTTACGGTCATTTCCACCCGTTCTGTCTTATAAATTTCATAACAGCGCCGCATGATGCGCACGATGGGCAACATATCACGCCCACAATTTTGCGAAAGCAAACTAACGGCCATACGGCGTTTGGGGCTCAAACATACAAAACCGATAACGGCCATTACTTCTTCCCCGTCAAAAAGGGAAAAAAGCACACTGTTCTGCAAACCGCCCAGTAAATCTTCCTGGCGTTGCTCGGCTTGCACTTGGAGTTTTTCCAAATGGCAAGGCGAAAAACTTTCAATTCGGTTAATCACTGGCTACCTCCACGTCAATAAATAAGGCCAACAAATGCCAGGGCAAAGGCTCCTGCATTTTTAACACCACGCGCGGGGCGGTGGTATTGGGTGTTTGCTTGGTGGTAACAAATACAGCGGTATTGTTGCCCGGCCAGGCTATTTTTATATCGCCCGATTTTAACAGGGTGCGTTCGGTTTTGTCCTGTCCATTTCTGAGCCGCGCGGTGTAAATATGTTTGTTTTCGGCCTGGTATAAAAACTGAGCACTGTTAAGCACCCGGGCTATAATTTGGTTTATGCGGTAACTTTTGGCCTGCCCGCTACTGTTGGCATCTAAATTTAAAGGCATTGGTTCAAACACGGTGAGGTATGGCAGCCCCACGGTAATTACGCTGGCGGGTTTATCCAGCGTAATTTGGCCATTTAATACCTGTTTGTTTTTAAAAGGTACCCCGTCCGCCAGGCCCTCCACCTGGGCCCCTTCCAAATGCTCTAAGCCTTCTATCAGCACGGTAGGGCTTTTTACTTTAAACTGTTTGGCACAGTCCAGGCACCAAGCGTACGTTAAGTTATAAAGGCTGGTTTCGTCCTCGTTATATTCGGCGGGTACGTCCAGCGGCAAAGGCGGGCGTAAATATTCCACGTTATAAACGTCTTGCCCGTTTATATGGCGTTTTACTACAAACCAAACATCGTCAATTTGGCCGTCCGGTGCGGGAATAACCGCCAGGCTTTCAAAAGTGCCTTGGGTAGTATGGCGGTGGAAGGCCCTTACATTTTGTGTCTTATTGTAAGTAAGGCCCAGCAGGCTGCCGTCGTTTAAAATCGTCCATATCAAACGGTCCGGTTCGTACTGCAAATCCCAGTCTTTTATGCCGCGCGCCAGGTAATTTTGGGCCAGCAAACTAAGTTCTTCCGGTTCGTAGCGGTCTGTGTCGGAGCGGTACGCCAAATCATACATGGCTTTTCCTTTGGCGCCCAAAAACAGCAAACTGGAACCCAATAACACCGGGCGTTGGGCCGGGCTTCCAATTAAACAAATAATGTCGTAAGCTACGTTGGTTGGTCCAAACGCTTCGCTGGTGGTTTGTGGGCGCACTTCCAGCACGCTGCCCTGGGTGCCTATATACAAATAATCCTGTACGGCGGCCCAGCTAAGCGTGTTTAGTTCCGTCAAAAAATACAGGTTAAAAGCGTTGTCGTCCAATACTTCGCCAAAGGTTAAATCTTCAAAGTTTTCATAATCGCCGGTTTTTCCAAAAAGTGCAGCCGGGCCTTCTTGGGTATCCATAAGAAGTACCAGGCGGTCCTTGAAGTATCTTAATCCGCTGGCATATACCCCGCCTTGGCCCAATACGCCCAGTTCCCATTTATAGGTGCCTTTGTCCAATTCTTTGGGGAAGTTCTCATGCACATACACCTTTACTTGGTTTTCACTCACAAACTGGGTAATTACCCCCCAGCCGTAACCGGAGTGCAAATATTTCCAAGATATTTTCCCGTCGCTTTCGCTGCCTTCGCTGTGGGTAGGTTTTACACTGCCGCAAGTCCCCTCAGAGATAGCTTCATAAAACTTCCCGTCGCTTTTTAAAATATCCCCCGCCTTTACTTCTGTGCGGCCCTGGTACCAATACTCCACGCCTTCGTTCTGCATCGTTAAACGTATCAAGCGGCCTTCGTCCGCCAGGCTAAAGGCGGAAAAATTGCTCTCTGAGCCAAACGTCCAGGTGGTTTCTTGCCAGCCGTCGTCGCGGCCGTCCGTACGGTGGCGCCAACAGCGCAATTTTATGCTTTTCTCGCTGTAACGGCGTTCCAGGGTGGTATCGGCCAATTTAATGGCGCTGTATCCGGCACCCAGCACATCGGCACGTATACCGCATTGTACGCTGTTAATGGCTTTTACAATATACTCGTTATAGTTGTTTTGGTTGTGTTTATCCCCGCGCGAGTAGCGGCATAACAAAGTATCCTCAAAGTATATTTCTACGGCTACCCCGTCAATACTTCCGCCATAGCCAACATTTTCTGTGGCCAGCCAAGGCCCCCAGGAAGGGTGGTCTATTTCTATCACCCCGCCGGCGCTGCTGGTTATCGTAACCGTTCCGCTGGTTCCGGCCACGCTCATCATTTTTTCGGTGTCTGCATTTAAACGGCACCAGGGGCCGCCTTTTAAATTAACCTGTTCAAAACGCCAGTCATAATCCCCATAGCGTGATAACTTTTGCAGCGGGGTTGTTTCATGGGCAAAATACAGCACGTCGCCAATTTGCAAATAAGAAACTTTCTTGCCTTTGGCCCCGGTCAGTTGGTCTATGGAATAAGGGGTTAAAATTTCATAAGGGGTTTGGTCCGCCAGGCAAAGTAAAGCATGGTTTTTATAAACGCGCATGGCGTAGTCCGTAAACTCCAATATATAGGCCACGTTTTCGTTTAGTTTAAACGGGATTAGTACCGCCGGTAAATTATTGCGCGTTTGGGCCACATAGGCCGTACCGCCGCGCCGTTTCACGCCGCCAAAGGCCGTAAGCACGGCATTTTGCACCGTGCGGCAAGAGTACGGGTAAAGCTGCAAATCGGCCCGGCTTTCCATTTCCGGTGAAACAAGCCCGTTGTTAAATTGGTTCAAAGCCACACGCGTTTTAAAAGCCATGGGCACCCTCCCATGGGGTTGGCTGCAAAGACAGAACCGGCATTTGGATAGCATTAGAGCGCTTGGCGTTTCTAATACCCAGCTGATACTCTTGCAAAAGGGTGTTTTTTCTTTGCGGGTCCTGTTTTAAAATTTCGCACAGCTCATAGGCCAGCCGTGTGGTAAATACTTCCACAAAATAGGGCGGCAGGCTTAATTTAGAAATATCACGCGTAATGTAGGTTAGTTTAAGCGGGGGCTCTAAATTGGTAAGAATTTTGTTGCCTTCCAGCACGTAAGCGTCCCGTGCTTGGGGCGGTAAATCTTCTAAACCTACCAGGCGCAAACAGTCGGCCGGAAGGCTATAAGCGTTGTTATAGCCAAAGGCAGGTTTATCTTGGTCTTTGGGAAGGGCCACGCGTTTTACGGCAAACACCCAGTGATAAATAGACAGTTCATAATCCAGCACGCTGCCGTACGCCAACTTTACCGCGCGGGCGGTAGGGGTGTCTTCGTCCAAATTGGTAATAGGGGTTTGGCCCAGTTTTAACAGTGCTTTATTGGCCATTTCTAATTGGGTAACGCTCATGTGCAGCCTCGGTTCTATTTTAGGGGAGGGGTATTTTCCCCTCCCCTTTGCCGCCCAAACATCGGGCGGGAGGAAGTTTAAGCCGCCGTAATTTCAATAGCGGCGCATTTGGCTTCTTCCAAACGCGTAGCGCCCAAAGAATATTCGGCGTAGATTTGCTTTGCGTGGGACAAATCACCCCGTTCGCTGAATTTAATGGTAATATTCAACCATTTGCCAAGGGCTAAACCGCTTTTGCAGTACACGGGGCAGATATATTTGCCATCGGTAGGAGCAAAATTATAGCGCACAAAATTAATCCCGGCGTACGGGGTTAATTTTTTACCAGCCAAAGGCTTGTTGTCGTTATAGTCGCTGGAAATATAAATACCGGCTTCTTTTAATTGGGTTTCCCCTACTGGAGGAACCAACATAAAAAGTTCCTCCTGTTCCACGTCTACGTCTTTGGACTGGATGCGTTGCTGGGCCAAGTTAATTTTCTTAAGAATATCCCCGCCGCCTTCGTCTGCCGTAACCGTCATGGCCGTATCATAATTGGTCGTGGTTTCGGCTTTTTGGCCCGTTTTGGCCGCGGCCAAGTAGGCCTTGTAGATAATGTCGTCAATGTCGCGGTGGTAACAGCCCAGAATAGACTGCACTAATTGGTCTTCCGGGTCTACATCCATACGGATTTTATCCCAGGTGTCAATTAATACGGCCCCGCTTTTTAAAGTGGGCTCAAACCAGCGGACAAAGCGGTCAACATCTACCACATTGGTTGCTTCGTACCGCCCGGTCCGTGCTTTGGTAGAGAACTTTCCCAAGAAGTTAGCCGCCACGGCCGTTTCACCCTTAATATCGGGCTGTACCATAACGGTAGCTTCTAACTTACTTTGCGTCTGCTGAGCACAGAGGCGAACCGCCGTAGCGTATTTTAACGCTAAGTGGTGCATTTCAATTTGGTTGAAGGTAGAACCGTCCATTTTTATTTCTCCTTTTTAAACAATTTTAAACCCCTATCCTCATCAGGGCTTTTTTTGGGGGTAATCCCCAAATCTTTTTTTAATTTTTCCACCACCGGCGCCAATACTTCATAGATAAACTCTTTGGTAAAAGCACTGGGCGGGCGGGTATTTAGCCTATGTAAAGCTATGCGTACATCCCCGCGTGTAATATGTTCTTTGGGCATATTACAACCCCACGGCGGCCTTGGTTAACTCGTCCAGCAGTTTTACTGCGGCCGGGTCTTTGGCCATAAATTTTTTGCCAAATTCTTTGTCTTGAAGTAGCGCGTCCAATTTAGCCTGGGCTTCCTGCGGGGTATAAACGGCCTGGCTTGCAGGGCCGGAAGCACCTTTTACTTCCGCGTCCATGGTGGTAGAGCCAATGGCAAACATCAGTTTCATTAATTTACCAGAGCCCAAAGCGCGCTCCATAGCGTCCAGCTCGCCGGAATTTAAACCGTATTTCCGTGCGGCCTGGCGGGCCACTTCTTCGTTTTTTTGGTACTCGGCGCCCCACTCTTTTTGCAAATCGTTCATTTGCTGGGCCTGCTCTTTGGCGTAGGCTTCTTGCTGGGCGGCGCGGGCCTGTTTTACGTATTCGTTCCAGCCTTCGGCCAGTTTGGACGCCTGGCCTTGGCTAAGCCCGGCGGAAAAAAGCACCGGCGCAATGGCTTTGGCAAACGCGTCATTGTCCCCTTCCAGTACGGGCAGTTTGTAGTGGCTGGCGTCTTGCGGGCGCCCCAATTTGTTGTAAAACGCGTCCAATTCCTCTTGGGTAGCGTTCTCAGCCGGAAGGGACACCATACTATCCAAATTCACACCGGCAAATTTATCGGCTTCCCGCGCGGCTTTTAATAAGTCGGCGGTGGACTGGTAGCCCTTCTGTGTTAAATAGTTGCGGTCTTCTTCCGCAAATCCGGCCAAAAATTCTTGGCTGTCTTGTCCGGCAGCTTGCTGGCTAAGCGGTGCTGCCGAAGGGGTTGTTTGTTGTTCACCCATGATATTCTTCCTCCCTTGCAATTTGGTTTAACTTCTCGTCGGGCATGTGTATTATGGCCAAAATATGGTTTAATACCTGCCGCCGGCCAATATTTATAAATACCTTGCGCTCGTCTATTGGGTTACCTGTACCCACAGACGGGTCGGCCGGGCAAATTCTTTTAAGTTCGGCCAACACAACTCTGGCCGCGTCGTCTTTGTCGTCAAACACTTTTCTAAAGGCAATACGCTTGCGTAATAAATGCTTAAACAGACTTCCTTTAAACGCCATAACTCACCTCTATAAATTCCCTTCTGTGGCCTGGGCCTGGGCAATATTTTTGGCGGACTGGCTGATAACCGGCGCGGCCTGCAAAATCTGCTGGTTTTGCGCCAGTTGCGCGTCGCTCAAATCCTTGGCCTGTTTTTGCTCTTTGCTGTTAAATATTTTTCCAGGCGCACCCCATACCCGCTGCAAAATTTCCAATGCGGCTTCGGTGTTAATTTTGTTTTTAATGCTGGGGTCAAATTGCACCAGCCCGGCAGCCGCCTCTAATACGCGCATAACGGCCGTCCCCTCGTCGGCTTGCTGGGCGCGGCGGATAGGGCTTTCATACTCAATTTGCAGCTGAGCCTGCCCACTGGCCAAAGCCTCTTGCAGTTCGGGCGGCATTTGCGGCAGTTGGCCGGCGCGCTCCAATATTTCATACTCTTTGCGTACCATAGGCCCCAAAAATTCTTTTTCCCGGCGGGAAGTGGTGGAGGAAAACATCACGCTCTGTTCACTGGCGCGCTGGAGGGCTTCGGTAGCCGTCATATTGGGTTTGTTTGCCAAAATGGAAAGCAGGTTCAAGTCCAACCCTTCGCGTATGGTATTACGTATGTCTTGTATCATTTCCAAGCTAAAAGGCACGGTATTCGGGCCTTGCATAGCCACCACACGCGGGTTTCCGTCCTTATCTAAGCCGCCCGGTATTACTGCATTGGGCTGGCCGATGCACTGCACGCCGATAATGTCCTCGTCGCTCATTAAGTAAGTCGGGTCGGCGGCCCGGTTCCCTACCCGCAAATTTCCACGGCCCATAGCGGCCAATGTTCTTATTTCGGGTAACAACAGCATAGAAAGCGAATAGCCGTACGGGTCCTGCAAGTTAGGCAGCACATCAAAACGCGGGTAAAAGAACGGGCAAATATCAAATCCGCTTTCTGCAATAATTTCCTTGGTGCTTAAGCAAACATACGTGCAGGCCACCGGTTTATGCTTTGCGTCCAAGCGGAACGGGTTGTAATCGGTGCGCGGATATACCGCCATTAAAAAGGTCCACTCTTTGCCCAAGTCGTCGCACTCTTTAATGTCTTTGGGGGAGCTCTCTCTAAACTCCTGCAAAGCCTGGCGGGTATTTAATGTAAATTTGCGAAAGAACACATCCACATCGCCGGCGTTGTTTTGCTCAACAAAAAACTCACGTAAGGGCCAAGACTTATAAACGATACCGCGTCCATATTCTTCGCTTACGCTAAACGGGCCGGAGCCATAAAAACCGATAGACACCAGGTTTTCGTGGTTAGCGTTGGCAAAATTGCTTGCGGCGCTGTACCTAACGGCAAACATCACATCGCAAACGCTTTCAAAAAAATCTCGGTACCGGTCGGCCAGGTATCTGTCGCTTACCGTAAGGCCGTGCCACTTTTGGGTTTTAGGTGTCAAAAGGCCGTCTATCATATTGGCCCACTTAGGAACGGCCAAAGCCAGGGTGCTGTCGGTCTTTTTTTCACCCCGGTTAAATTCCCCGGGGGCACGTTCTACGTTAAACGTGGCGGATTTTGGGTCTGCCAGCTTGGCTATCAAGTCCCAAACTTTGTCCCACGAAGTGCGCCGGCTTTCCATAACGCTTAAGCGGAAAGACAGCTCGTCAAACAGTTTCACGTGTTTTAATTCCATGTGCTATTCCCCCAGCAGGCGTTTGCCCGCGCCCGTGCTGGTTTTGCGCCAGTCCCCGGCCAAAATGGTGGATGCACGGCCTTGTTTTTTGGCGTTTCTTAAGCGTTCTTCTTCCACGGCTTTGGTGTTGTCTTCCACCACTTGCGGCGTCGGTTTTTCTTCCTGTGCCGTATCGTATTTGCTGCCCTTTAATCCGGTTACTACGTCTTTTACCTGCTGGATAGGGTTAAGCATTGAGTTTAAAAAGTCTTTTGTACTTCCGCCCATTGTTTATCCTCCTTAAAAATAAAGGTTACTGTCTGCCGTTAGTACCCGTGCGCGCGCCCCTCTTAAAACCGCCTGGCCGGACGTTTTAAACAACGTGGCCGACATCATGGCCGCATCGGCGTAGTTGGGGCTTTTTTCGCCTTTAGCGCGCAAATCTTCTTTGCTAAACATGCGTATTTGCCCCAAAGAATTAAAAGAGTAAGTTACCGCCGCCAATTCCGCCAGTGCCGGGCGGGAGTTTATTTGCAAGTAGCCTTTTTCCATATAATCACGCAACGCAAAAAAGCTTTCCGCGCGTTTATTTATAAAGCGTTTATCGTCGGCCTTGGTGCCCCCTCTAAATTCCAATACGCGAAACCCGGCCGCCAATTCCCGCAAGCGGTCCACTACGCCACCGCCCAGGCCGTCGCCGTCCACCACCAGGCGCGTAAAATGCAGGCGTTTGGCAGCGTCGGCCACGCGGCCCACGGTGTACATGGTGTCTTTGCCGTTCCAATTCTCGGTGCACAATTCTTTCCACTTAAAAGCGCCGCTGTTTTCCCACACAAAAAGAACGGTCAAGTCGTCGCCGTAACGGGCTACGTCCAGCGCGGCCACCCGCTCCCCGCCGCCTAGCAGGCTGTTCTTTTCGGCCTGCTGTAAAATCTCAGACGGGAAGACACAATCAGCGGCGCTGGCTGCAAAGTCGCACAAATACTCTTGGCGGAAGGTGTTTTCCGGCGTTTCCCGGCGGATTTTGTCCAGTTCCTCCGGGCTAATTACGCCCGTTTCGTCGGCACGGTAGATACCGGCCCACCAGTCGCCCTGGGGGTTTTTGGCTTGTTCGTGCAAGGCCAACTGGTAGACCTCAAAAAATTGGTTTTGCCCTTTGGGGGTGCCAAAAAACAGGGTCCACCCGGCGCGGGAAAGCAGCTGGGGGCGGATAATTTCGTTAAACACGTGGGGTTTAATATCGCCGTACTCGTCCAGCACCACGCCGTCGGCATAGGTGCCGCGCAAAGCGTCCTCGTTATCCGCGCCCGCCACCCAAATCTTGGCGCCATTTGGCAGGGTTACGCTGGTTTCCACTTCGTTTACTTTCACATTGGGCAGGTTGCGGGTATACTTGCGTAAATAGTCCCAGGCAATTAGCTTGGCCTGTTTTAAAAAGGGGGCTACGTAAAAGTAGCGCGGGGCGGGTTTAGGGTTTATGAGCGCCATTTTTATCATGTGATTAATGGCGCACACGGTTTTGCCCATTTGCCGGTGAGTAACCAACACGCAAAAGCGGTGGCTTTCTAATTGTGGGTGTATTTCCGTTTGCGGATAGCGGGGGCAGTAGGGGATAGATACGTTCATTATTCGTCCCCCTGTTTACTCGGTAGGTCTTCGGCCCAGCGCACCACCAAAGGCTGCGTGTCGGAACCGGGCAGTCCTTTTTCCGCCTGGAACTCGCCGCGTATCTTCCCCACCAGCTCCAGGGCCTTTAAAGCGTCCTTGCCCCCTCCGCGCGCCAACTGACTTACTCGGGCGTAAAACTCCGTCGTAGACATAAGGGCGCGCTCTTTTAGCATATTACGTATTTCCTCCACCCTTGCCTTAACCTTGTCTTCCTGCGCGGCGCGGGAAGCCTTTGGGTAGAGGGTATTCATATTTTCGGTTTTGCAATTTGGGTGGGAAAGTCGGTAAGCCTGGGTGTTGGTGTATCCGCGCGCCAAGAATTGTGCAAACAGTTCCTGCTGCCAAGTTAAACCGGAAGGGGTTTTCTTTTTTGACTTGGGCACAACCTCGCACAAATCTTCAAACAGCTGCATTTGTTGGGGCGCGGGCACATAGGGCACGTTTAAAAGCGCCCTGGTTTCTTGCTCCACCTGTTCCAACGCCGCGGCTTCTTCGGTAGACATTAATCTTGCTCCTTTACGGTGCAAGACAATAAAAAAAAGACGCCTGGCATAATGCAAGCGTCTTTTTTGGGGGAGGTTTACAAAATTTTTGCAAATTTTTTAAAAATAATCAAGGCCCACTCAAACCCTTGGGACCAACAAAAAACCCCGCCTAATGCGGGGTTTTGCTTGTTTAATTGGGTTTATATTTTTGCGTTGTATATTTGTTCCAGGGTAAAGTATTGGTCCAATGGGCTGTTAAGTTTTACCAAAGAAAGCAGCCGGTTTATAAAATCAAGTTTTAAATTTTTGTTATAACTTAAAATTTGTTTGCCTTCTTTATCCAGCACCGGTACGCCCGCCTTATCAAACACCGGTTCTTCCACCAATTCACGCGGAACCCAAAAATCCAATTTATTGCGGGAAAAAATTTTCCCGTCTGCCGTAAAATAAAAATCCGCCTGGGGCATGTTATCTTGGCCCATCATCATACGCACGTGTCCGCATTTGTAGCAAGTGGGTTTATAGCAAACCACGCCCCAAGCGCGGCCGTCCGCCATGGAAAGCCAAATTTTAGCCGGTATATACCAACCGGTGCAGTCTTTTTTTTGGCAGGCTCCTGCCGGTCGCACCGGCAGTGCGGCTTCTTTTTCGCCTCTATTTTTCAGTTTACTAGATACGCTCATTTATCATCCCCCAATTCGTCGTTAATATTCACCGCCATATTGGCAATAGCTTTTATGGTGGCCGCAAATTTGGCCTTTTCCAGCTTTTCTGCGGCCCGGGTAATAATTTGCTGGGCACGTTCCAAAGAACCGGCCACAGCGGCAATAAAAGCAAAATCGCCCTTTTCCCGCCACCAGCGCGCATCCCGCGCGGCCGGGCTGGCAAACAAAGCCGGAACCACCAGTTTGTAATACCAGCAGAACAAACGTTCTTCCAGTTTCTGCGGGTTATCAAAATTCACGTGTCCACGGGCACGGGTGCGTTTTTCAAACTCGTAGGCGGTGGCTTTCCAGTTTTTTATTTTGTGGGTTTTCCCCGCCCGGTCGCACCAAGTCCAGTCGCGGGCTTCGTTTTTGTTGTAAAAATCTTCGGGGTTGGTAATATAATTTTTTTCGGCAAAATAGGCTTGTACTTGTTGCAAAGTAGGTGCAAATTTATTTTTTTTGTTTTCAGTTTTGGCTATATTATTATTAATATTATTATTAATTAATAAATCATTACTGGGGGTGGTATGGAGGGGGTCCGGTGTGTCAATGGCTGATACACTTGCAAGTGTGTCAATGGCTGATACACTTTTCTGTTTTTGTTCGGGCAGTGTGTCAATGGCTGATACAGTTTTCTGCGCATTTTGGTTAAAATCGCACAAAAAACCCTTAAAAACATCCCTTAAATCCTGTCTAGGTGTGTCAATGGCTGATACACTTTTATTTTTTAAAACTGTATCAACCAGTGATACACCTTTGCCGCTTTGCACGTCGGCCATAGCACAAAGCGTTATCCGGCTGGCCACCCCGGCGGCGGCTTCCACTTTAATCAGTCCGGCTATTTCCAGGGGCCCCAGCACGCTTTTTTGCAGGGTTCCCACGGCCACCCCACAAATCTTGGCCAAATCCCTCAGACTGGCGGTAAACGTCCACTCCGCGCTAAACTCCGCGCGCTGGCAGAAGAACACAAAGCACCCCCCCCCGCGCGCGCCGGCCACGCTGTTCACGGC
>CALUXL010000133.1 GCA_944324735.1 uncultured Elusimicrobiales bacterium
TTATTTCCTTCCGGATAGAAAAAGGCGGCATGAAGTGGCTGGCGGACGGAGCCTTCGCCCGGCATGACCCGGCCCCGCAGGAAGCGGCCCCCTCCACCCCGCCAGCGGAACCGCAACCGCAAGGGGAATTACCCCCGCCCGAGGTGCAGGAACAGCAAAATCCTTCTTAATAGAAACCGCCCGGCTAAATAATGGCCGGGCGGTTTTTTATGGGTTGAATAACTGTTTGGACAAGTGCCTGTTAAAAACGTTTACAGCGTTTTGCACAGGCGTTTTAAATATTTGGCGGCATGTTGGCGGCAGTCGTCCTCGCTGGGGGCAAAATCGCTCAGCACCGCTATGCGGGTGGGGAGGAGCTGTTTGTGTTTTAGTATGTTTTCCTCCAGTTTCCCGCAAATAAATAAAACGGGTTTTTTATATTTTCTAGCCAGTTTAATAACAGCCAGCGGCGCTTTGCCGCCAAAGGTTTGGCTGTCCAGCTTGCCTTCGGCCGTAATAATTAAGTCCGCCTGTTGGGCGTATTGGTTAAAGTGGGCTTTTTCAAATAAAAAATCGGCCCCCAGTAAAATTTGCGCATTGAACAAGCCGTATAATCCCGCACAGATGGCTCCGGCCGCCGCGGTGGAGGGGGTGTGGGCAAGCTCTTTACCTAAATCTTTTTTTATACAGCGGGCATAGGAGGCCATGGCGCGGTCCAGCAGTTTTACCTGTTCGGGCGTGGCTCCTTTTTGCGGGCCAAACACCTTGGCTGAGCTTTTGGGCCCTAACAACGGGTTGGTTACGTCCGCCACGGCAAATACACGCACGCCTTTAAAATGTTGGGTAAGTGCTTGGTTGTTAATATGAGCCAAGTTTAAAAGCGGCGCGGCCCCCAGCGGCAAGGGGCGGCCTTGTTTATCAGATAGGATACTTCCGCAGGCCACTGCGGCACCGCTGCCGCCGTCATTACATGCTACTCCGCCTAAGCCGATGTAAATGGTTTTAACCCCGCGTTTAACCGCGTTTAACATGGCTTGCCCTACCCCGTAAGAAGTGGCGTTTAAGGGGTCCAACTCGCTCTTTTTGGCGCTGCCCAGGCCGCAAATGCGGGCCGTTTCTATAACGGCGGTCTGGCCGTCAGGCAACAACAGGTAAGAGGTGTTTTGGGGTTTGTTAAAAGCGTTTTGGGCGCGCAGGCGCACCGTGCGGGAAGCCGGATAGAGAAATTTAAAAAAGTCTATAAAGCCGTCCCCCCCGTCAGACACGGGGAAAGCCGTTACCTGGTGGCGGGGGGACAATTCTTTCTGTAAAATACGCGCCGCTTGCAACGCGCTTAAAGAACCTTTAAACGCGTTGGGCAAAGCCAATATTTTCATCGTTAAAACTTCCAGCTGGCCTGTGCACTAAATACCGTGTTGGAAGCGGCGGAATCTTTTAATTCGTCGTTTCTGGAGGCAAAATGCTGGCGTACTTCAATGCCAAGCAGTAAATCGTCTATGCGGGTTTCTACCCCGGCCCCGGCCGAGGCCGCAAAACCGTTGGATTTAAAAGTTTCGCTCTTCATTTCTCCGCGGTAGTTGAGGGTCAGCATTTCATAGCCCGCATCGGCCGTTAAATAAAAGGCAAAGCGGTTCTGCGGGTTGATGTAATAGTTGGCCGCTAAGCCAAAGTTTAAAATCTGCCCGCTGGTTTTTACGGTCGGGTTCGGGTAGGGTAGCGGTTTGCCTTCGCCGGAGGCGCTGTTGTTGGCGTTGGCCACGTCCGGGTCTAAATCAGCAAAGTCGGCCCCGTCAATATTGGCAATGCCCAGGGTGGGGCCCAGCCAAAAGTTGCTGTCCATCACTCTCCATAAAAACTTGCCGGATACGGCAATGCTGGTGCCGCTTAAATCTTTGGGGTCGGTTTCTTTTTCAAACCCTTTCATACCGCTTACGTTTAATTGTAAGTCTAACGGCATGGCCCCTACTTGCAAGGCCAGATATTTGTTAAAATTCTTTTCGTTTTTTAAGGGGGATTCTTTTTTAGCTTTCTTTTTGCTGGTCAGCTCCGTTTTGGCCGCGGCGGCATATTCCTGCTGGCTGACCGTGCCGGATTTAACCCCTTTTAAGAAGGCTTCTTCATCACTTAGTAACTGCGGGTTCTTTTCTACCACTTGCACGGGGGAGGTGGGCGTGCTGGTTACCACGCGCCCGCCTACTACGGTAGCGTTTTGGGCGTCAAAGACTTTATCAATGTCCGAGTCAAACGATAACCCGCCGGCAGCTTCCACCTTGCCCGTTTGGGCCACTTGTTCTTGCTTTTGGGCGGCCTGGGCGGCGGTTTCTATCTTTTGCTCCACGTATTGCTGTTGTTGTTTTTGCCCTTGGTCATAATCGTACACTTCAATATTGGCAATTTGGGGCATATCAATATTTACTACCCCGGTATCGGTTTGCAGTTTGAGGTTAAATTCGTCCAAATCTAAAATAACGCCGACGAGCTGCGTGCCGCCTTTCAGCAAAATGCGGTGCTTGTCCGGCAAAATCTGTTCAATTTCTTTTTGATTGAGGGTAACGGTGCCGTAAGATGTGGCCAGGTTTAGGGTATATTGGGTTTGGCTTAAAATGGACCCGCTTAAAATGGTGCCGTCTTTGAGTTTAATGCTTTCCGCCTGCAGGGAAACGGCCGTAAGCACGGCGGCAAAAAAGGCGATACTTCTTTTCATGCAACCTCTCTTAAAAATACGCGGCGGAGCTGTAAGCCCCGCCGCGTTTAGATTATTTGGATTCTTTTTCCACTACTTCTTCGGTAGTTACTTCCGGCTGGGCCGCGCAGGCGCACGGGGCAACCGCGTGTTTAATTTTGCGCAAAACTTTGATGATTTTGGCCAAAGTTAAGCTCATAATCATACCCAGCAAAATGGGTGTAATGGTGTTTAAGATAAAGAACCATTTGTTCTGGCCGGCATTTTCAAACACTCCGGCGGGAACCAACATAGCGCTGATGAAGAAATACAGCGCGGAAACTAACGTAAGATAGAACAACGCAATAAACACATAATACAAGTGTTTCAGGCAAAGCCAGTTGTGCGGCCACCATTTGGCGCATTTGCAGCATTTAGACATAACTTTCCTCCTGTTTTATTAAAGGCGCGCCTTAAACAACCCCCGGCGAAACCTTATACTCATATTGTATCAAAAAGAAGCACTCTGTAAAGAATAAGTAAGGGTTATTTTTTTAGGGTCTGTTTGGCAATAGCGCCTAACGCCCGCAGCAAGGCAATTACCCCAGCCAGTAGAACGAGCAACAGCAAACTTTGCACGGCGGCACTGGCCCATAATTGTTTGATGGGGGCCGAGTATACAGCCAGTTTTTCGGCCGGGGTAAGCAGGGCAATTACCCATTGCACGCCGCTGTATAAAAAGATGATGAGCGGTATGTAAAATAAAAAGATAAAAAAGCGCGTAAGGCCTTTTAAGCCAACCCAGCGGTGGGGGATAAAGACGTTTTTATTTAATTTCATTTTTTCTGCCTGCCTGTTCTAATAGTTCTTTCGCGTGCGTGTAAGCGGCGGAGTGCGGGTCTGCATTGCCGCCCAGCATGCGGGCAATTTCGGCCGTTAGCCGCTCACCGGTGAGCGGGGTGATGGATACTTCGGTACTGTCTTTTTTGGCGGATTTGGAAACGTGAAAGTTTTCATCCGCCTGGGCGGCCACTTGCGCCAGGTGGGTCACGCACAGCACTTGCCGCCCGTTGGAAACGGCTTTTAGTTTCTCGCCCACCAGGTGGGCGGTTTCCCCGCCGATGCCTGTGTCCACCTCTTCTAACACCATCACTGGCACGGTGGGGGCCAGAACGGTTTTTAAGCCCAACATCACGCGGGAAATTTCCCCGCCGGAGGCAATGTTTTTTAAAGGTCTAAGCGCTTGGCCGGGGTTGGGGGAGAATAAAAACTCCACCTTGTCCGCCCCGGTGGGGCCCAGGTTTTCTTCGTCCATTTCCACACTGGCGCGGAAACGCACCGCGTTAAAGCCCAGCGGGCGGATTTGTTCGCACAATAATTGGGAAAGTTTTTCCGCCGCTTGCATA
>CALUXL010000134.1 GCA_944324735.1 uncultured Elusimicrobiales bacterium
CCCACATACAATAAGCTCATCAGCGCCAACACGGCCAAGACCCCTGTTACCGCTACAAACGGAACCAGAAACGGATACTTGTTTTTAATTTCCTGTAATTTCATTTTTCCCCCTAGCAACGGCCCGGGTTCTCCTGCGTTTGGGTGCGGAACGCCCCCACCAGCTGCTGCGAATACGCAAACATGGGATAAAACGGGTTTTGCGGGTCGCGCGCTTGTGCTTCGGGCAATTCTTTATAAAAAATTTGGTCTTTAGCTACGGCAAACAGGGTTATATTGCCCGGTTCGCCCGCCGGCAACTGGGCGGATTTTTCCATCTGCCCCGTTAACTTGCTGGCGTGGGCCAACATGTGGGCAGCAATTTCCTGCAGTTTTTCATTGCCGTGGCCGCCAATCATGCCCCCCAGGCCGCTTTTACTGTTATTTTCAAAATAAAGGCTGCTGTCCCCCAAAGAGTTGGTGGCAATCAGTAAGTATTTTACCGTTTGCCCGTCCGGGATGGGCATTTCCACCCCGGCGATGGAAATTTTATCTACGCCCAACTCCATAATACCTTTGCGGTTTTCCAAATTTTTTACGTCCAGCCAAAAACCCCTCATGTTTTGATACGCTTTATTCATATATATCTCCTATTGAGCCCATAGTATCATTTTATAGGCGTGGTTTTCAAAGCAAGTAAAGGGTTATGCAGGCGGGGATGTTCAAGCCGGGTAAAAAGAGTATAATAAAAGAAAGTTTTTAAGAGGAGGCACCTTATGAACAAAACCGGAAAAGCAGTTATTTTAATGATGGACTCCTTTGGCATTGGGGGAGCGGAAGACGCCGCCAAATTTGGCGACGCCGGAGCCGACACCCTGGGCCACATCGTACAAACCCGCGGGAAATTAAACATACCCAATTTAACTGCGCTGGGGCTACTGAAAGCGGCCCAAGCCTCCACCGGGGTTCTTCCTCAAACCGGCCCGCAAACAGAAGCCAAACTAAACCTGCCTTCCAAATACGGCTTTATGAAGAAAATCAGCCTGGGGAAAGAAACTTCTTCCGGCCATTGGGAAATGGCCGGCTGCCCCGTTCAGTTTGACTGGGGTTACTTTCCCCCCAATTATCCGTCCTTTCCGCAGGAACTGGTAGATAAAATCTGCCAGGAAGCCGGCCTGCCCGGCATTTTGGGCAACAAGGCGGCCTCCGGCACGGCCATTATTGAAGAGCTGGGCATGGAACACATCCAAACCGGCAAACCCATTTGTTACACCTCGGCCGACAGCGTATTCCAAATCGCCGCGCATGAAAAACACTTTGGTTTAGACCGCCTGTACAAAGTGTGCGAAATTGCCTTCAAACACGTTAAACCTTATAACATAGCCCGCGTAATTGCCCGCCCGTTTGAAGGGGAAACGCCGCAAACTTTTAAACGCACCAAAAACCGCCACGATTATTCCGTCACGCCGCCCAACCCCACCTTGCTGGACGTATTAAAAAATGCGGGCGGGGAGGTAATCTCCGTAGGTAAAATTGCCGATATTTTTGCCCAGCAGGGCATTACCAAAGCCATCAAAGCCAGCGGGCTGGAAGAATTATGGAACGCCACCCTGCAAGCGTTTAAGGAAGCCCAACCCGGCAGCCTGGTGTTTACCAACTTTGTAGATTTTGATATGGCCTGGGGCCACCGCCGCGACACGGAAGGCTACGCCCAAGGCCTGGAATATTTTGACAGCCGCCTGCCGGAACTGGCCGCCCTGATGGGAGCAAACGACATTGCCTTCATCACGGCCGACCACGGTTGCGACCCCACTTATAAAGGTACCGACCATACCCGCGAACATGTACCCGTTATCTTGTTCGGCCCGCAGGTTACCCCCAAAGCCTTAGGCGCGCGGGATACCTACGCGGACCTGGGCCAAACCGCGGCGGACTTTTTTGCACTCCCCCCTCTGCCCTTTGGCAAAAGCTTCTTAAAAGACTAACCAAAAAACCCCGGGTTTTAAAACCCGGGGTTTTTAATGGCTTTTTACAAATATTACCAGTTCTGCAAAAGCAAAACCAACAACACCACAAACACCGCGCACAACAGCAGTTTGGCAAGACCCAAATGCTTTTTAAGCCAACCGCTAAAAGTGGCGGACTCATACCCCGCTAAAGCCAGGGCAAACACCAGCACCAGCGGCACAATAAACATTACATTGTACACCAGCAAAAACTCGGCCGCGCGCCAAAAGTTATCCCCCGCTTCTTTCAGCACCACCACAATGGTGGGCAGATATACCTGCCCCGTGCAAACCGCTTCTACCAAAGACACCACAAACCCCACAATCAAGGCCGCTATGCCTAAACGCCAGACGCTTTTGCTGCGGTCTTTCAAAAAGGCATGCATTACTTTGTGAATAAAAGTTTTGTATTTGGTAGGCAGTTGTAAAACCAGGCCGGAAGCGTCTTTGGTACGGTAATAGTGCCAGCAGTCATACGCGCTAAGGAGCAAAAACGCCACACACAACAGCACCGTAACAATTTTAAGCCCCCACATTACATAATAAAAACCCTGCATGGCGTATAAAAATTTAAACGCCCCCAACCCCAGTAGCACATACGCAATAAAAACGGCCGCACAATACGCCGTGCCAACGGCCACAATTTCCCGCTTTTCATATTTATAAACGGAAAGGAAGGATATGAAAAATACAATGACCGCAAACGCGCAGGGGTTGATACCGTCCACCAACCCGGCGCCGGCAATCATCCAAAAAGTAAGCTGGTTAAAAACGTCCTGATGGGTAGGTTCTTCTGCCTCGGCCGGGGCGAAAGTTTGCGCCGCCAAAGCGGCAACGGGGGCCGCGGGCTGAGGCTCAGCAGCAGCCTCCGGCTCTTTTGCGCTGTCAGCAGAGGGAACTTCTTTTACGCTTGCTTGGGCAGGTTTCTCTTTTCTAACCTGCGGGGCAGGTTCTTCTTTTACCGGGGCGGTGTTTTGCGTATTGGAAACGGCCGACTCCTGCGGTTTGGACGCTTCGGCTTCTTGGGGCGCCGGGGCTACAAGAAGTTCCTTAGGAAGTTTAACATGGGTAACTTCTTTATTCATAATGGCTTTGGAAACAGCCAAGTCTGCCCGGTCCCCAATCTCCGAGGGGTACCCCATTAAGAACTCCTCCCCAATGGCCATGGCCGGGGTGCCGCCGCGTTCTATACCATAGTAGCGCAAAGCGTGCATAAAAGCCAGGTTGTATTTGGTTACATCCACACGTACAAAGTCTATACGGTGGGCGTTGCGGCTTAAAAACCCGTCCAAGAAGCTATTTTCCATATGTCTGCAATGCAGGCAATAGGGAGACCCAAAATACACCACCTGTACTTTTTGCTCAGAAGGGGTTTGCGTTTGGGCCGTAACTGGCAAACATATCGCCAGCAGTAAGGCAATTAGTGAAATACATTTTTTAATCATACGGTTTTAACACTCCTCACAAAAATCATAAAAAGAAGGGGCGGCATAAAACGAGCCCTGCGTACATTGTTGCTCACTGGGCGGTGTTTGGCGGCAGCCGGAAAAATCTTCTTTCTTAAGCGGCAGGAGCACTTCCTGCGAGGGCGGCATATCTGCCGCGCGGTGCTTCCAGCAGCGGCACCCTGCCGGGTGAGAGGCGGCCTTATCCAGCACGCACACCCACACCGCTTCCTGCCCCGGGGTTTGCCCCTGGGCGGCAAAATTACTGCCATACGGGGCACTGACGGTTCTGGCAAAAAACACGGCCGAAAACACCATCCCCGCCGCAAAAAACAACGCGCACACCCCCCACGCAACCGCCTTGCGCCACACGGGCATTTTTACGGCCGGTGCCACCACCCGCTGCCACACGCGCGCCTGCGAAGCGCCGGACTTATCAAAATCCATCTGTGCGCAATAGTGCACAAAATCTTCCTGCCGTTTCATACATTCATCTCCTTACGCAGTTTAGTAATACTGCGGTGTAATACGGTGCCCACGTTGCTTTCGCTCAGGCCGGTTTGGTGGGCAATCTCCCGGTTATTTAGGCCGGAATAAAATTTTAAGGCAACTAAATCTTTCTCCCTTTCCGTTAATACAGCCATCGCGCCAAGCAGGGCTTGGGTGTCGTCCTCCTGCGCGGGGGGCTGAGAGAAATTTTCCAGCGCGGGGCTATCCTCAAACCCGGTTAAAGATAAAAATTTGCGCACATAATACAAACGGTGGTACATATTAATTTCGTTGCGGGCAATGGTAAAAATCCACTGGCGAAACGTACCCTTTTTCGGGTCAAACAGCGCCTGTTTTTCATAAGCTTTGCGCCAGGCTGAGGCGGCTAAATCCTCCGCCAGCGGGCGCTCCCCCACGCGGCACAATATGTACGCAAAAACCGGTTTAAAAAGTTCTTTATATAAAGAGGTAAAATCCATAACTGCTTCCTACTCTTACTATGCGTGTGTGCAAAAAGTATCACACTAAATTTTAAAATAAAACACCGCTTTGCGGGCGGCGTATAAAAAGGGAACTACCTAATGGGCCGGGCATGTGGTTAAGAAATAACATCTATGCTTTGCACCCCGCTTTGCATAATCCATTTGCGCAAAACAGGCTGATACAGAAACGGGCATTTAAGCAGTTTACACCACAGTTTAAGCCGCAGGCCTAAAGTGGCCCGGGCGTAGCGGCGGTATTCCAGGCGGGAAGGGGATTTTCCCAAACACGCGGCTAAATGCAACGCGCTTAACATTGCACTGGAAATACCTTCCAAACTGCTGGGGCTAATTAAGCCGGCCGCCTCCCCAATTAAAAACACACCGTTTTTACCCAGGCAAAATTCGCTCCAGCCGCCGGGGCGCAGCACGCGGCAGGCTTCCGTTTTAACGGGGGTGCCAAATTGAAAGCCGCGGGCCTCCAGCGCTTTTTTTTGGTTTTCAAAACGCTGGCGGCAGTTCTGCAAAGGATAGGCACCGCCAAAAATAAAATATCCGTCTTTGGAAACGGACCAGGAGTAACAATCCGTATTTTGCGGGTCAAAAATGCAGGAATAAAAGGGGCTTTTATGGCTTTCTTTAAACCATTGCTGCACAGCCACATAACCGCGTATTTTGTGATGCGGGAAAAACGTGCGCCTCACCAAAGAGTCCGCCCCGTCAGCCCCCACCACGCGTTTTGCCAAGGCTGTATGCTGCTGCCCGTTTTGCAAATAGGTAACTTGAAAGGAAGCGTCATCCCGCCGGGCCATACCCGTCACCTGCACGCCCGTTTGAACCTGCACCGAAGCAGGAATAAGAGAAATAAGCCACCTATCAAAAGCGGTGCGGTCCATATTCACATAAAAGCGTTGGTAATGGCGGCACAGGCCGGTGGATAAATCCAGCGTGCGTACGGAAAAGAGTTGCGGGTCCACCAGGACGGATTTAGGCAAAGTTAAATCAAACCGGGCCAGTGTTTTTTGGGCGTCCGGCGCCAGCAAGCCGCCGCAGGGTTTTTCAAAACCGCCGGGAGCAAAGGTTTTTTTATCCAAACACAACACTTTTTTGCCCGTTAACAGCCGCGCCAGCGTGCTGCCGGCGGGGCCCAGGCCAATAATAATAACGTCAAATATATGGGGTTCGTTCATGCGTGTTTGGATAAAAAATTAGTGCAGGCTTTCCGCCTCGGCCAACCAAACCTGGGCGCTGGCGTCGCTTGGCATGCGCCAGTCCCCACGCGGGGAAAGCGATACCGCACCCACTTTGGGCCCGTCCGGCAGGCAGGAGCGTTTATATTGCTGCGCAAAGAAGCGTTTAAAAAATACCGTCAGCCATTTTTTTATAACGGCCGGAGTATACGCCCCTTTAAAAGCATACTTGGCCAAAAAGTATATTTTGGCCGGGCCAAAGCCGTGGCGCAGGGAATAATATAAAAAGAAATCGTGCAGTTCATACGGGCCTACCAGGTCTTCGGTCTTTTGGGCAATTTTTCCTTGTTTGTCCGCCGGTAAAAGTTCCGGGCTGATGGGCGTGGCGGCAATATCCTGCAAGGTAGCGCGCACGGAGGCGTTTTCCTGCCGGGAGGCTTCCCAAAGAACCAAATGCTTTACCAAGGTTTTGGGGACGGACGCATTTACCCCGTACATGGACATATGGTCCCCATTATACGTGGCCCAACCCAAAGCCAATTCCGACAAGTCCCCCGTTCCAATTACCAACCCGCCGGTTTGGTTGGCAATATCCATTAAAATTTGGGTGCGCTCACGCGCCTGGGAATTTTCATACGTTACGTTGTGTTCCGTGGGGTTATGCCCAATGTCTTTAAAATGCTGCAGGCAGGCTTCTTTAATGGACACTTCCCGCGTGGAAATTTTTAACGCTTTCATCAAATCCAGCGCGTTTTTATACGTGCGCCCCGTGGTGCCAAAGCCGGGCATGGTAACCCCTATAATCT
Organism: uncultured Elusimicrobiales bacterium; assembly: GCA_944324735.1. Taxonomy (GTDB): domain Bacteria; phylum Elusimicrobiota; class Elusimicrobia; order Elusimicrobiales; family Elusimicrobiaceae; genus Avelusimicrobium. The sequence goes on from CALUXL010000134.1 coordinate 6,394, forward strand.
GCTTGCGCGCAAGGCCCAGTTTATCAAACGCGCGCACGCAAACAAGCAGTGCCAGGGTGGAATCCAACCCGCCGGAAATACCCACCACCGCCATACGGGCGCCGGTATGGGCCAGGCGTTTGGCTAGGCCCAGGGTTTGTATTTCAAAAATTTCCCGGCAGTTGTCTTCCAGCTGGGCCCCGGTGGGGATAAACGGCGTGGAAGAAACCCCGCGCGTGAGAGTAATGGTTTCCGGCGCAGAAAGTTGGCAATCCACCACCCGGTAAGGCTCAGCCTGAGAGAGAGACGAGTCAAAAGCAAAAGTGGTGTTTTGGCGGCGTTCGTTATGCAGGCGGGAAACGTCAATTTCGCTAACGGCCAGTTGGGACTCCAATTCAAAACGTTTGGAAGCGGCCAGCAGGGTGCCGTTTTCGTAAATAAGGCCATTGCCCGCAAAAACCACATCGGTGGTGGACTCCCCAAACCCGCACGAAGCATACACATACCCGCACAAGCACCGGGCGGACTGCTGGGCCACCAAAGAACGCAAATATTGGTTTTTACCGGCTAGTTCGTTACTGGCGGAAAGGTTAAAAATAATGTCGGCCCCGTGCAAAGCGGCCCCGCAGCTGGGCGGAATGCTGGACCACAGGTCCTCACAAATTTCCACCCCAAACACACTGCCGGCGGCTTTAAATAATAAATCCGTACCCGCGGGCACGCATTGCCCGCACAACTCCACGCTTTCACCCGTCCAATCGGCAGCGGAGGTAAACCAGCGTTTTTCGTAAAATTCTTTATAATTGGGTAAACAAGTTTTAGGAACCACACCCCAAATGCGCCCTTTGCCGCACACCGCGGCCGCGTTTAAAACCGCGTCCCCCGCCAAAACAGGCAACCCTACCATAAACACCATATCCAGCTTTTGGGTGTTTTTTAACAGGGAAGACAAAGCCTCCTGCGCCGCCTGTAACAAAAGTGGTTGGGAAAACAAATCCCCACAGCTGTAACCGGTTAAACAAAGTTCCGGAAATACCGCCAAGCGAACGCCCTGGCGGTGTGCCAGGCGGAGGAGTTTTTCGATTTCTTGCGCGTTATAGGCGCAGTCGGCCACTTTTAAAGCGGGTGTGGCGGCCGCCGTTTTTACAAATCCGTAATTCATTGGGCCCTCTTGGGGGCGCATGGCCCCTTACTTGGATATTTTATCAATTATATCAACCATTTCGGCCGCCTTTTGGCGTGCTTCTTTCCCGCCGGAGCCAAAAGCCCCCGCCACGCAATGGCCCAAATGGGCGCGTAGCACCTCACAATGTGCACGGCGAAGCACGGCCTCGGCCGCCAGCAGCTGGTTTACAATATCTATGCAGTAGCGGTCCTCTTCCACCATTTTAAGCACGCCTTCCACCTGCCCGCGGGCGGTTTTTAACAAACGCGTAATTTTTTTATGGTCTGCCTGCATGCGCCCCCCTAACGAACGGAAGTGACCCGATATCCGGCTTTTTCCACCGCCGCGCGCAGGGCACTCTGCGAGAGGTTATCCCCCTCTACCGCCACCTCTTTAGCGGCTAAATTAACCTGCACTTTTTTTACGCCTTCCACTTCCTGCAAAGCGCTTTGCACGCGCCCCGCACAGTGCGCGCACATCATACCTTCTACCATAAGCACCATGGGTTTTACCTCCTGTTTGGATTTATGAAATAAATACGGTTTAAAATATTTAAGCCTCAAAGCATTACTGACTACAAAAACGGAACTGACACTCATGCACGCCGCCGCCACCATGGGGTTTAACTTCCACCCCAGCCAATGATAAAAAACACCGGCCGCCAGCGGTATGGCGCAAACGTTATAAAAGAAAGCCCAAAATAAATTTTGCTTAATATTGCCAATCACCGCGCGGGATAAACAAAGCGCGGCCGGCAGGGCGGTTAAGTTGTCCTTCATAAGCACAATATCGGCCGTTTGCAGGGCGGCGTCCGTCCCCGCGCCCACGGCAACGCCCACATCCGCGCGGGCCAAAGCAGGGGTGTCGTTTATTCCATCGCCCACCATCATTACTTTCTTGCCCTGCGCCTGCAAACTGCGCACTTGTGCTTCTTTATCCTGCGGAAGTACGCCCGCTATAATGTGCGCTATCCCGGCCTGTTGGCCCACTACGCGGGCCGTTACTTCATTATCTCCGGTTAACAGGACAATATCCAACCCCAATTGTTTTAATTGGGCTACGGCAGACAAAGCGGACGGTTTTAATAAATCAGCCAAGGCCAGCATACCGGCTAACTGTCCGTCAAAAGCAAAATATAAAACGGTTTTGCCTTGCCGGGCCCAACTTTCCGCCCGGGCCGCAAAATCCGCCGAAACGGCAATATTTTTGCTTTGCATAAAACGCGCATTGCCGGCCACAATTTGTTTGCCCTGTATAACGGCACGGATACCGGCACCGGCAAACGCTTCAAACTCTTGCACCGCTTGCGGGGGCACATGCCGGGCTTGCGGGGCGCGCAATACAGCGCGGGAAAGGGGATGTTCGGAAGGGGCTTCCGCCCAGACGGCATAGTTCCAAAATTCACTTTCTGTCATATAAGGTGCCAGAAGCACGTCGGTCATTTCCGGCAGGCCTTGGGTAAGGGTGCCTGTTTTATCCAGCACTACCGTATCACACAGGCGGGCCGTTTCCAGCGATTCGGCCGATTTAAACAAAATGCCGTTTCTGGCTCCGGTACCCGTGCCCACCATCACAGCCGTTGGCGTAGCCAAGCCCAATGCGCACGGGCAGGATATAACCAACACGGCCACCGCACAGCTTAAGGCCCAGTTCCAGCCATACCCGGCTAAAAGCCAGCCGCATAAAATAAGTAAACTAAGCCCCATAACCACCGGCACAAACACGCCGCTTACTTGATCGGCCAAGCGGCCAATGGGAGCTTTGGAGGAGGAGGCTTCTTCCACCAGCCGGATAATTTGGGAAAGCAAAGTGCCGCTGCCCGCGCGCGTAACCTGAAAACGGAAATACCCCGCCTGGTTTAAAGTGCCCGCATGCACCGTAGCCCCGGGCTCTTTGTCCACGGGCAGGCTTTCCCCGGTAAGGGAACTTTCATCCAGCGCGCCACGTCCGCTGACGATAATACCGTCCGCCGCCACGCGCATGCCTGCTTTGACGGCTAAAATGTCCCCGGGCCGAATGTCGTGCGCGTTTATTTCTTTTTCGGTTTCATTTTCCACACGCAAGGCTTTTTGCGGGGCCAGTTTTAACAAGGCCTCCACCGCGCCGGAAGTTTTGCGTTTGGCGCGGGTTTCCAAAAATTTGCCCAGGGTAATAAGCGTTAAAATCATACCGGCGGACTCAAAATACAGCCCGTGCAAGGCATCCAAAGCCTGGGCCGTTTCACCCTGCCCCATAGCTAGTAAAATACGGTATAACGCCCACAGGCTAGATAGCAACGCCCCGCCGCACCCAACGGCAATTAAGCTGTTCATATTGGGCGCACGGCGTACCAGCATCGTAAACCCGTTTATTAAAAGCGCCCGGTTAATAAACAAGATGGGAAGCACCAGCAAAAACTGCGTGAATGCAAACACCCCCGGGTTTTGCACAAATGCCTGCGGCAAAGGGCAAGAAAACATCCCCCCCATGGCCACATACATAAGTAGCACCAAAAACACCAAAGACGCCCACAGGCGGGCGCGCAGGGGTTGCTCTTCATCTTCGGCCGGGGCGGGCAACACAGGCTGGGTTGTTTTATCTCCCTCCGCCAATACGGCGCCGTATCCGGCTTCTTGCACCGCGCGGATAATATCCTGCGCAAGTACGCCGTCTTGCGCTTCCACCCGTAAATTATTTTGCAGTAAATTCACGGCGGCTTTTTCAACGCCGCTAATGCTTTGGGCGGATTTTTCCACATGAGAAGCGCAGGCGGCGCAGCTCATGCCGGAAACATGAAAAGTAAAGTTGGTCATATTCCTCCATATACCCCCCGGGGGTGGGGTATATGATTATTGTAGCATTTATAAAAAGGCAGGAAACTAACTATTAACGCCAATTAAGCAGGAAATCATCCGGGGTTTCTATTTTCGCGTCACTGCCCAGGATTAGGGCGCTCGGTTTGTCTTTAGCCACATACACGCCATATTGCCCGGCGGGCGGGGGCGTTTGTGATTGTAACCAAAGGTTCCAAATACTTTCCATGCTGCTGGGCAAACGCCAGCCGCGGGGGGTAAAATCCATCACAAAAGTTTTGTTGGTGTTTAAAGAAAGGGGAACACTGCCGGCGTGAGCGTAGCTCCAATGCGCTTTGCCGCCATAAACAAAAAATACGGCTTCGGGGTCAGCCTGCCTGAGCCAGGCAATTTTGTCCAAAAAACCGCGGTTGCGTATTTCCAGCCCGGCGCTGGAAACATATTTGCGCACCACTTGGGCACGCTTTTGGGAAGAAGCATTGTACAGCCTAATCAGGCCCGGGCGTTCCAAGCCGGTTAAAAAAACGTTTTGCTCCTTGACGAGCGCTTTTAACATTTGGGCGCGTTCCAACCCGTTTTTTTGATAAGGGCCTTTGGCCCCCCAGTTGGAAGAGTGGTAAATAATGCCGTCATCCGCCACGCTTTCGGCCAAAATATAAATACGGCGGCCGGGGTAGCGGGCGCGGTAATCTTTGATAACTTTGTAAATTTCACGGTGGATGGTATTATGGCCGTGTATTTCACCTAAAAAAATCAGCTGGGCGGAAGGAGGAATAATGTCTGCATAATCCACACGCGGGGAAAACCGCGCTTGGGCAATATGCGGCTTGGAAAAGAACAGGCGCAGGTTCTCCTGCAACAGTGCGCGGCGGGTTTTTTCCAGCACTGCATTACGCGCCTGCAAAGCTGGCGGTAACCCGGCAGGGCAATATAGCTGGGAGCACTCCGCCTCTAAAAAACTGATTAGCTGTTTGCTGGCAGCTTGAAAAGCGGCCTCGCCCGTGCGGCGTGCGGCCGCCTGTGCAGCGCGCTCCCCCAACACACCGGCCGCCTGATAAGCAGAGGGAGTCAGCCCCCGCACCGCGTTTTTTAACACAGGCGCCAGCGGCTGTGCACCAGCCGTGCAGACACAACAAACAAGAAGCCATAACACAAAGTAATGCCGCATACTTTTATTATATATCTAACGCCGCAAAAAACATGGGCCTTTTGGCCCAGATAAAAAAAGGACCCCGCTTAATTTGTTAGAAGGGTTGATTTTTGCTAGACTATTACTCGTCTATGACCATACTAATTATTATACTGATGTTAGTGCTAAACGCACTGCTGGCCGCTTATGAAATGGCCTTGGCCTCTGTTTCCCGCACCAAGCTGTCTATCTTGGCGCAGGAAAAGAAACCCGGCGCCGAACACGCGCTGTTTATGAAAGACCATATGGAAGGCAGCCTGGCTGTTGTACAAATTGGTATTACATTAGTGGGGGCCGTGGCGGCTGCCTCGGGCGGGGCCAGCGCGGATGAGGCGTTCTCCCCCAAGTTGCAGGAATGGTTTGCCCTGCCTAAACGGGTGGCGGATATGCTGTCCGTGGCTGTAGTAGTACTGCCGCTTAGCTTTATTACCATCGTGTTTGCGGAGTTAACCCCCAAAACCTTTGCCATTAAAAATAAAGAATGGGTGGTGCTTAAATTTTCGCCCGCTATGCGTGTGATGTATGCGGTATTATTCCCCATTGTGCGTATTATGGAAGCGTTGGTAAAACTGGCTACCAAAAAATCTTTCAAACAAGAAACGGACCCGAAAGAAGCCCAACAGGCCGCCTTGGCCGATTTGAGAACCGCCGTATCCATTGCCTCCTCTTCCCGTCTGTTTGGAAAAGCGGAAGAAAAAATCATGCTCTCAAGCGCCCTGTTTTACGTGCGCAAAATACGTGAAATACAAGTACCTATCGATCAAGTATACGTGCTTTATGCCAATGACTCCATTGCAGACACTTATTTAAAAGCCCATATGGATATGCACACCCGCTTCCCCGTGTGCGAACAAAAAGACAACATACAAAGCGTTATTGGCTACTTAAACTTTAAAGACATCTTCCAAGCCACCAAGCTTTCCGCCGGCAAGCCTACCACCGCGCGCTCCATCATGCGCCCCATTGTAAGCCTGGACGCGGACACCATCATCTCCGCCGCTTTGGACAAGATGATCAAAACCCACCAGCACATTTGCCTGGTAACCGAAAAAGGCAAAATAACCGGCATCTTAACATTGGAAGACATCTTTGAGGAACTAGTGGGTGAAATTGAAGACGAGTACGACTTTTTTGCCGCCTACATCCGCCCCTTTGGCGAAGGGGTCGTGGCCAGCGCCGCCGCCAATCTAACCGATATTTACGCCGCGCTGAACCTGCCGGTTCCGGCGGAAATGGCAAAAATATCTTTGGAAAAATGGGCCGAGCAGAAACTGGGCCGCCCCGTTGCCAAAGAAGACAAAATTGTAGCGGACGGCCTGTGTGTGGACCCGCGCAAATTCCGCCGCCACCGGCTAATGGAAGCCATGGTAACAAAAGCCAATTCTTAATACAAAAACCCCGGGCATACACCCGGGGTTTTTTATAAAACGATTTAGGCTAAATAAGCACCGGCTTTTGCGCGGGCAGCAAGCCTTTTTTTATCAGCTCCTGCCTAAGCTGTTGGGGAGAGTGAAAATCAATCGTTTTCATGCCCAGTTTAGCGGCGGCAATGGTGTTTTCGGTATTGTCGTCAATAAACAGGGTGTCGGCCGGGTCCAGCTGGTAGCGGGTAAGAAGGATTTTGTAGATGGCCGGGTCCGGCTTGATTACTTTTTCTTCACCGGATACTACCAGGCCGGAAAGCAAAGGGAAAAAGTTGTAACGCTCTTTGGCCAGCGGCATCGTTTCGGAGGACCAGTTGGTTAAACCGTAAATTTTATATCCGCGGTCATACAGTTCCTTCATAATTTCCACACTGCCTTTAATGAGGCCGCCCAGCATTTCTTCCCAGCGCAAATAATAGTCGTCAATCTGGGCGGAATAACGCGGATACTTGGCCTTTAATTCGGCAAGTCCTTCGGAAAAGCTTCTCCCCGCGTCCTGGCGGAAGTTCCACTCCGTGGTGCAAATATTACTTAAAAACCATTCCATTTCCTGCGTGGAAGAAAAAATTTTACGGTATAAATACCGCGGGTTCCAATCTATCAGTACGCCGCCAAAATCAAACACGATGTTCTTCATGCTTCCCCCTGATGCGTTGTGTCCCTTCTGCTTTTATTATAACTTTAGCACGCCGTATTTTCAACGGGAATTTTTCTTTTTTACCGTATAAAAAACGCCGGGGTTTACCCGGCGTTTTGAAACTATAAAACCAAGGTGTCTTCCATATCCGGCCCGGTGGAAATTAAAGCCAGTTTGGGGTGCGGATAGGTTTGGGCGGAAAGTTCCTTCAGACTGTCCAAAAATTCCTTGGCCTGGGGGGTAAAATCCTCGTAGGATTTTATTTGGTCGTTCCCGGCAAACATATCAATATGCGTAATGGCAATTTTGGTGCAGTTGTTAATCATAATGGCACGCGCGGCGGAGCGTTTTTCAAACGCGCCAATGCGGCGCAGGCGTTTGCTTACGCTGCCGATTTCGTGCCCTTTGGTGTGGTAAAGTTCCAACTGCTTTTCATCGGTAAGTTCATGGTCCAGCGGGCCCGGGCCTACGCGCGTGATGTACGGTTTAAACACCACATATACGTCCCGTACGCTTTTGGGGCCAAGGCCGGCTTCCCCCAAAAAGGTGGAGGCGGTGGTATCGCGGGAAGTAACGAAAGGATATTCCCCATGAAGCAAGGAAAGCTTAATGCCCTGGGTTCCTTCCAAAAGGATGTCTTCCCCTTTATCTAGCGCTTGGTTTAAAAGGGTGGGTACGTCTTGAATAAAATCTTTCAGCAGGGGCTCGTCTTTAGCAAACTTCACCTCGCGCCGTTCAATGCGGTGTTTTACCGCTTGCCCCAGGCCCGTGCCCACGCTGCCAATATGCTGCATAAAATGGGCGGCATTCTTTTCGGCGGCGGTTTCCTCATCGGTAATCAAGATGGCATGCGGGTCAATAATCAGCCTATCGCGCGTGCCGGTTTGTTCCACTTCTTTTAAAAGCCACTCCGTTTTTGTATAGGCGCCGGCACCCAGCACCAATTTGGTATCCGGGTTTAAAAAACCGGAAGGAATGTTTTTTAATGTGTAGGATTTTCCGTCACACACCACCGTGTGCCCAGCATTGGGGCCACCCACACGCACGCAATAGCTGTAATGGCCTTTGTAAGATAAATAAGAAGAAATTTTTCCTTTTCCTTCATCTCCGGCTTGTCCGCCGCATACGATGTCTATCATATTTTTCCTCCGGCTTGGCGCACCGCCAAACCTATGTAATTAAATACGTCTAACGCACGCAGTTTTTGTTTGGTGTTTTCATCTGCGTCCAGTTCGTCAATAAAACGGTTCAAATCCTGCCGGGTGATGCCGCGCCCGCGCGTGAAAGTTTTTACTTTTTCATACGGGTCCGAAACGCCAGCCGCGCGCAAAATGGTTTGCAGGCCTTCGGCCAGCACTTCCGGGTGGGCCATCAGCTGTTCTTTGGCGGCGTGGCGGTTAAAAGAAACTTTGCCGAGCCCTTTGCGTAAAGAAGTATACGCCACCAAACCGTACCCAAACGCCATGCCCATATTGCGAAGAACAGTAGAGTCCGACAAATCCCGCTGCAAGCGGGAAAGCGGCAATTTTTGTGCAAAAAATTCTAACAAAGCATTGCACAGTTGCAGGTTGCCTTCGGCATTTTCAAAATCAATGGGGTTTACTTTTTGCGGCATGGTGGAAGAACCCACCTCCCCCGCGGCGGCGTGTTGGGTTAATAAACCATCGCTGATATAGCGCCAAAAATCCTGGCAAAGGCCCAGTAAAATAATATTTATGCGGCGCAAAGCATCAAACACTTCTGCATAGGTGTCCCGGTTGTCTATTTGGGTAGATAGCGGACTTAAAAATAATTTTATTTTGCGCCCTTTATTCATACCGGCTATTAAACGCTCGGCCGCTTTGGGCCAGTTGACCTTCGGAAACGCCGCCATATGCGCGTTATAACAACCCACCGCCCCGCTGAACTTGCAGGAAATACGCAGTTTTTTTAAACTTTCCAACTGGCGGGACAGGCGGCTCTCAAATACCCGCACTTCTTTGCCAAACGTGGTGGGCACGGCCGGCTGGCCGTGGGTGCGAGCCAGCAAAACGCTTTTGGCTTCTTTACGGGCCAGCA
>CALUXL010000135.1 GCA_944324735.1 uncultured Elusimicrobiales bacterium
GTTTCACACGCATGTTATGCTCAGCTCCGTGACGGACGCTTACAACCCGTACGAAAAGGACTTCCGCCTTACACGCAAACTGATAGAACAGCTGGTATTTTGCCAAGCCCATGTGCGGGTGCTAACCAAGTCCCCCCTCATTGTGCGGGATATGGATTTGTTTAAAAAATTACCCTCGTTTGAGGGGGCGCTTTCTTTTTCCTCCTCCCAGGAAAGCTTCCGGCAACTGGCCGAACCCGGTGCCGGCACGGTGGAAGAAAAAATAAACGCGCTTAAAACATTAAAGGAAAACGGCCTTTCCACCGCGGTGGTTATTGCGCCCATTTTCCCGCAGATAACGGACTGGAAGGAAATTATCCGCCTTACCCGTCCCTATACGGACCGCTACCACTTTGACGCCCTAAACATGCGCCCCGCCTATCAAAAGCGGGTGATGCTGTTTATCGCCAGGCATTTTCCGCACGTGCTGGGCCTGTACGCTTCCATTTACGAAAAGGAAGACATTTCCTACTGGCGCCACTTGCAACAGGAAATTAACGATTTTTGCGCCCAAAACAACATCCCCGGCCAGGCGGATTTTAAGCATGTGTTTTCCGCCAAGCGCACGCCGGAAGAGTAATATTTACCCAACCACAAACGGGCCCGCCTTATAAAAGCGGGCCCGTTGCTGTATTTACGCGCTAAAACTTAATTTTGCGGGTCTTCAAAGCCCATTTTCCAGGCGGCGCCAAACCCGCACGCAACGGCTGTAACAAACCCCACCCCGTAAAAAATTACGCTGTTCAGGTTAGACAGAGCCAAAAACATCACCACGCCCGACACACCAAACGGTATAGCCGCTGTTACATGCAAAGCCGCCACCACGGCACCGCCCGCCGCCGCGCCTATACACGCGGCTATAAAAGGCTTAAATAAAGGCAAAGTAACGCCGTAAATAAGCGGCTCCCCAATGCCCAAAAGGCCCACGGGCAAAGCGTTTTTGGCTACGGTTTTTAAGCGCTCGTTACGGGTTTTGAGAAGCACTGCAAGCCCGGCGCCCACCTGCCCCGCACCCGCCATACACAAAACGGGAAACAGCGGGTTATTGCCCAGCGTATCCACCAACTGCTGGTGCAAAGGCACCAAACTTTGGTGCACCCCCAACATAACTAACGGCAAAAAACCGCCGCCCAGCACCGCCCCCGTAAACCAGCCGCCGTTTTTTAAGGCGTGCTGCGTCCACAAGGCTAGCTTATCGGAAAACCACCCGGCAGCAGGCTGTATGACGGCTAGAGACACAATGCCCACCAGCAAAATAGTCAGCGTGGGGGTTACAAAAAGCTCCATACTGCCTTTCACGCGCGCCCGCAGGAACTTTTCCACATACGAGGCCGCCCAACACACCACCAGCACGGCAATCACCCCGCCTTTGCCCGGTATTAACGGCATGCCAAACAAAGTAATAGAGGCTAAAGACGGTATATTTAATACCCCCGCCAACGCGGCCCCCAGGGCGGGCGTGCCGCCAAACTCGCGCGAGGCATTATACCCCACAATGGCGTTTAAATAGAAAAAAATGCCGTTTCCCAAAGCCTGCATAAGGCCCACGGCGTTTGGGTTGTCCTTTAACAAAGTTTCCCCTAAAATATTGCCAATACCCAGCAAAAGCCCACAGCCAATATACGCCGGTATCAGCGGTACAAATATATTGCCAATGCGCGCGCATACGCGGCCCAAGCGGCTGGCGTATTTTTGGCGCACGGCGGCTTTTACTTCCTGCGCGCTGGGGGCAGAGGCTTCTTCCCCCAACGGCGCAAACGAATGGCGGGATTGGAAATACGCAAGCAGTTTGCCCGCTTTAGAGGCCCCCACCACCAGCTGGTGCTGCCCCTGCGCCTGCACATACCCCAGCACACCGGGCACCTGCTTTAAATCCTGCAAGGAAATGCCTTCCTGGCTTTTTAAGGTAAAGCGAAGACGCGTCATACACGCGCCCAGGGTGGCAATATTGTCAGCCCCGCCCACAATGCGGGTAACTTCCTCATAAAAGGAAGCATATTCTTCAGGCATTTTCTTCCTCCGTGCTTACGGTATACCAGGTTTGCGCGGCCGGGTCAAAACGCTCCAGCCCGCCATCGTGTATACGAAAGAACAAACCTTCCAAATTCACTTTTCCTTCCTGCACGGCTTGGCTTACAAACGGTATTTGGCGCAGGTGGGCCAGTTGGTCCAGCACGTTGTTTTTTACGGCTTCATCCACCGTGGAACCGCGGTAGCAGGTGTGGCTGCGTTCCAACCAGGAGCGGATTTGCGCGGGCAGTTCCTCCAAATGGCGCAGCTTCTGCACGGCGTTGCAATCGCTGTGGCCCAGAATAACGATATTTTGAACTTTTAGCGTTTCCAGCGCAAAGCGCAGGGAAGCGATCATCGATTCGTCCCGCTCGCACACCTGGTTTAACATGTTGCGGTGTATGCAAACGTGCCCGTCGTGCGTGTTAAAGATGGCCTCGGGGCAGACGCGGCTGTCAAAACAGCTGATAATCATAGAATGAGGATTCTGTTTGGTGGCAACCTGTTCCGCATGGATGGCGCAAAAGCCTTTGCGGGCGGGGTTGCCGTTAAAAAAATCGCGGTATCCGCTTAATAAACGGCGCATGCCTTCATTGGGAAGAGTATGTTTCATAAATTATATTTTAACAATTTGCCGCCAAAAACATTTAAACAAATAAAAACCCCCGGGTATCCGGGGGTTTTAAAATCAAGGCTAAGGCTTAATAAGCATTGTGTTTAACCAATAATTGCTGGGTTTTTCTAAGCCATTTTCTTTTTTCGGGGTTACGTTCAAAGTTTAGCTCATTTTCCATCACGTCGCGCATATCCCAATGGGTGCCCAAGGCATAGGGGGTGCGGTAGCTAAGATGGTCGCGCTGGGAGGTGTTTATCCCGCCCACGGCTTTGGTAAGCAAAAGCTGCACATAAGCATAGCCTTCGGCATCTTTGGCCTGGGTAACCGCATATTGCAAAGTACGGTTGGAAACAGCCACCGTGGTATACTTATTTAACAAGTCCTTGGCAAAGCCCATGCGAGCCGGGTTGCCTTTGGCAAAAACCAGTTTTTCAAGCAAATTATCCACCCCGTCATCCTCCTGGGAGTGGTAATCATAGCGGCTGCAATGCAGGTAATAATAATCAAACAGCTGGCGGGCCTGGACAATTTTGCCGTTAGCCACCAAATATTCCGGCAGCAATACTTCCGCGCCGTTTACATCAAAACGCATATGGATAAAATCAGCCCCAAGTTCCGTACCGGCATAACGTTTTAAAGTGTTTTCCACCAGACGGAAATTATCTTTCTCTACGGCGTCTTTAAAGCATTTTTCCGTTTTGCACACGGCCTGATTGGCCCGCTTTACCGCACGCGTAACGGCACGGCCAGCCTCCTGCGCGGGGGTAGCGTTTTGCGCAAAAGACACGCCGGAAAATAATAACGGCAAACAAAAAATTAATCCTTTCTTCATTTGTCCTCCTAGAGGTAAAACGTCCTGTTATAATTAGAGTAGCTTTTTTTGCGCGTCAAAGCCAGGGCCATAAGGCCTATATATACCAGGCCAAAGTACCTAAGAATAAAAAAGGGCCTGCCCTTTCGGGCAGACCCCTGACAGGAAGTGCCTTTGTATTATAAAAGGCAGTCCAAAACAGTATTAACAAGTTCCCATCAACATGCAAGCTTTACTGTGGGCCGTTGCATTATCCGGGCAACCTTGAGGCCCTGTATAATATACGCACGAATTGCTAGCATCACTCCATACACAATTCGCCCCACACCAATAAACCGTTGCATTTTGGGAGCAATAAGTGTCTATATAAGACCCATAAACCTTCCCTCTTTGACATTCTTCCCAAGTACCCGAAGAAGAACATTTTCTAGTACCTAAACAAACATAATCTCCACATTGTTCAGTTGTTCCAGGAGTGCATTCACTAGTAGAGGGATTTTTGCACGTTCTGGAACTTTCCACACATTTGCACTGGCTTTGGTTCCAGGTGTAATTAATCTGCCCGGTCTGCCCGTTCGGACACGGTTGCGGACTGCAAGTTTGAGGGGTGCAGGAGGGTGGATTGGGTCCACCGCCGCTTCCTTCCAACACTAAAATTTGCACACTCTCTCCTCCCTTGTCTGGATGTTTTACCGTTTTGCGCGTTTCCCATTTTAACGTTCTCGCACCTACGCCGTCCACGCTGGGAAGCGGCACCCAGTTACCCGCTAATCTTAAAGGAGTGCTGGCGCTTAAATTACGGTAGGAATACGTACCTACACCGGTAATGTTTAATTTCCCTTTTACCGTGGCGTATACACTTTCCAAACGCAAGCGGTTCGCATCCGTAGTGATTTGGTTAATGCGGCTAGCCGGGTCATTATATCCCGCCGGGCCTTTAAAAGCGGCCGCACCACCGTTAAATTTTACGTTTAAATTACCCGTCGTGTTGGAACCTACGCAATTTTCCAAAGAAGAGAAACACGTACCGGGAAAGTCCAAGGTAGGTTCGGCCGGGAAATTATTGACGACATCGTCCGTCTGTGCGCCTTTGCGGCCGTCCAATAACGGGATATCATAGGCAAGTGCACCCGAGTTGCTTTCATTAATAGATACGGTCCCGCCGGAGCGAACCTGCATGGACTGCGCCGTTAAGCCCCCCTGGAAAGTGGCCTTTTCGGACACTTTCAATCTTTCATACTGGCCTAAACGGGCAGGGTTAAAGTTAATGGTTTGGATGACTTCTGCACTTAAGGGCGCAAAAGCCAAAACAAAAAACATTCCTGTCATTATTAAATGTTTCATATTCACCCTCCTTAGGGGCGTAACTGCCTTTTAAACAGCAAAAACAAGACCCCGTGTACCCCTATACACGGACATCTCAAAACCCACTGTATCAAAAAAAAAAAACAAGTCAAGCCCTATTTAAACAATAAAAAATCCGTTTGAGGTAAACGCAAGTGGCATTCATAACATCTCTTTCTTCTAAGTTATAAAATACTGCAACAAGATAAAAATTATCTTTTGACATCCCTAAAAATTTCACATAACATCAAACCTCAAATACAAACTGGGAATTTATTGTAAGAGCAATAAAAAACCCGCCATAAAGGCGGGTTTATTAGTAAAGTACGTTTTCCGTTAACTTATTTGGACAAGTGTTTGGAAATGTATTTGCTCATGTCAAACATGCTGATTTGTTTTTTGCCTTCAAAAATAGCGGCCAATTTGTCATCAGCGTTGATCATGCGTTTGTTTTTGGCATCCTGCAAGCCGTTCTTTTTAATATAGTCCCACATCTTTTTTACAACTTCGGTGCGGGGAAGAGCGGCAGAGCCTACGATCACGGCCAATTCAGCGCTGGGGGTTAAAGGTGCCATAAATTTTGCATTTGCTTTTGCCATAGTATTCATTCTCCTGTTTTACGGTACGGGGTACCGTACTGCTTTAATCTGTTTTATAAATTCTAGTATATTTAGAGCCCCTTTGTAAGGGGGATTACCCGACAAAGGGGCCGTAATCAAAAACTTTATTTCACTTTGGGCGCGGCGGCCAGCACTTCGGCGGAGCAGCCGTCCTCGTATTTTTTAAAGTTTTCAATGAAAGATTTGGCCAACGCCTGATATTTTTCCATATAGGCGGCTTTATCGGCCCACAGGTTGGCGGGGTTCAAAATCTCAGACGGTACGCCTTCGCATTCCGTGGGGATTTGGAAACCGAACACAGGGTCCGTAATAAAATGCACTTTGGCCAGTTTGCCGTCCAAAGCGGCGTTTAAGAGCGCACGCGTATATTTAATGCTGATACGCTTGCCCACGCCGTAAGGGCCGCCCGTCCAGCCGGTGTTTACCAGCCAGCAGTCCACATTATGCTCTTTAATTTTCTTCTTTAACAGTTCCGCATAAACGGACGGGTGCAACGGCATAAACGGCCCGCCAAAGCAGGTAGAGAACGTGCTGGTGGGTTCTTTTACGCCTTTTTCGGTACCGGCCACTTTGGCGGTGTAACCGCTGATAAAGTGGTAAAGGGCCTGGTCCGGGCTGAGTTTGGAAATAGGCGGCATTACACCAAAAGCATCACAGGTTAAGAAAATGATGTTTTTGGGGTGGTCGGCCCGTTCGCTTTCCACCGCGTTGCTGATGAAGTTAAGCGGGTAGCAGGCGCGGGTGTTTTCGGTTAAGGAGTCATCGTCCAAATCCAACTTGCCGGTTTGGGGGTCAAACACCACGTTTTCCAACACGGTGCCAAAGCGCTGCGTGGTGGAATAAATTTGGGGTTCGGCTTCCTGGCTAAGTTTAATTACTTTGGCGTAGCAGCCGCCTTCAAAGTTAAACACGCCTTCGGCGTCCCAGCCGTGTTCATCGTCGCCGATTAAGCCGCGGGACACATCGGCCGACAGGGTGGTTTTACCCGTGCCGGACAAGCCAAAGAAGATGGCGCTGTCGTTCTTGGAGCCCACGTTGGCGGAGCAGTGCATCGTCATAATGCCTTTTTGCGGCAGCAGGTAGTTCATTACCGTAAACAAAGCTTTTTTGTTTTCGCCGCCGTATTCGCTGCCGATAACCAATACCATCTTCTTTTCAAAGTTAATCAAAATGGCGGTTTCGGAGTTGGTGCCGTCGGTGGCGGGGTCCACCTTCATTTTGGGCAGACAGATGAGCGTAAATTCCGGCACGAAGGATTTTAATTCTTCTTTGGCCGGTTCAATGAACATATTTTTTACAAACAGGTTCGTCCAGGCGCATTCCGTAATGGCGCGCACTTTCAGGCGGGAGGCTTCGCTGGAACCTACATAAGCATCACGCGCAAAAAGTTCTTTATCGGCCACATAAGCCTGCACTTTGGCGAAAATCTTATCGTAAAATTCCGGCTTAATGCCTTTGTTGCTTTTATTATAAAAAAGTTTCCCCTCAATATCTTTGGTTTCCACAAAGAAACGGTCATTCGGGCTGCGGCCGGTATGTTTACCGGTGCTTACGCACAGCGGGCCGCCGGCCACAATGTTGGCTTCCTGGCGTTCAAGAGCTTCTTGATACAAAGCCGGGGTGGAATAGTTCCAATACACGGTTTTGTTGGTTTTAATGCCGGCATGTTCCAAACCGTAATCCGGTTTAAAAAAATCCGGCGTGGCGTTCTTTTTATTCATGTTAGTTCCTCGTTACTAATTTATCCCCGATTTTAATTTCGTTCGGAGCGGTCTTGTCCAACGCCCAGCGTATGCGGCGTACACCCTCCACCACGCTGGCGCGGTCCGCGCAGAAACTAATGCGCAGATGCCCGTCCAGCCCAAAGGCTTTGCCGGGCACAACGGCCACAAGCGCTTTTTCCAGCAAGTACTGGGCCAAGGTTTGCGAGTCCGCATTATAATAACTAAAATCTGCAAAAGAGTAGAATGTTCCCTGCGGCTTTTCCACCGTTACATGCGGTATGGCCGCCAATTCGGCCAGCAGGGCGTTGCGGTTTTCCTGCAATACGGCGCACATATCGCGCACGCAGTCCTGCGGGCCGGTTAATGCGGCCGCGGCCGCCGCTTCGGACAAATCGCTATTGCAAGACGTGCTCTGCGCCTGCATTTTGCCCATAGCCTTAATTAAATCTTGGTTGGCACATACGGCCCAACCAATCCGAAGCCCCGTTAAGCCGTATAATTTGGAAACCCCGTTAATAATCACCAGGTTTTCCCCCTTCTTTGCGTAGGCACAGGGGTTGGGCGTGCGGGCGCCGTCAAACACTAGCTGGTGGTAAATATCGTCCATCACCAGGAAAATATTTTCCCGCTCGGCAAATTCCACTATTTCCCGCACAAAATCTTCCGGGAAGATTTGGCCGGAGGGGTTGCACGGGCTGTTAATAATAATGGCCTTGGTTTTGGGCGAAACGGCCGCTTTTATTTCCTGTGCGCTTACCATAATGCCCTGCTGGGGGCGCACAATCACCGGGGTGCCGCCGGCCAGGCGCACCATATCCGGGTAGCTTACCCAGTACGGGGCCGGGAAAATGACTTCGTCCCCCGGGTCCACCGCGGCCAGCAAGAAATTAAACAAAGCCTGTTTGGCGCCGGCGCATACAATCACGTCCGCCGTTTCATACTGGCGGCCGTAATGCTTAAGCGTATAAGCCAGCACCGCTTGTTTTAATTCCGGCGTGCCGGAAGAAGGAGAATATTTTATTTTGCGGGAAGCGGCTTTCTTTTCAATCGCTTCCACCGCGGCCTGAGGAGCCGGATAAGTAGGTTCCCCCCCGCCTAAATGGATAAGCGGCTGGCCCGCGGCTTTTAACGCGCGCGCCTGGGCGTTTATTTTAAGGGTTGGGGAATCCCCAATCATTCCAGCCAGTTTACTTAATTGCAAGGTCATATTTATCCTCTACGCTTATTCTATCATTAATTGACCGCTAAAAAACCATAAAAAACAATTAGCGGGTTTTTTCGGGCAGGGCTTCCAACTTTTTAATAAGCGGGTCCAGGGCGTCTTCGCGTATGCATGCCACGCGGCCTTCGTCACACGCGGCGGTGCGCACCGGGTCCAGCGGCAAGCGAAGCGTAGTGTCTATACCAAAAGTTTCCGCCACTTCTTTTACGCGGGAAGGGCCAAACAAGTCAATTTGTTTGGAGCAATCCGGGCATTTTAAATAGCTCATATTTTCCACAAACCCCAAAACGGGCACATTCATCATCTGCGCCATTTTGACGGCTTTGGCCACAATCATTTTTACCAAGTCCTGCGGGGTGGCCACCACCACAATACCGCTAAGCGGAAGGCTTTGGAAAACCGTTAAAGTTACGTCCCCCGTACCGGGCGGCATATCAATAAATAAATAGTCTTCATCGGCCCAGATAACGTCCTTCCAAAACTGGGTAACCGTACCTGTAATTAAAGCGCCGCGCCAGATGACGGGGTCCGTCTCTTTTTCAAGCAAGAGGTTTAAAGACATAATGTCTATCCCGCTGTCTGACGTGACGGGGTAAATGCCGTTTTGGTCCCCCTGGGCGGGGCCTTTTACCCCAAACAGTTTGGGGATGGACGGGCCGGTAATGTCCGCATCCAGCACACCCACGGTGTGGCCGCGGCGTTTCATTTCACTGGCCAGCAGTGCGGTAACAAAGCTTTTGCCCACGCCGCCTTTGCCGCTCATCACGCCGATAACGCGCTTAATGCGGCTCATCGGGTGCGGGGCCACGCGGAAACTTTCCGCTTTCCGTTCCCCGCAGTTTTGGCTGCAGGAAGCGCAGTCATGGTTGCAACTTTCGCTCATAATAAAAACTCCTTATAATTCGTTAAATTGTCCGTCCGTCAGTGCGGCAATGGCCAGCCGCCCGCCGGGAAGAACCTTCATTTTGGCATAGGCGGCGTTTTCATATTTATCCGCCTGGCCTTCTTCAAAATAAAACTGATGCGGCACGTTAAAACGCGTTCCGTTAAAATGAAGGGGAATCGTTTGGGAGGCAGGAGTTTCATTTACGCCCACCACGCCGTCCTCCCCCACAAATAAAGTTAAATCTTTACTGCCATACCCCGGGCGAAACCCCTGGGTGCGGGCAACGGTTTCAAAATCAAAGGCCAGTTCCATATAGTCCCCGCTTAGCAAAGCGCGCGGATCCACCGGCACTATCTTAAAATACACGCTGGGGGCTTGCTGGATATCCCGCTGGGTTTTTACAATCAACCCGCCAAAGGCTACACACAAAAGAGCACAATAAATAAGCACTAGTTTATTTCGCATACGCGCTCCTAGCCCACAACAACAGCAAACCGGGGCCAATTAAAAATAAGGATTTGTAGGTTAAAGAAATATCCAAAGAAAAATAAAACACCACTAGCCCCCCTGCAAGCCCCGCTATACAACCCCATTCCAATACGTTTTCCCGCAAGCGGTGCCCCAAATACATGCCAGCCAAAGCCAGCACACTGGGCCAATTAAGTACCAGCGCGCAAACCGCCCCCGCCGCTACCCCCAGCCAACGCTTTTTATGGCCCGCTAAGGCTTTGTACAGATAAAAGCCCGCCAATACCGCAAGCACTATGTTTACCCCATCTAACAGGCCCTCTTGCCAATGGGCAAAGGCGTCCATCCCCCCCACCCAGGCACAGCCCCACAACAGGGCATACGCCAGCGGATAAAAAGTAAACCGGCGTTTAATAAATATCCACGCACTTGCCGCAAACAATACAAGGCCAATCAGTCCGCAGGCAGTTGCCCCCAGGCTCAAATCGTCAATTAATTTATAACAGCACAAACTAACCGCCAGGGCACACCAAAAAAACCGGTTGAAAGAAGACCGAAAAAGCGGATAAGACACGCCGGCCAGCACCGTTATTCCCAACCACAGATATTTATATCTCAAACCACGCTCCAGCTCCAGCCCTATCAGTATTTGGCCCCCCAACACAAACAAACCGCCCAGCTGGCGCAAAAATAAACCCCGGGCACTACCGTCCCCTCGCCAACGGTAAAGCAAAATCCACCCCGCCACTAAAAATATTACACCTCGTAACCAGAAAGGAACGGAAAGGATGTGAAAACTACTATCGCTTATCAGTAAAACGGCCCCGCACAAAGCACCCACAAACAAAAGGGCTCTGAGCAAAAAAGAAAGTTCCGGCGTTTGTTGCTTATCCTGCAAAAAAGCCTTTGCCTGCGGGCGAAGGGCAGGTTCCACTTGCTGTAAAATTTGCTCATTATTCATGGTGTTTATCCTCCCGCAGGCGCGGCCAGGCCCACGCCACTGCCCCGCCGGCTACGGTAAACAAAAGGGCACAAATCAAGAAGTATAGGGTCAAGCCGTTTAATGAAACAACCCACATACTGCCAAGCCCGGCCAGCATAAAAGCGTTCCAAGCCCAAAGCACCAGGTCTTTACTGTACCAAGCGTACACCAAAGCCGCAGCGGCAAAGGCCAGGGCCCCAATCAAAAAAGCCCATTCATGGGTGGAAGAAAATCTTTCTATCAAAGCCACGCAAAAATTAAACCCGCTAAACGGAACCCACAAAAACCGGCTGAAAACGCGCACACGGCGGCGGCCGAAAACTTCCGCCAGCACCCACGCCGCTATAAACAGGCCGTTAAAGCCGTACCACAGCGGCCAGGTAGGATTCCAAGAAGAACTTTTACTTATCCAATATATAGCCCCCACATAAACCGGCATCAGCCAAAACCATTTATTACGCAAAAGCAAAGCCAAAGGAACCAGTAGCAAACACCACGGCCCAAACAGCTGATGCACAAAAGCCCCCGTTTGAAACACTTGCCCAAACACAGCTAAAAATACGCCAATCAAAACCCCGGCCCCAAAACCAAATGCCTGGCCGGCGGCAGTTTGCACGCCTTTATACCACGCGCCCGCTCCGCACGCCAAAAGCCCGGCCAGCGGCAGGCCCAGCTTAAACACTTGGCCCAAATGTTGCCAGTTGGCGGCAAAAAAGCAAATAACGCCCGCCAAAATAAATACGCTTGCGGCCATTAGCAAACGGGCCGAAAGCCAAGCCCCCGCGTTTAATGGGCAAAGCTCACCCAACAGACGCTCGTAAGCGGGCAAAGTTAAAAATTTATTTTGCAAAAGTCCGTCCAGCGCGTGTTTTGTATTCATGCTTTGATTATACTAAATTAGGCCTGCCCCGCCAGACGTTTAAAACTGGTATAATATGTATATTAAAGGTGTTTCAAATGATGTTTATTCTTACCGTTTTTATCCTATTATTAACCGCTGTAATTGTAAATTGGACGGCAAACCGTTTTATTTACCGCCCCGTACGTAAAGAATGGCCCCTGCGCTTGCCGTGGGAGCAGGTGTTTTTCCGCACGCAGGACGGTACGCCCCTACACGCTTTGTATTTACCCGCCAAAGAAAATAAAGAAACTTTGCTTTTCTTTCACGGCAAAGCAGGCAATGTAACGTATTTTGAAGATTTTGCCAAAACATACGCCAAATACGGCTACGGCATTTTGATGTTTGATTACCGCGGCTACGGCAAAAGCAAAGGGCGCCTGACGGAAGCGCATATGTACCAGGACGGGGCCGCCGCGCTGGGATATTTGCTAAAAGAAAAGATGATTCCCGCGCAAAAGATTGTGGTGTGGGGTTATTCCTTAGGCAACGGCCCGGCCGTGCAAACCGCGGTGGATTTTAATATTCTTCCCCTCAAAGCCGTTATTTTGCAAAGCCCGTTTACCAATACGGCGCATATGGCCTCTTATATTCTGCTTAGGCGCTACCGCCACGGTAACTGGCTGCAAAAGTGGGTATCGGCCGTGTTTTCGCCCCTGTTTTTTAATAAAAAATTTGATAACTTGGCCAAAATACGCCGCATTAAAGCCCCTATGCTCATTGCCTATTCCCGCCAAGACATTGTAATCCCCTGGCAGATGAGCTGCGCCCTGGCCGACAAGGCCCCCCGCGGCACCCGGCGTTATTTCTCCCCCCGAGGAGAGCATGAACAGTTCCGCTGGCTGGAAAAAACAGCCGTAAACTTTATTTCCCCCGGGCTTTTGGCCCAGCGCTCCGCCGCCTATAAACAACAAAAAGCCGCCCTTTTGGCGAAATAAATTTGACTTCCACTCCGCCATTTGCAGTATAATAAAAGGGTTATGAAGAGACACCTTCCCTTAATTATACTGGCGGCCATTTTGCTGGGCTGGGCGATATTTATTAACAGCCTTAGCAACCAGTTTATTTTTGCCCCCTCGCGCGATTTGCAACCGGTGGACCCCGCCCTGAGGGAAGTAAACATCCCCGTACAGTTTGGCCACGCCTTAAACGGCCTTTACCTGCCGCCCAAAGCTGGCAAACCGGTTATTTTGTTTTTTCACGGCAACAGTTACAATGTTACCCACTTTCAGGACTTTGCAAAAATCTACTCCCAATACGGCTACGGCATTTTACTGTTTGATTACCGCGGCTACGGCAAAACCCCGGGGTCCCCTTCCGAAAAAAACATGTACGAAGACGGCGAAAGCGCCCTGCGTTATTTGCTGATTAATAAAGACGTTTCCGCCCGGGAAATTATTTTGTGGGGATACTCGCTGGGGTGCTCCGTTGCTTTGCAAGTGGCGGATAACCACCCGGAAATGAACTTCCGCGCCATTGTGCTGCAAAGCCCGTTTACCAACACGCCGGAAATGGCTTATTATATTTTGTCGCGCAATTACCGGCCGGAACTGTTTGCTTTAAAATTCACCTCGGCTGTGTTGTCCCCCGCGCTCATCAATAAACGTTTTGACAATACCCGCAAAATTGGCCAAATCCGCCCGCCGATGTTAATTGGTTTTAACTTGGAGGACCGCACCGTTCCCTGGCGCATGAGCCAACGCCTAACCAACTTTGCCCCCTCCAACGCCCGCAGTTATTTGGGCCAAACCGGCGGACATAAAAATATGGAGTGGTTTGAACCGGAGGCCGTTAAATTCCTGCAAGAGCAGGACCGCCTGGCCGAATCCTTCGAAAAAT
Organism: uncultured Elusimicrobiales bacterium; assembly: GCA_944324735.1. Lineage (GTDB taxonomy): Bacteria > Elusimicrobiota > Elusimicrobia > Elusimicrobiales > Elusimicrobiaceae > Avelusimicrobium. The sequence continues at coordinate 13,460 of CALUXL010000135.1, forward strand.
AACCCCATCCTTTTTAAAGCCCCTTTAAAAGAGGGGCTTTTATTTTGGGATAGATTAATTTTTGCTATAATACATAGGTAAACCGCTTTTGGAGAGGTGTGTGAGTGGTTGAAACAGCAGGTCTCGAAAACCTGTAAACCGCAAGGTTTCGAGGGTTCAAATCCCTCCCTCTCCGCCATTTCAAAGCCCCTGCAAAGGGGTTTTTTTATAGGAGTTTTCTATGTCCGCCTTAAAAACCGTCTTCTTCGGCACGCCGGAACTGGCCGTACCTTATTTGGAACTTTTGCATCAAATCAGCTCTGTACAGCTGGTGGTAACCCAGGCCGATAAACCCCGCGGGCGCGGCATGGAAATTACCCCCTGCCCCGTTAAAAAACGCGCGCTGGAACTAAACCTGCCCGTGCTCTCCCCGGAAATTTTAAAAACCCATTATGAGGATTTGGCAAAAATCCCCTTTGATTTAGGGGTAGTGGTGGCGTACGGCAAGATATTCCGCCCCAATTTTTTAGCCTTGCCCAAATACGGGTTAATTAACGTGCATTTTTCGCTCTTGCCGCACTTGCGCGGGGCAGCCCCTGTGCAGCAGGCCTTAATACAAGGCTACACCCAAACCGGCGTAAGCACATTTTGGATACAGGAAGGGATGGACGACGGCCCCCTCTACCTGCAAAAAACCTGCCCCATTGACCCGCAGGATAACGCCAAAACCCTTTTTGAAAAATTAATTCCCTTAGGGGTAGAAGCCCTGAAAGAAACCGTGCAGGGCATACAAGCCGGCCAGCTGACCCGCACCCCTCAAACGGGCGAGCCTACCCTGGCCCCGATGATTAGCAAAGAAGAGGCGCAACTTTCCTTTGCGGCTTTAAACGCGGAGGATTTTCACAACAAAGTACGCGGCCTGGCCTGCGGCCCCAAACCCAAGGCTCTAATTACGTTAAACAACAAAACCGAACCCCTACAAATTCTACAAACTGCTCTGGCCGACACGGCCTGCGCCGGGGTTCCCGGCACGGTGCTTTGCATTGAAAAGCAAAAAGGGATTTTAGTACAATGTAAAGAAGGCAGTTTATGGCTGACCACGGTGCTTCCCGCCGGTAAAAAAGCCATGCCCGCGTATGATTACGCCGTGGGGCATGCATTAAAGGCGAAAGACAAGGTGTTTAATTAAATGGCAACCTCTAAAGAACAAACTTTTGAAGACTTTTTTAAATCTCCCCGCCGCGTAAACCGCAAAGTTTGGGTTATTTCCGGCGTTATTGTATTATTCTTTTTAGTACTTATCTTTATATCCATTGACTGGGTCTTCGGGGCGCTTGTACACACCCGCAAAGAAGTACCCGTGCCGGACATTACCAAAAAACCCGTTTCCGCCGCTTTAAACGCACTGGCCGCCAGCAACTTGGCGCTTAAACAGGCCGGGGTGGAATTTGCGCAGGACGTACCTTCCGGTTCCGTTTTGCGCCAACTGCCCGAAGCCGGCACCACCGTGCGCGAAGGCCGCGTCATACGCGTATGGGTAAGCCAAGGGGACGAAATGGCCTTTGTGCCCAATGTGGTAGGCAGCAACCTGCGCGCCGCCCAGCTGGCCGTACGCCAGGCGGGTTTGGTGGTAAACAAGGTGGAAAACGCCTACTCCCTCACTCATGACAAAGGGCTCATTATTTCCCAATCCTTAAAGGCGGACAGCATGGTGGAAAAAGGCCAAAAGATTGATTTGGTCATTTCTAATGGCGAGCCACCCTCCAGCGTCATTTTAGTA
>CALUXL010000136.1 GCA_944324735.1 uncultured Elusimicrobiales bacterium
GGGGTATTGATATGGGCAATTTAATAACCCATTACCGTGCGCGCGCGAAAAAGCTATACTGCCTTATATGAAAAAAATGTTTTTATCTACCTTGGTTGCCGCTTTGGGCCTGAGCGCCCAGGCCAAACCCTCCGCCGCGGGTAAAACCCCGGCCGCCAAGCCCGCGCTTAATTTTGCGCTCCCCCAGGTACGGACGGACCGCCTGCTTACCTCGGCCGAGCTTTCCGGCACGCCGGTTTTAATAGCCGTTGTCAGCTCTGGCTGTGGTTATTGCCAGCGCACCCTGCCCCAGCTGGAAGCGGCCCGCCGCTCCCTGCCGGATGTGCAAATTATTGCCGCTTTTATAGACGCTAAACCCACCCGGGCACTGGCACTGCTTAATAAACATAATTTGCGTTTAGATGCCGTATACAACGCCCTGCCGCTGGCAAAAAGCCTGGGGGTGGACGGCGTACCCATGCTGTTTTTGTTTGACGCCAAACATCAATTAATAAAAACCTTTGACGGTTACGACGAAAACCGCACCGAAGACATCAAACAAGCCGCTAAAGGCTTGGAGAAGGAAGTAAACATGGTATCTGTGGAGGCAAAATGAAAAACATTCTAGTTATTACCGGCAGCCCCCGCCAACTGGGCAACACGGCCATACTGGCGGATGCTTTTATCCAAGGCGCCAAAGCCGCCGGACACAAGACCGAAATTTTTGACACCCCTTTCCACCCCGTTCAGCCCTGCCTGGCCTGTAACCAGTGCTGGACGAAAGACACCCCCTGTGTGTTTAAAGACGGCCTGGAACTGTTAGCCCCCAAGCTGGAAAATGCCGACGTATTAGTGCTCTGCACGCCGCTTTATTGGTTTAATATGTCCGCCCAATTAAAAGCGGTGGTGGATAAGCTGTATGCCTATATGTCCCCCAAGGCCAAACATAAACTAAAAATTAAAGAAGCCGTTTTGCTGGCCTGCGCCGAAGGGAAAGAAGAAGACGGTGATTACGACGGTTTAAAAGCCACCTATAAAAGCATTTGCGATTATTTAGGCTGGAAGGACCGCGGCCGCCTGCTGGCAGGAGCTTGCGGGGAAAAGGGTTCTATCATCAACACCCCCTATTTAAAACAGGCGTTGGAACTGGGAAAAACAATCTAAATCTTTCCCGCCTATGCTTTTTAACCCCGCCCAAAAGCGGGGTTTTATTTTATCCCTATAACCAATACACAACCCGCCCCTTTCTGCCCCTATTAGCACGCTTTACGCTTAAATGCGCCCCAATTACAATGCCATTTGCAAAAGAAGAAATGGTTTGTTGCCCGGCACGGGCCTTACAACCCGTGTGTTTTGGAAAGATTACTTACCAAGCCGTTGTTTTCCCCCGCGCTTTACAGGTGAAGAAGACAGAGCCAGTGAGCTAATTTTTAAATAAAAGGAGGCCAGAGAAAAGACCGGCCAGGCATAAAAAAACCCCGGTTGCCCGGGGTTTATGTAAGGTGTAAGCAAGCGGTTTATTTGGCTTTCGGGTCATTTTCCTGCGCGGCGGCAAACAGCGGGCCGCAGCAATCGGCCTGCGTGTTGGCAGAGGCAGTTTTTTGCTCTTCTTGCACAGGGGCCGCCGCTTGCGCAGCAGGCTGAACCTGCTGCTGCGTTTCAGCAGTGGCGGCTACGGGTTCCTGCACGGGGGCCGGTTCTTCGGCCACGGCAGGCGTTACCACCGTTTCCTGTACGGTTACCGTTTCTACCGTAACGGTTTCTTGCACGGGAGCATGTTCGCAAGCGCAAGAGGTATGGGCCTCTTGGGCGTGTTCACAGCAGCAGTCCCCACAAGAGCAAGAATGTTCTTCTTCCCCGCTGCAGCAGGAGGAACTTTCCGCATAGGCTTGCAAATCTTTTTCTTCCTGGGCTTCGTGCAACGCTTCCTGCACGGCAGCAGCCGGCGCCGCTTGAACAGCCGCCTGGGCGGCTTCTTCCTGCGTTTTGCGGCGCAGGGTTACTTTACGCCATTTGCCTTCCCCTTCGGATGAGGTAGCCACCGTGGCATGGCCTTCCAAAGCGCGGTGGATGTAGCGGCGCAGTTGGGCGCTCATGGGGCGGAAGCGGTAAATGGAGTTGCCCGCTTCAATAAACGAAATGCCGCGTTCAATTTCCGCATTGATTTTATCTTCGGCCTTTCTCCAATAGTTTTGCGTATCGGTAATGACGGAGATGGGCTTATCAAAATGGCGGCTTAAAGACAGCGTGCACAAATACTGTATGGCTTCCAGCGTTTTGCCTTCTTTGCCAATAACAATGGCCGGGTGGTCACAATCAAAGGTAAGCAAAATGCGCTGTTGTTGTTCGTCCCACCATACGTTTAAGTTTTCGGCCGTAACACCCATGTGGGTAAGAATGTCGTTTAAATACTGTTTGGCTTCCTGCATGGGCGCTTTTAAATTTTCCGGTATGACGGCGTTTTGGATGCGTTCGCAAGGCAGGAGCTGAGGTTCGTTTGCTTTGGGGGCCTTTTCTCTCATTTCAGCCTGGGAGCCGCGGTCAAACTTGCGGTTGCGGCGGCGGTTATCGCGCCGGTCGGAAGAGTTATAGGCGTCTCTTTCACGGCGTTTACCGCCATTGCGGCCGCGGCCGCCGCGTTTTTTGCGCGGTACGTCCATATAAATTTGGGCGTCCAGCTCGCTGGCGCTCCAGCGTTTCTGGCGGATTTCCACCAACGCCGGTTTGGAACCAAAACCCAAAAACCCTTTTTTGGGGTGTTCCAATACGGTTACTTCCACCTGATCGCGTCTTAACCCTAAATCTTTCAACCCCTTCGCAATGGCGGAGGATACGTCTTTTGCTTGTACTTTTACTTTAGTAGGCATATGATAAACTCCTCTAATTTTGCTTGGCAACTTGTTTATTAACAACGGTTTGGATACCAAAACTAATCAAGCTGTTGGTTAACCAATACAATACCAAACCGGACGGAAAGTTCATAAACAGCAAGGTAAATATCAACGGCATATACTTAAACATAGCCGCCTGGGTAGGATCCGTACCGGGGGGCATATTCCCCTTTTGCTGAAAGAACATCACCACACCCATCAAAATAGGCAATACATAGTACGGGTCTTTGGAAGACAGGTCCGTAATCCAGCCCACAAAACCTGCCCCGTGCAACGCCCAAGACGTGCGAAGCGCATTGAACAACGCCAGGAAAATAGGCAGCTGGATAAGCATGGGCAAACAGCCGGAAAGCGGATTGACGTTATACTTGCGGTACAAGTTTAACATTTCGCGGTTTAGGGCTTCCTGATTGCCTTTGTATTTATCCTGCAGGCGTTTCATTTCGGGCGCTATTTTGCGCATCTGCGCCGTGGACTTTAAAGACATGCGCGTTAACGGGAACATCAATACCTGCACACATACGGTAAGCAAAATAATGGCTACGCCGTAGTTGCCGGTCCACCCGTAGAAAGTTTCCAACACTTTACGGGCAATTTTACCCAAAGAACCAAAAAAGCCAAATTCTATGCTGCGGTCCAAATGATACGGCATGGCCAAGAATTCCTGGTAATCTTTCGGGCCGAAATAGAAATCGGAATTATATTCTTTGGTGGATTTGGCCTCCACGGTAACGGAAGGCATTTGAACCGTCATCTGCGGGCCTTTTTCTTCAGCCTGGCCGAACAAGCCCCACAGGCGGTCTTTCTTTCCCACTACACTGGAGGTGGCCTGAAGTACGCCCGGCGTCCAATCCTGCGGGATAACTACACTTAAAAAGTAGCGGTTTTGCACACCGGCCCAAATCCAGTTAAACTCGTCTTCATCGCTGGAGTTTTCTTCTTTGCGCTCGGCGGCGGGGTCATAAATGCCGGCTTCGTCCCCTTTGGGTTTTAAAGTTTCCAAAGTGGCTTTTTTGCGGCCTTCGTACTGCACCAGATAAACGGCTTTGGATTCACGCTCGTTATCTTTTTCTTCACTCTTTACCGTGCCTAAGCCCGGCCCAAAGTTAAAGGACCAGGGTTGCAGGGTAATGTCGTGCGCGGTGTTGTTTACAAAGGCTATTTGAAGGGAATTTAAACCGTTTTCGGCAAACGTATAGGTTTTGTGCACTTCAAAGCCGGGCAAAATATCCCCGGTGAAGGTTATGGAATTTTGCGAGCGGGCAAATTCCCGAAAGTCCACCTCCGGCAAAGTGGCAAAGAAACCCGGCGTGTTAAACGGCGTAAGGTTTACGTCTTCAATTACATCTTTATATACGTATTTTTTGATGCCGGCACCTTTGGAGGAAAACTCCACAGCGGCGTCTTTATATTCAAAAGACACCAACTCTTCCGGCTTGGAGGACGGCACCACCGCAGGGGCGGACTTGCCGTCAGCCACGGTGGCCAAAACGGCGGGGGTTTGTTCTTTTACGGCTTGTTTTAATTTTTCTTCCGCGGCGGCTTTTTCGGCACGGGCCCGGGGAAGCGCCACAAACTGGTTGTAGCCTGTAATGACCAAGAGGAAAATCATCAAGGTCGTTAAAAACTGTCTGTTCATAAGACTCCTTTTAAATCCTTCCCGCTGTTAACGGGACGGCTTTTAAAAGAGTGCCAAACACTAAACGGAAAAATTGTAATTAAGGCACCGGGTCATACCCGCCCGGGTGCCACGGGTGGCATTTTAAAAGCCGTTTGGCGGCCAGCCACCCCCCTTTAAAAACGCCATATTTTATTATTGCTTCCCGCGCATACTGGCTGCAGGTGGGGCGGAAACGGCACACCCCCCTGGGCCCCAGCAAAGGGCGCACCAACAACATAAACGCGCTAAGCAAAAACAGCGCTACTTTTTTGAACAAATGCGAAAATTTGTGCATCAGCCCTTCAATAATTTACAAATTGTCTGAAGAGTTTAATATACCGGCTTTCCCGCACAGCGCCAATAGGGCGCGTTGGGCGGAAGGCAAATCCGCCAGGATTTCGCTGGAACGCGGGCTGACAATCAGGTCAGTGCCGGGCTTAAGTTTTTCCCTGTTAAGTCTAAAGCTTTCTCTTAAAAGCCTTTTGACGCGGTTGCGTACCACCGCGCCGCCCAACTTACGGCTTACTACTATCCCCAAGCGCGTACGCGCGCCCGGATAAGAAGAAGGCCTCCACCAAATTACCATTCCTTCACCCTGGGCGCGGTAAGCGTTGCGGATGATTGCCTCAAAGTCTTTCTTTAAGTGCAAACGGAACGGTTTGGGAA
>CALUXL010000137.1 GCA_944324735.1 uncultured Elusimicrobiales bacterium
GCGGTGCGTATCATGGACAAACACGCGGCCGACAGGCCAAACATCATGATGGGAAAGACCCCCGCCATAAAAGCGCCGGCGGTCGGGTCCCCGGCAAAGAAGCGGGTTAAATCCCCCTGCACTACGCTTTGCACGCCGTTTTGCAGGGCGGTAAATTCCCCAAATTGAAACCAAACCAAATTATTAATGATGTGGTGCAGCCCCAGCGGAATAAGCAGGCGGTTGGCCGTGCCGTAAAAGAAGAGGCCGATATTGCCGGACTGTATGGTCCAATCCCCAAAGGCGGAAATGGCCTTGCCGATGGGCGGCCAAATAAAATACGCCGCGCAGGCAATTAACAAACAGGCCGTGCCGGTAATAATGGGCACAAAACGCCGCCCGCCAAAAAACGCCAGGTAAGAGGGCAACTGAATGTTTTTGTATTTGTTATACAAGACCGCAGCCGTAACACCGGCAATAATGCCGCCCAGCACGCCCATATCGCAGGACGGGTCCAACGCTTTTAAAGCAGCCGTTTGTATTACGTAGCCCACATAGGCGGCCAGGGCGGCGGCGCCGTGGTTTTCGTGCGCAAAACCAATGGCTACGCCCAGTGCAAAAATGACGGGCAAATTGCTAAACACTGCGTTGCCTGCGGCGGCTAAAAAGGCAATGTCCAGCAGGTCCGGCTGGCCCAGGCGAAGAAGCAACCCGGCCACGGGCAAAACGGCAATGGGCAACATAAGGGCTTTGCCCAGCTTTACCAGCCCACTGCCCAGGGGGGATAAAAAGCGTTTAATGGCGGTCATAATTTCCTCTCTTTTACACGTTAAATGTTTTTTGTACAAAAGCGCGCACTTGTTTGGCGTTTTTTAAAGCCATGGCTTGTTGGGCGGCTTGCGCGCAGAAGTTTTCGTCCAGCGTGCGCACGATGGCTTTTATTTTGCCGATGGACTGGGCCGATACGGCCAGCTCCGTTACGCCTAAACCGATGAGTAACGGCACGGCTTGGCTGTCCCCCGCCATGGCGCCGCAGACGGCTACGGGCTTATTGTATTTTTTACCTGCCCGGCAGGTGGCGGCTATTAAGTGCAGTACGGCGGGGTTTAAATGGTCCGCCCGGGCCGCTAAGGAAGGGTGCCCGCGGTCTATGGCCAGGGTATATTGGGTAAGGTCATTGGTGCCGATGGAGAAAAAGTCCACTTCCTGCGCAAATTGCTCGGCCAGCAGGGCGGCGGAAGGAACCTCCACCATAATGCCCACTTCTACTTTGGCCTCAATGCCCAGCGCTTTCTGTTCCTGGGCGATAAATTGGCGCACCTCGGCGGCTTCCTCAATAAAGGCAATCATGGGCAGCATAATGCGCACCACCCCGGCAGGTTTTACCTGCAGCATAGCGCGTATTTGGGCACGGAAAAGAGCCTCGTTTAGCTGATAGGTGCGCACGCCGCGCAGGCCCAGTACGGGGTTTTGCTCTTTGGGCAGGCGTACAAATTCCACCGGTTTATCCCCGCCGATATCCAGCGTGCGCAGGGTAACCGGGCGGCCGTGCATGGCGTCCACAATCTGCTGGTAGCACGCCAGTTGGCTTTCCTGAGAAGGCGGCGTGGCGGTGCCTTGCAAGAATAAAAATTCCGTACGAACCAGGCCCAAAGTATCCGCCCCGTTTTGGTAAGCGTAAAGGGCTTCTCTTTCATTGCTAACATTGCCCCCTACTAAAATTTGCAGGCCGTTTTTGGTAAGGGCCGGTTGCTGGGCGGATTGTTTAAATTCCTGTTCTTTGCGGGTGTTCTCGGCCAGTTTGGCGTTTAGGCGTTGTTCTTCCTCGGGGGAAGGGTTGATGTAGAGGGTGCCGGCGGCCGCGTCTATATAGGTTTTACTTCCGGCGGGCACGTTTAGCACGGATTGCCCGGCGGCGGCCAAAGTGGGTATGCCCATGTTGCGAAGCATAATGGCGCTGTGGGCCGTGGGGGAACCCTGGGCCAGCACCACGCCGCGCACATGCGAGTCAAAAAAGTTCAGGTCCGAGGGGAGCAAATCTTCCGCAAATACAATGCACCCGTCCGGGAATGCGGGGGCCGTTTCCTGCTTGCCGCTGATTTTTAATAATACCCGTTTGCGCAGGTCTTTCAAGTCGGCAATACGTTCCATTAAAAAGCGGTTTTGCGTTTTTTTAAGCAAATCAATGCTGGCGCGTATGGCTTCGTTAAATGCAAAGGAAGCCGTTTTACCTTGGGCAATTACTTCCTGCGTGCGGGCCAGGAGGAAAGGGTCCTTTAATAAAAACAAATGGGCGGACAAAATGTCTTTGGCGGCGGGGCTGGCCGCATGTGCGGCCTCCTCTTGCAGTTCTTTTTCAAGCGTGCTAAGCGTGTTTTGAAAAACGGCTTGCTGCTCGCCCGTGTTGGAGGCGTTTTCTTCAAACGGTATTTCACCCGCCGTAAATTTCCAGGCGCTTCCGTGGGCAAGCCCTGCACAGGCGCATAAAGCATGCACGGTTACCGGGGCGGAAAAATCCAAAGTGGGGGCCGCGGTTTCCTGGGAGGCTTCTTGGGGGGCTGTTTCGCCCAGGCCTTCTTTGAGGGCATTACTCAGTTTTTCTAAAGCGTGTTGGGCGCGGGAAGCGTCCTGCGTTTGTACTTGCAAACGCACCGTGGCGCCTTGTTCCAGCGCCAGGGCCATAATTTCCACAATGCTTTTGGCGTTGGCTTTTTCGGTACCTTTTAGTAAATAGACAGGAAAATCAAACTGGGCGGCCAGTTTAGCCAGTACCGCCGCCGGGCGCGCATGCAGGCCGTTGGCATTGGTGATGCAGATGTTTTCACTCTCTGTCAAAGCCTCGGGTTGTGCGGCTTGTGCGGCAGGCAGGGGCGCGGCGTCTTGCCCGGCGCGGCCTACCGGCTGGCCCGCTTGCACCATGCCGGAAGCGGATAAATAAACCGGTGCGTCCGGCGGGGTGGTGAGGGTGCAGATAACCCAGGCACAGGGGGCCGCCTGCTGTAAAAAGGGCAAATCAAAACGAAGCAGCGCCTGCCCCGCTTGCACGGTTTGGCCTTGTTTGACCAGCACGTCAAACCCTTTGCCTTTTAAAGAAACAGTTTCCACGCCCACATGTATTAATACTTCAAACCCGTTTTGACTGATAACCAGGGCGTGTTTATTTTGGTTAATATTGGTGATTGTACCGCCGCAGGGGGAAGATACTTCCCCGTTTTGGGGGTTTACGGCAAAGCCGTTGCCCAGCATGTGTTGGCTAAATACCGGGTCCGGCACTTGTTCCAGCGGCATAAGCGTACCCGCCGCCGGGGAAAAAAGTTCCAAAATGGCTGACATAAAAACTCCTTAAACAGTTTTCTCTATTATAGTATATTCTGCGCCCCTTGCAAGGAGGGGGAAAAATAAAAAACCCCGCCGTAAAGCGGGGTTTTTTTAAGAAGTGGCGGGGGTTAGTCCACCCGTAACAGTTCCGAGCGGCTGTTAGCGCCAAACTGCGGCGCATACATGGACTGTATTTTAGCCGCCGGCACGCGGTATTCCCCACGGGTGCCGGGGCGCAATGTATAGGAAAGCGTTACCGTTCCCGCCGGCAGCCAATTGATGTAGAAATTGGTGGCGGCGTCTTTATATTCCTGATACATAGTAAGCGGGTTGCCCGTCCAGCCGGAAAGCAGCGCGTCGTTTTCAAACCCGGTGGGTTTCGGGTCGGATAATAAAACGTACTCGAAGGCGCTGTCCGTGTTTACGGTCAGGCGTACTTCCACTTCGTCGCCGGGTTTAACGGGGGTTAAGTCTTCCAGGCGGCGCAGTTTGGCCACGCCGTCCTGCGTGTATTTCAAGAAGTACTCTCTGGTTACGTTAATAACCCCTTTGGAAGACTGCTTGGCCCGCGCCGTGGTGTACACCACGGAAAGGGACGCTAAATCCTGCGCGCCGCCTTGCTTAGCAATATGGGCTTGATAGAATGATTTATCAATATCCGCACGGCGCACGTAGCGGGGGTCTTCCGTCCAGTCAAACGGTTTAAAGCTAAGTTTGTCTTCCACGGAGCCCCATTTTACGCTGTAAGAGGTTTCCTGATTCATTAAACCTTTCTTAGACATATAGTTTAACAGCGTAAACACCGCCTGAGCGGCCGCCCGGGGGGAGTTCCACTCGTTGGCTTGGCGGTTAAATAACAGCCAGCGCACCATGGGCTCAATTTGTTTGGCGTCCGGGCGGATGTTGAGCAACGTCTGCAAGGTAACGGTTTGGGTGGCTAAGGTATCGTTATACCAAATCCAGCTTTGGGCTTCGGGCGCAAAATAGGCGCCGGTCAGTTCGTTTTCCTGCAGGCGGTCCAGCACCATGTTCAAATAGGCCGAGGCTTTGATTTCATCCTTTAAGCGGTGGAAAATATTGGCCGCGTAAATTTGGCCCAGGGGCGTCATAAAGCGGGAATATTCGTCCGCGTATTTCGCCCAGGCGCGGATGTCTTTTTGGGCGGCTTGCACTTCTTTCCATTCTTCGGGGAAGGCGCTTAATACATAGGCCGCGTACAGCGTGTGGGAAATGTCCGCCACGGTGGGGGTTTTTATATCACCCAACCGGCGGGAAATGGCTGTTTGCGTAAAAGCATAGGCTTTTTTAGCCATATCCTGCGGAATGGCTGCCCCGTAGGAAAGCGCCTGCGCAAACATATCCAGCGCAAACAGGGTTAAGTACTCGTCGTCCCGTCCGCCGGGCAGCCAGGAAAATGCCCCATTGGCGTTTTGATATTTCTTTAACGCCGTTAAGGTTTTGGTTTGCTGGCGGCGCACGGTTTCCGGCTCAAACAGGCTTATTAAGTCCCCTTCCTGGGCTTTGCGCCCTTGGGAAATGGTTAACCACGGGGTTTGGTTTAAAAGCTCCAGGCGAAGAGGATCCTGGTCGTTCCAGGCCGGGGTAACGGTGTTGCGCGCCGGCAAGTGGGAAACGGCCTGCTTCATTTCCGGGTATTGCTGGTAGAAGCGGTTTACCACCGCCAGCGGTACATATTGGTTGAGCAGGTTGATCAGGTCCTCGCGTTTGTTTACCAGCAGGTTGGGCACGCTGTTAAATACAGACAGGGCCAAGCTGGGGTTAATTTGCAAGACGGCCGTTTCGGGCTGGGCGTCATCCTGGGTGGTTAGGTCGGTCAATTCCAGGGTGTTGTTGCCCTCGTTTAATACTTTGTTTACGGTAGAGAGCAGGCGTTCACGCCCCGGCAGTACCACGATGGATTTGCTTTCCCCGTCGGCTTCTTTGCCATAGCGGGCGGTGGCGGTAATATCGGTAATTTCCGGCCCTTGGGGGACGGTGATGTCCCAAGATACAAAGGCCGTTTCACCCGCCGCCACGGTGATGGATTTTTGGGCTTTTTTAATGCCAAACGCTTTGGCCGCGTCCAACCCGTTTTGGCGCAGTGCCAGTTCCACCTGGGCGGTAATTTTTTTGCCCGATAAGTTGGTTACGGCCGCTTGCAGGGAGGTTTGGTCCCCTTCGCGCAAAAAGCGCGGCAGTTGCAGGCGGACCATAAAGTCCTTGCGGGTAACGGTTTGGGCGGTAAAAGTGCCCAAATCGGCCGCGCGGGTAAGCACAAAGCCCAGGATGTTCCACTCGCTCAATGCTTGCGGCATGGTAAAGGAAACACTGGCCTTGCCGTTTTTAACAGGGATAGTGGGGCTAAAGAAAGCGGTTTCTCTAAAGTCCGTACGGATAGAGGAGTCTTCCTGGGCGGAATCATCCGTGCTGGTGGGCTCTTGCGCGTCCATCACGGCGCTTTCGGCTTCCAGGACGGCGCTGTCTTGCTGGGCAAAGGCTATTTTGGCCGAGGCCATCATCGGCACCGCTCCACCCACGGCGCGCGCCGTGTTGGCCGCCGCGTATTTATACATTCTAAATACGGGGTTTAAGTTCAGCTGCGGCAAGGGCAGGGGGTAATTGTCCGCAAAGGGCGGGGTATAACGCGCCGTCGGACCGGAGGCCGCCGTAACGGACGAAGTAAACATGCTGTTTGCAAAATTACCCATGGGCCGCAACGCCGGGAATAAGTTTTCCAGCGTCAGCCGGCTTTCCGGCTTGGCGTAATAGTCCAGTGATTTATCGTAAACGGTTAAGCTGGCCTGGCCCTGCACCGGGGTGCCGGCCACGTCTTTGGCGCTTAAACTCCAGTTTACGCGCTGGCCGGGCAAAACGGAAGGTTCACCCTGCCAGGTAACGGTAATTTTTTTGTTGTCATAAGGAACATCGGCAAAGGTGTTGTTTTGATACACTTTGTAGTCAGACGCACCAAACCAGCGCACGCCAAACCC
>CALUXL010000138.1 GCA_944324735.1 uncultured Elusimicrobiales bacterium
GTTGAATTCATAGCGGTGGCGGTGGCGTTCCACAATTTGGTCTTTGCCGTATAATTTGCGGGCCAGGGTGCCTTGTTCCAAGTCGGCCGTGTAATTGCCCAGGCGCATGGTGCCGCCTTTATAAACCACGTTCTTTTGCTGGGGGGTTAAATCTACCACCGGGTCTTTGGTGGTGGGGTCAAACTCGGTAGAGTTAGCATCATGCAGGCCGCACAAATTGCGGGCGGTTTCTATAACCGTGCACTGCATACCCAAGCAAATACCCAGGAAGGGAATTTTGTGTTCGCGCGCGTATTTGATGGTGGCGATTTTGCCGTCCACCCCGCGCCCGCCAAAACCGCCGGGTATTAAAATGCCGTCCACGGTTTTTAATTTTTCTTCTACCTGGTCTTTTTCGGTATTTACGAATACGATATCAATTTTTGTGTCATTGTTCATGCCGGCGTGGCGCAGGGCCTCGCTGATGGATTTGTAAGCGTCTTGCAGTTCCGAATATTTACCGGCAACGGCAATTTTAACGCTTTTGGACGGATTCATGGCTTTATCAAAAAATTCGAACCATTTGGGGTCCACTTTTTGTTTGGGGGTAAGGCCCAAAAGGTCGATAATTTGCTCGTCCACTTTTTGTTTATAGAACATTTCCGGCACGTGATAAATGGATTTAGCGTCCGCACATTCAATAACGGCCTGCACCGGCACACTGCAGAAAAGGGATAATTTTTCCCGCAAATGCTGGGAGAGGGGTTGTTCCGTGCGGCAGATAAGCATGCTGGGTTCAATACCCACCTCACGCAGTTTGTTTACGGAATGCTGGGTAGGTTTGGTTTTTAATTCCTGGGCTACGGCAATATAGGGTACCAGGGTAACATGAACGCAGATAACGTTTTTAGGGCCTTTTTCCAGGCGCAGCTGGCGGGCAGCTTCCAAAAAGGGCAGGGACTCTATATCCCCCACGGTGCCGCCAATTTCGATAATGGATACGTCCACTTCGTTTTCAAAAGCGGTAAAGCGTTTTTTAATTTCGTTGGTAATGTGCGGAATAACCTGCACCGTGGCGCCTAAATATTCGCCGCGGCGTTCTTTATCAATTACCGTTTGATAAATGCTGCCGGCGGTGTTGGTGTTGGCGCGGGTCATATTTACGTCTAAAAAGCGTTCGTAGTGGCCCAGGTCCAGGTCGGCCTCGGCGCCGTCGGTAGTTACGAAAACTTCCCCGTGCTGATAGGGGCTCATGGTGCCGGGGTCCACGTTAATATACGGGTCGCACTTAATCATATTTACTTTTAACCCGTTTAATTGCAGCAGTTTGCCAATGCTGGCGCCGGAAATACCCTTGCCCAGCGAGCTGACTACACCGCCTGTAATAATAATAAACTTACTCATAAACCGCTCCTTTTCCTCCGTATAAAGGGGAAGCTCCCGCTCAGGCGGGAGCCCCATTATCTACTTTGCAAATATTTTTCAGCTGCTTCCAGGTCCGCCTCCGTGTCTATGGCGGGGCCGGAAGGTTCTATTTGCGCGCATTTAATCGTCATACCTGCTTCCAGCGCGCGCAGCTGTTCCAGTTTTTCCAGTCTTTCCAAGGGGCTCATCGGCAGGTGAACAAATTTTTCCAGCGCGTTGCGCGTGTATCCGTAAATGCCGCAGTGTTTCCAGTACGGGGCTTTTTGGGCGGCCTCGTCTGGCTGGCGTTTAAACGGTATGCGCGAGCGGGAAAAATACAAAGCTTTCATTTCAAACGTAAGCACCGCTTTTACGCAGTTGGGGTTATCAATAATTTTATCGTCCAACGTGGCAATAACGGCGGTGGCAATATCGCAGGCCGGGTCTTGCTTTAAAAGCTCGGCCATTTTGATAATGGTGGAGGGGGAAATGAAAGGCTCATCCCCCTGCACGTTAATAATGTATTTTTCCGTGCGGCCTTGGGCGGCTTCGTAAATGCGGTCCGTGCCGCTTTGGCAGGCCGGGCTGGTTAATAGGGCCTGGGCACCAAATTGGGCGCAGGCTTCCACCACCAGCGGGGATTCAGTAGCAATCACCACTTCTCCCACGCCGGCTTTTAAGCACTGTTCATACACGTGCTGTACCACCGGTTTGCCCGCCAGTTTTTTTAATATTTTGCCCGGCAGACGGGAAGACCCGTACCGCGCGGGAACCGCTATTAAAACGTCGCTCACGGCAAAACTCCTTCAATCTCTTCAATGCTGGCCGTAGCCGTGCCGGATTTGCCCACCACAATCCCGGCCGCATAGTTGGAAAGTACAGCCGCTTCCTGCAAGTTGGCGCCGGCCGCCAGGGCCAGGGTAAGCACGGAAATAACGGTGTCCCCCGCGCCGGTTACGTCAAACACTTCCCGCGCGGTGGCTTTTACCGTAATGGGGGTTTTGCGGCCTTTTTCAAACAAGCTCATGCCGTCTGCACTGCGGGTGATTAAGATGGAATCGGCATCCAACATTTTTAAAATTTTATTGCCCAGTTCCGTAATGGCTTCTTCGCCGCTGCGGGGGGATTCGCCCACGCCTTCCCAGGCTTCTTTGGTGTTGGGGGTCATGCAGGTAATGCGTTTGTATTTTTTGAAATTGTCGATTTTCGGGTCCACACAGACGGGGATGTTTTTCTCGCGGCACATGGAGATGATGTCTTCAATGTTATGGTCGCTAAGCATGCCTTTGCCGTAGTCGGACAGGATAACCCCTTTGGCGTTTTTCAGTGCGGCTTTAAAGCTTTCCATACATTGGTTGCCTACGCTGGAGTCCACCGTTTTTTTGCTTTCGCGGTCAAAACGCACAATTTGTTGCTGTTCGGCCATGACGCGCACTTTTTGGGTGGTGGGGCGGTTGGGGTCTTCGGCCACGCCGCGCAGGTCCACCTGTTTATCACGCAGGAAGCCTTTTAGCATTTCGCCGCCCAAATCGTCCCCCACGACGGAGACCAAAATGGGTTTTGCCCCCATGGCAGACAGGTTCACCGCTACGTTACCGGCGCCGCCCGCTACAAAAAATTCCTTTTTTACGGCTACCACCGGTACGGGAGCCTCGGGGGAGATGCGGGTTACGTCCCCCTTGATGAAATGGTCCAGCATAATATCGCCCACGACGATGATTTGCTGATCTTTAAATGAATGTAAAATTTCTTTTAGTCTTTTGGTAGGTACGGTTGTCATAAAACCTCTCCTTATTATATCCCATTATAAAATATTTACTGCCGTGTTTACAGCCTTTTATATTCCAGTAAAGAGGCCGATACACTGCCTATAAAAACTTCCGTTTTCATTTTAACGGGCATGCGGTATTGGTCGTCCGTCAGCCAAACGGTAAGGCTTTTACCCTTGCTTACAAATATGCCCTCCCCGCGCAGCTGGGGTTCCACCACAATGCAGTTGAATTCACCCGCCGGGGTTTTTACTTTTTCTTTGCGAAGCACTTTTACCAGAAGGGGGTATTGTTTTTCACGGTTTACAATATCAAAAACAATGTCTTTGCCCACTTCCAGCTTTTGGGCGCGTACAAAATATAAAGAGGATAAAAAGTCCGCCACCGGTGTAGCCAGCTCCCCTTTAATTTCCCGAGGGGCGGGGTCTTTTTTTTGTATTTGGCCGTAGTAGCGGTTTTCCTGCGGGGCAAAGTTTACCCACTCGTCGCGCTTATAGCTGCCTTCCCGCACGCTTTGGCCATAGCCCAGTGAATAGAAAGTTTGCGCGTCTATCCAGGATTGGTTAATATC
>CALUXL010000139.1 GCA_944324735.1 uncultured Elusimicrobiales bacterium
CCTGTAGGGCATGTTCCCGTTCGTATACGCTAACGCGTTTAAGTATACCGTCAGGGAAGACATCTGGCTGTAAGCCGCATTATCCAAGGCAAACTGATTGCGTATTTTATACATGGATACTTTGGACGTTTCAAACAGCAAGTAAATAACCAATATAAAAATGGGAGCCAGCAACACCGCCGGCAGCAATATCTGCGCCCGGTTATTGCTTATGGTTCTTTTACAAGCTTTGCCCAAAATACCCAGCATATTTCAGTACCCCATCAACATGCCTATGAACGAAAAGAAAATACGCACAATGTCTTTATTAAACAGCATAATAAAAGCGGAAAACAGGGTAAGCACCGTCCCCAGCATAAGGACGTACTCAATAGTAGCCTGGCCTTTGTTGGAAGCCAGCCCCGTTTGGCGCTTTTGTTTTAAAGACATAGCGGTTTTATTCTCCGTATTCGTCGGAAATGCGTGTCCCTTCGGAGGAAATAAGCCCCTTTTCAATAGCTTTTACCACCGCCTCCGTGCGGCTGCTTACGCCCAATTTATGGAACGCACTGTTTAAATGGTTTTTAATGGTTTTAACACTGCAATCCAATTCTTTGGCAAGTTCTTTATTGCTCATGCCTTTGCCCAAAAGGTCCATTACTTTAATTTCCGTTTTGGTTAACGTGGCCTGGGAAGGCATGGAACCATCCCCCATTTTACGCAAGCCATGCAGCAGTTTGCCCATCAGCTGTTGGGGAATCATTAACCCTTCGCTGGTGAAAGTTTTAATGGAGTTTACCAGCTCCGCCGCCGGTAACATTTTGGAAAGATACCCATTGGCGCCGGCCTGGATGGCATCCAAAACGTGGGCTTCGTCTTCAAAGCTGGAAAGCATCAGCACGTTTACTTCCGGCACGGCCAAGCGGATTTGTTTGGTGGCGGAAATACCGTCCATCTTGGGCAGTTTAATATCCATCAGCACCACATCCGGTTTCAGTTTTTTAGCCAACGCAACCGCTTCTACACCGTCGGCCGCTTCCCCTACTACCTCAATCCACTTTTCATTGCTCAGCACGTCTTTAATGCCTTCGCGGAAAAGGGTTTGGTCGTCCGCAATCAACACCGACACTTTTTTCTTTTTGTTCATGTGTTAGCTCCCATATCCAAGTTAAAATTACAAATTCACAATCGGCAAAGTAAAAATAAACGTGGCCCCTTTGCCCAAACCTTCACTCTGCGCCCAAATGCGCCCGCCGTGGTTGACCACAATATCCTTGGCGATAGACAGCCCTAACCCCAAACGCCCCACGCGGGATTTTTCCCCCACCTGGGTAAAACTGGTAAATAAATTGGGGGCCTGGGCCGGGTCTATTCCGTCACCGGAGTCCGTAACCGATACTTTAGCATTTTTTTCGTCTATTCTGCCAACCCGAACGGCAATTTTTCCGCCATCAGGCGTGTGGCGAACGGCGTTTTCCAAAATGTTAGAAATTACCTGGCGGATGCGTTTCTCGTCGGCAAAGACGCCAATTTCGCCCTCGCTTTCAAACGTAACGGCAATGGCGCGCTTGGAGGCTTTGGCTTTAAAAATTTCCGCCGTCTTTTTTAAGCTGGCCGTTAATTCAAATTTGGCTTTTTCTATACGCAGTTTGCCTTTTTCAATGGCGGCCCAGTCTACCAAGTCTTTAATTAAGTGTTCAATTTGGCTGATGCTTTCGTCCATAAACATCATTTTGCGGGCCTGGTCTTCATCCGGCTGAACCAGCTTCTTTTTAAGCATATCAAAGCTCATTTTTAACGTCATTAAAGAGTTGGACAAATCGTGCGAAACAATGGAAAAGAATTTGGATTTCATATTATTTAAGCGGTCCAAATCTTCGTTACGCTGTTTAAGTTGAACCAACAACTCTTTGTTGCTTTGTTCCAAAAAGTATTTGTCCAACGCGCGGGAAATGGTGCGTTTTAAATAGTCAAAATCCACCGGTTTAACCAAGAAATCGTAAACCGATTCCTGCATGGCTTCCATAATGGCGTTTAAAGAAGCGTAGGCGGTAATCATAATAATTTGGGTTTCCTGGTTAAACGCACGGATTTTGCGGATCAGTTCCAGCCCGGTATCATCCGGCAGGTTATAATCCATCAAAATAACGTTAAAAAACTCGTTGGCGCAAATATCCAAACACTCTTTGGCGTTACCGGCTTGATAAACTTTATACCCCTCAATTTCCAGTAAATCCACCATGGTTTCGCGCAAGTTGTTGTCATCATCTACCACTAAAATTTTGGCTTCCTTCTCCATCTCCATAACTGGTATCTCCCGGTTTTTTGTAAATTTTTAAATAAAGTTCAAAACGTGTACCTTTGCCTTCCTGGCTGTGGATAAAAATTTTACCCTTATGGCGCGCCATAGCTTTACCCACCACGGCCAGCCCCAGCCCCGTGCCGCGGGCTTTGGTGGTAAAGAACGGAGAAAAGATTTTCCCTCTCAGCTCCTGGCTGATGCCGGGGCCTTCGTCCTGCACAAAAATGCACACCACTTTTTTGCCCACTTTGGTACCCACGGTAATATTGCCTTTGTCTTGCATGGCCTCGGCCGCGTTGGAAATTAAGTTGCGTATGGCCTGCTTCATTTCCTCCGCATCTATTTTGATGCGCACGCTTTCCGGGTCCAAATCTTCTTTAATATGCACACCGCAGCTAAGCGGGAAAGACAAAATAATTTCTTTTAAATAGCTGTTCAAATCAATGGCGGTTAAAATCAGTTCCCGGCTGCGCGCGTAACCCAGCACTTCGTTAATAATGCTGCTGGCTTGTTTAATTTCCGCGTCAATAATGCCAAACTGTTTGATTAACTTAGGCTCCTTGGGGGATACAATCGTTTTAATCAAACGCGTAGCATTGCTGATTACCGCTAAGGGGTTGCGTATTTCATGGCTGATGATGGACGCCATTTGCCCAATAGCCGCCAAGCGTTCCGTTTTTACCAGTTCCCGGGTGGCTTCTTTTAATTCCCGGGTGCGTTCTTCCACTCTTTTTTCCAAAGTGCGGTTTACTTGGGCAAGCGCCTGCTGGGAACGCAACAGATCTTCTTTACGCTGTCTTAATGTGCTGGCCATTTCCAAAAATACGGTGGCCAGGTCCCCAATTTCGTTATTAGGAATCTCCACATCTTCTTTGGTAGGCACGTAACTGTCTTCTTCACGCAGGCGCACTGCCGCCGCCTGCAAGCGGCCTAACGGGCGGGTAATGGGGATAATAACCAAATAACTTACAATCACCACAAACAAAATAACCCCTACCAAAATAACCAGTAAATCTACCAAAGAGCTAAAAGTATCTTCCAAAAGTAAGGCCGTGGGCTGATCGGCCGGCTGCATGACAAATACCGTCCAATGCGCTTGGGAAACCTCGGCCGAGGCTACCAGCATATGCTGCCCGTCCGGCATTACAATCTCACCCGAGCGGCGGGCCCCCAGTTGGCGCTCTATATACAGGGCTTCCTCGCGCAGTTGGGGCTGCGCCTTAATGGCCAGCCCATGCGGCGCACCGGAATAAGAAATGATGGTTCCGTCCGACGCGAAGACCAAAATCCGTAAGTCCGGCGGATATGCCAAGGCTAAGCTTTCCCCCAGGTCCGACAGGTCCAACTCCACCACCAGCACGCCGGTTACTTCTTTATCTTCCAAATGTTCCCGTATGGGAAACGCCATCAAGGCGTACATCTTATCATCCGCCCGCTTAACGGAGCCTACATACTCCCGTCCGTTCATCACACAGGTGGTTAAAATATTATCCAACTCCGCCGCGTAACTAAAGCGGCTTTTGTCCTCGCTGGAATAAAAAAGCTGCTGGCCGTTGCCGTTTAATACGGATATATGCGTAATACCCGGGTTGCGCTGGCGCAAATAATCAATATCGGTTTGATCAATAAAACGGTGTCCGCCAAAATCGGTATGTAAATCGGTAAAGATGGAGAAGACATTGGCCCGGCGGGTAACATTATTGCGTAAAATGGAAACCAAACGGCTGGCCACGGCCTGTTGTTTTTCCAACAGTTCGTTATTTAACAAACGGTTATTTACCCCCAGCACATGGTAACCTATAATAAAAATAGGCACAATACACACAATGCTAAGCACAAACAAAGCTTTAGGAAACAACCCGCCTAGTTTATATTTCACCATACATGGCCTTCCGTTGATATTTAAGGGAAAACGGGGGCTGGCAAACCAGCCCCCGCTTTTATTATAGAAACTAAATGATTAGTTTTGCACGTCTTTTTAGCAGCTGCCGGCAGGAGCCGCAGGCTGGCCGTTGGCTGCAGGGGCGTTAGGGTCCATAAATTCAAACCCTTCCAATTCAGCCACACCGCCAAAATCCAACACTACTTTGCCTTCCCACAAGAAAGACGGGGAAGCGTTGACACCGTATTCCTGCGTATATTTGGCTTCTTCTTTCAAGAGTTCTACGCCTTCGGTATCAAATTTTTTCATGATTTTTTTGCTGTTAATACCGGCTTCTTCCATGGCTTTATCCCAGCGGCTGGAGCGGTAATCTTTATTGCGGATTTCCAAATATTTCCAGAATTTTTTGGGATAGTATTTGGCAATTAACAGCTGGCGGATGTTTTCTTCCCATTCGGCAGAGCCGTGCAAGCTGGAGAAACCGTCTTTATCGCTGTAGTTTACGATATAGCGCACGCGGATGTCTTTCCCTTCCGGCAGTTTACCCGCTTTTTGGGCTTCAATAATTTTATTTTCAGCCATGGCGCCAAAGGGGCACTGGGACATTACAAAAAGTTCCAATACGCCCGGTTTGGCTTCTTTTTCAGGCAATACGCCTTGGCGGGTTTGTTTGGGAAGGGCGATGAATTCGTCCATTTCAATGGCTACGCCATATTGAATGTGCTGGGCCATTTTTTCGCGGATAGCATCCGTCTTTTTTACCAAGTACAAAGGAAGGAAGGAATAGTCCATATTGGCCAATTTGGGGTCTTTTTTAGCTTCAGACACCGGCACCTTGGTCACTTTGGGTTCCATACCTAAAAATTGGGAAACCCCCTGCGTAAGCTGCGGGTCTTCTTTCCCGGCTTCGTAGTCTTCCGATTCAATAATGATGAATTCCGCCGTTTGTTTAGCGGGAGCCGCTTTCTTTTTAGCGGTTTTAGCCGTGGCCGCAAACGCCGCACCGGCTAAGGCAAACGCCAATAATACCGTCAATACCTTCTTCATCGTCCGTAATCTCCTGTTTATTTGTCTTCTAATTCTACCCTTACGCCGCGGATGCCCACAGCGCACAAAATGTTATACGCCAACAAAAAGAACACCACGCTTACCAGCGCCAGCAAAGTGCCCTGTATGGAACGCATAATTAAAGTCATAATATAATCCAGCGTGATGGCTCCGTCCGGATTAAACAATTCCAATAAGGCGGTAATTAACATCACCACAAATACCGCTACCGGAAATGCAGAAAATATCACATTGCTGATTCCTATCTTTTTTATTTCCACTCTCATAAAGTCTCCCGTTATAAAAACCCGGTTATTTCTCCGGCTCCAACACCAAAACCATACGGTTTTTGCCGGCATCATCCGGCAGCTGCACAGCCTTCACCAAACATTGTACATTTTTATTGATTACCGTGCCGCGCAAAACTTTGGTGGGGTTTTCCAAGGCTTCCCCCACTACCTGAATAATGTTTTGCTGTCTGCCGTCAAAAATATCCAGCAAGTGTACCGGCCCGGCTTTTTTGCTGTTAAGCTCAAAGTTGGTGTATAAAATGTTGTTGTTCTCGTCTATCACCAAAGCGCGGGAACCTTTCGGCACCGTAACGGCCAAAATGGTTTTCCACCATTTGCGCTCTTTTTCCAAAGACATAATTTCCACATTTTCCAAGCTCTTTATGTCTTCGCGTATTTTGAGCAAAAGGCCGTCGATCGCTTTGGCTACGTCGCCAATCTCGTCCCCGCGGGACGGATAAGACAGCGTAAGCGTGTTTAAAGATACCGCGTCCACCGCGTCTTTTAACCCTTCCAACGGGCGCAAAATCTTTAACAACATAAACAAATACAGCACGCCGCCAATCAGCAGTATCATAAAAAATACGCCAATGGTGTAACGTATCATGGCTGAGTGTATGAGCGCTTTTGCGCTGGCGCGCGATACGGCCACGTTCACTACCCCCGCCACCGTATCTTTGGCAAGCAGCGGAATGGCCATATCATAGGTGTTGGCCTCATCATACATAATGGCCTTGGGGGCGCGTTCGTTAATGGCGTAAACCACCGCGCTGGTAGGGAAACCCACCGTATTGTTAAAGTCCGAATAGGACATCCCTAAAAACTGCGTGTTTTCATGCCAGCGGATAGAGCCGTCATAGTTAAAATAAATCAATTCTTTAATGCGGTCGTCGTTGTTCTTCCAAGACTTCATGATATCCGCTTCCACAAAGGTTACCGGCCCTTTGGGGCGGGAAGCCAGCGCCGTTACCAACCGCGGCGCACGGAAACGAACCATTTCCACCATTTCATTTTGCAGTTTTTTGTCAAAAACGAATTTGAACATATTGTAGTAAACCAACCCGCCAAATACCGCCGCATACAGCGATACCAGCGCAAACCACAATATCCACTTAGGTGTCAATTTCATAATATTCAAATCCTCTTTTATACTAACGTATGCCGGTTAATTCTTCCACCTTCTGCAAACCGATGGCCGCATCGGAGTTGCCCGGATCTAACTGCACCGCCTGTATCCACGCCGCGCGGGCACGTTCGTAATCGTCCTGAGTGAAAGCGTCCAAACCTTCCACGTATTTCTGGCGGGAAGCCGCTCTGGCCTCTTCCGATACACGGCCCGTGGTGGGGGTCAGTTCCGGCAAGGTTTCGTTTACGCCCACCGTTTCAGGCAACGGTTCCGGTTCTTCCGCTTTCGGCACGGGCTGGGTAACCGTGGTGGTAGATTCAATCACTTCTTCCACAATATTGCCCTGAGCATCCTTCGTGCGTTTTACGGTGCGTTTGGTCTTTTCGGCCGCCGCGCGCAAGGCATTTTCTTTGGCGTTGCGGGCCTTTTTAATCCAAGAATCCATTTCCGCCGTATTGGCACCCCATTTTTTGGCTTTGGTCCAATAGGCAATGGCAGAATCATACTTTCCAACGCCGTAAGCTTTGCTGCCGGCATTGGCATAACCGTCGTAACTCTCTTCTTTTAACTGCATCATGTATTTCTGTACGCGCTGATCGCCGGGTTGAATTTTAATGATGCGTTCAAATACGGAATAGGCTTCCACGTATTGGCCCTGGTTGTAATAGGCCATGGCTTTTTCCATAGATTCCTGCACCTGCTGTTTGCGAAGCAGGTTTTCCGTTTGGGAAATTTTAGTAACCAGGCTGGCATCGTCTTTGCGAATCATTAACGCGTTGTACCAGTTATCCAAAGCGGTTTGATAGTTGCCGGAATCATAAGCATTATCACCGCGGCGCACGTATTCGGCGGCAATGTCGGCATTAATTTTGCGCTTCCAGGATAAAGCTTTGCTGTTGCCCGGGCGGATCGTCAAAATTTCGTCCAACTTTTGGTTGGCTTCCACCAAGCGGCCGCTGTCGTACAAACGCAAGGCTTCCTGAAATTTAGCTTCAATTACCTGCGCTTCAGACACCGTACCATAAGTACCCATATGGTTGGCCTGCATGGCCAGGGTTTGGGCCTGGGTGAAGTTCGGGTCAATGCTTAAAATGGTTTGGGCAAGTTCTTGCGCGCGCTGATAATCGCCGTGTTTATACAGTTGGTAGGCGTTTTCGTACACCATGCGCAAGGTATAGTTTTGAATGCGCTGTTTTTCCAGCTGGACGGTGGACAAATACTGCTTGCGTTCTTCCACATCGTTTAAAGTACCCAGGGAAATTTTGCTTAAGTCCAACAGCATGCCGGCTTCTTTCCCGTGCTGACGGACCGGTATTTCCCGCAATACCGGCGCAGCCACCGCAGGGATGGCCGTTAAAGCAACTAAAACTAACAAGAAATGTTTTTTCATAGTTTAATCCTCTTAAAAGCTAAGCCCGCCCGCAAACAAACCTTTTATCATAGGGGCAAGAATTAAAATAAAAATGGTTGGGAAGATAAATATAAACAGCGGGAACAACATCTTGGTAGATGCCTGCGCCGCCAGCTTTTCCGCCATGCTTAAACGGCGGGAGCGCAAGTCCGTCGAGAAGTTGCGCAACAAATCCACCAAGCTGGTACCCAATTCGTCCGACTGTTTAATAAGCCCCACTAACGAACGAACCTCCTGCACACCCGTACGGGCGGCCAAGCGGTCCAACGCTTCACGCCGGGAATAGCCCAGCTTAATTTCATTAATGGTTTTTTCTAATTCTTCTTCCAAAATGGTTTTTTCTTTGGCAATTTTAATAATACGCTCAAAAGCAATTAAATAGTCCAAACCGGACTCAATAATCAATGCCGCCAAGTCCACCGTGGTGGAAAAGTTCCCCAAAATTTCGGCCTGGCGTTTTTGAATTTTGCTCTTTAAAATTAAATCCGGCAAATAAAAACCTACCGGGAAGGCAATAACCGTTAACAGAAAGCTTTGAAAAATAATCAAAGCCCCCAGCGGAAACCCAATAGCCAGCCCTACTTTAAGATACAAAATATCCACGGGTTGCGGGGTATCCGGGCTGCCTAACTGCAAGTGGATTTCTTCCAAATCTTTTTCCAAATGGAAAGTGTGCAAGAAAAACAAAGCCAGGCGGTCGAAAAATTTATCCGGGTTTAATTTGGCAAAGCTGGAGGTGGATTTAAAACGCCGCACTGCCACGTCCACCAAAGCTTCTTTTTCTTCTTTGGGGGAAAGCAACACCAGCACCCCCACAAACAAGGCTATGGTGCCGATAATAGCCAATATACCCAGCAATAAACGCAAGCCCAATGATGCTTCCATTATACTTTCACCTCGCCCACTTTCTTAATAATCTTCATGCCGATGGAAATCCAGATAATACACACAAAGAATATCGCAATCCCCAACGGGCTGGAATAGAACGAAATCATTTCATCCGGGCGGAAAAGGAACATAACGCCCATCATCAAAAACGGCATTACGCCTACCACGATGGACTGTATTTTCTGCTGCGCCGTCATGGCCTGCAGTTTTTCTTCCAGTTTGCTCTCTTCGCGGATATTTTCCACCAAGCGGGCAAAAATAACCGTTAAGTTACCACCCACCTGGCGCTGAATTACAATGGCCTTGATAATATAGCTTAACATACGGCTGTCTATACGGTCGTTCATGCCGTCCAAGGCTTTTTCAAAAGGGGTACCCAGCTGATAGTTTTTAATAACCAAACCAAATTCGTCCGCAATCGGGGGGCGCATTTCCGTGGATACTTTTTCAAACCCCTGCACAATATCCATACCGGAACGCAAAGAGTTGGAAAGCAAAATAAGCGCGTCCATCAGCTGTGCGTTAATCTTGCGGCCGCGGGCTTTTTTCAGCGCGTCCAGCACCGCTTCCGGCATGCGGATACTAAGAAACACACCCATTGCCACAAATATCAAAAACACAAATACGCCGCTAAAACCGCCCGTGCTGACACCAAAGAACAACCCCAACAGCGCAAACGCGCCAATGGTACCAAACACAATATAGCGGATGTCTATGGTTAAAAACTGGCGGTTAAAATCTTCCGCCCACGCCACACTTCTTACGCGGTAATCTTCCACCATTAGTTCAATGCTTTGGCGTTTTACTTCCAACAGTAAAAATACGGAAAACCCTGCCAACGCACTGCCAATCAGCAACATCAACCACAAGAACATCCGGTCTGCCGGCGTGGTTTGTATGGATTTCGGATCCGGCGGGAAGGTGGGCACCGCGCTGGACATAAATTCCGAATACAACTGGTTCGCCAGCACCACCACCGCCTGTACGGAACGGCGGTATTTGTCTTCCCGCTGTTTGGCGGGGCTGGAGAAGGATTCAATGGTGCTGAAAAATTCGTTATTAATTAATTCCAAAGTAGCCAGCATGGCGCGGCCGCGGCCGTCCATACTGTCTTTCATAATTAACGGTTTGGAACCAAACAATAAATCTTTGTTCAAGCGGTCCAACGTGGCTACCAGGTTGATGCGGTTACCCACATAACCGCGGGCCAGCTGTTCCATAGAAATAGGTTGGGAAGGATCCAAAGACATATTGGCGCGATCCAAAAACAAATATACGTTGGAAAACGCCTGGCGCCACAAATCCGCCTCGCTGTAAGTGCCTTCCCCCGGGATATACACCACTTTGGTTTTATCCATGCGGGTCAGTTCCGCTTCTTTACGAACGGTAACTACTTTACCGCTGGAATCTTTGGTTTTTACATCCTGCCCTTCAATAAACCATTTGGGAGCTTTTACCACCGTGCCGGCAGCCGGGCATACATCCGGGAAGGTTTCCGTCTTTTGGTCAGAAGATTTGCGAACATCAAACATTTCCGCCAGAACACGCATTTTAAACATGGCGCATTCAATGCGTTTTTTATCTGCCGGGCCCAATTCACGCGCAACCGAAAGCGCCGGGGTTACTAACCAGCCCGCCGTCATCACTACCGCTAAAAGTAAAAACCAAATGTTCTTTTTCATCCAAAGCTCCGTACTACTTTACAGCCGGCGGTGGCGGCGGCACAGCCGCACCCGTACCGGGAACCTGCCCGGGCGTTAACAAAGGCTTGCCGTTTTCATCAAACGGAACGGCATTTTTGGTGAAGGTTTCCTCCGGCAGCGGTACCCCTTTGGCTTTAAAATCATTAAAGAAAGAGGGAATATTGCCGGTAGGAGCAAAAAAGCCCTGCACTTTGCCGTTTTCGTCCACACCCGTTTGTACATAACGGAATAAATCCACCGATTGTATCACCCCGTCTTTCTGGCCCGTCATTTCCGTAATATACGTTACTTTTCTGGACCCGTCCGAAAAACGAGACAACTGCACAATCATATTCACCGCGGAAGAAATCATTTCGCGAATAGCAAAAATAGGCAAATCCGCACCCGTTTGCATGCACATGGCCTCCAAACGCGACAGCCCGTCGCGCGGGGTGTTGGCGTGAATAGTGGTCAAAGAACCTTCGTGACCGGTATTCATGGCCTGTAACATGTCCAGCGCTTCCCCGCCGCGGCACTCCCCTACTACAATGCGGTCAGGACGCATGCGCAAACAGTTCTTTACCAAATCCTGAATGGTAATGGCACCTTTGCCTTCCACGTTTGGCGGACGGCTTTCCAAAGATACCCAGTGCGGCTGCTGCAGCCTAAGTTCGGCCGTATCTTCCACCGTAATAATACGTTCATTATGGGAAATATAGCCGGATAAAGCATTTAAAAACGTAGTTTTACCGGTACCCGTACCACCGCAAACAATGATGTTTTTGCGGATGCGGACACATTTTTCCAAAAAATCCATACATTCCCGGCTGATGGTACCAAAACGGAAGTAATCTTCCGGGCCGAACGGCTTTTGAGAGAAACGGCGAATGGTAAGCGTGGGGCCGGAGATGGCTAACGGTGCAATAATGGCGTTTACACGGGAACCGTCTTTTAAACGGGCGTCCACCAGCGGGACGGATTCGTCAATACGGCGCCCCAACGGGGATACAATACGTTTAATAACCTGTACCACCTGATCGTTATTGCGGAATTTATATTTGGTCAGCGTCAGCTTACCTTTTTGTTCGATAAAAATCTTATCAAACGCGTTTACCATGATTTCGGTAACGCTCGGGTCACGCATTAAGTTTTCCAGCGGCCCTAAACCTAAAATTTCGTCTAATAATTCCGAACTAAAGCGCATGCGCTGATCGCGCGAAAATTGCAAATTGGGTTGCTTTTGCAAAATATCGTCCACAATGGCAGCCACGCGTTTGCGGGTTTGCTCACTGGCGGAGCTTTCATCGCTAATCACAATGTGCTCAATTTCCAGCGTGCGGACCACTTCTTTATGCACTTTTTGTTTTAAATCATCCCAGAAGGACAGTTTGTTCTTTTCCGCCCCTTCTTTTTCATCCGCCGTCGCAAAGTGAGAGTTTGCCGCCTGGGTTTCCGCTCCTTGGAAAAGAACCGGGCTCCAAATCTCTTTGGCGGCTTGGGTAAACTCTTCGTCCGTCACTTCCGCCACCCAGTCTTTCGGGGCGGGTTTTAAATCGCGTATTTGGGCCAAAATTAAACGCAAGCCTTTTATCCACTCGCTCTGCGGGTTGACAATAATTTCAATCTCGCGCCGGTTGGAAGAGGCCATAATGCCTTCGTCCCACGGCAGGAACACGTCTATATTACGCCCCAGCAAAGAGGTATACACCCGTTCCATTTCTTCATACGGAATAGAACCGGGGGTATCAAAAGCGTTGCAAATTACGTTAATGCGGTCCAGCGGGTAGCGCTGTTCTTTATAATCATTAAACAGCTGCACCGTGGAGTTTAAATGGGAACGCGTAGCATGCGTAACCCAAAAGATTTTGTCCGATATATCAAATGCAAACGCCTGCATGGGAAAGCTGGAGTCTACATCCAAAAAGATATCAAACGTTTGGGAAAGACGAGATAAAATAGGAATTAAAATTTTGGGGCTGATGCTGGCCACTTGCGCGCGGGTATTGCCTAACGGAAGCACCCCCACCCCCCACTGGGACATAGAAATCTTCCCGCGCAAAAGCCCCCCCACCACCGCTATATTGGTGTTGCCCAGCGTGCGCAAAATATCGGCCACGCTGACGGGTTTTTTAATATTTAAATAGAAGCTATGCTCCTGCCGGGCCAAAGGATCCAACGGAACAATAAGAACAGGCCTTTTTTGAATACCCGCCCAGCCCAACGCCAAATTGAGCACAAGCGTGGTTTTTCCGGCCCCTTCTTTGGGACCGGAAAAAGTAATAATCTTGGCGTCTGTTTTTAACAAAGGGTCCTGTTCAGCCATAGTGTTATTCTACAACCTCTACCGTTACAAACAGGAACAAAGAGCGCTGATCTTCGGTTACGTCTTTGCTCTTGAAGAACAAGCCGATTAACGGCAAACGGCCCAGGAAAGGAACGCGGTCTTCAGACACGTTGCGGCTGCTGCTTTTTAACCCGCCGATAACTAAGGTTTCCCCACTGTTTAACTCCACATGGGTTTGCACCAAACGTTCCAAAATAGAATAAGAAGTGGAAGTACCAATCATAATTGCGCGGGAATAGTCCGGCTGGGATACTTTTAACTCAAGCTGCAAGTCAATAATATTGCCCCGTTCCGGTATGATGGTGGGCGTTACGTTTAACAACACACCGTACGTTTCCATCTGCGTACCCACCGCCCCCTGGCTGTTCACCACCGGGTACGGAATACGACCGCCCACGGAAATGTTGGCCTGGTTGCCCGAGCTGGTAACAATCTTCGGGTTAGACAAAATCTGCGCGCGGCCTTCGTTTTCCATCAATCTTAAACGGGTGGCTACGGCCGTTTTGCGTTCAAAGTCGCCCAGAGAGAAAATACCGGGGATGGCGGCTTCTTCAAAATCAAAGATTTGGTTCCACGCAAAACCTTTTACGGAGCTCATAGAACCGGCAATTTCAACCACGTCGGCGCTGACAGACACCAAACGGGTCTTCTTTGCGTGAACACACGGGGCCGCCAGGGCCACTAAACACACTGCTACGAATATCTTAGTAATAAAGTTCGTTTTTTTCATGGTAATTCCTATTTACTCTGAAATAATTGTTCAAATGTGGCAATTTCCATCATGTAAATGCTGCCGTCGCCCGGAGAGCGCAAGATGACGGATATTTCCCCTTCCTGCTGCGCTAACGCCAAATATTGCGCATCACGCGGAGAAAGCGCCAAAGATAAGGTGGAGCTATCCGTATAAGCGGCCGCTTCTTCTTCTTTGCTTTGCAAACCGGCGGCACTCTTGGCGTCCAATCCCTGGCCCAAGTTTGCCCCCACACCTAACACTTTAATGTTCTGCAAAAGGGTTACCGTTACTTTCTGCTGGGCACCGTTTTTCATAACAGCGGTAAAAGTTAACAAAATATCCACGTTATCATCGGGTTTAATCATACCGGCAGAGGAGGAATCTACACGAATGATAAAACCTCTCATTCTGGCCGGGATTTTGCTGGATAAACCCGCTTCCGGAGACAAAGAAGTAATGGCATATTTAGAAATTTGGTTCCCTTTGGGAATCTGAATACGAGCCACAGCGTTTTCTACCAATCTAAAATCCGCATCCGTAGAATAAGTCAACGCGTCTTTCTGTACATATTTGGCCGGCACGGGAACCCATTTAATAGAGTCTCTTTTAATTACTTCGCGCTCTTTAATATCCCGAATCGGAACAAAGACACGTTTAACCACTTTGTCATTTTCCAATTTGCTGGACGCATTGTTTACAATTAAAAAATACACCAACGCCGCGCCTAGCGCCACAATAAACGGCAAAAATACTCCTTTTTTCATAAAGTCTCCTTAAAAACGCTGCTATTAATAAAAACATCTATTGTTTATCCGTACTTAAATACATTTTTTCCACCGGCATGCGTGCTTCGGTTTCTATTATACGGATCCCGTCTTTACGGGGTTTACTGGCTAAAATATAACTGCTTCCGGGAAAAATTAACTTAACGGGATATTTTACTTCAACCACAATATCCTGGTGGCGATGCGGGGAATACAACGGGTCCCGGCCGGTTGTTTCCATCTTTATGCTTATTTTTATTCTGTCCCCGGCGGCGCCAAATACGCGGCGCTTGGCCTGGTTTATTTTTTGCTGCACAGTCCAGTTATTGGGCTGGCCGCTGGGCTCTTTTACGGCTACCATTGCCCCAATGCGGGCAAATTCATAGGAGGCGTGATTTGCCAAAAGCGTGTGGTATGCAATATTGCCGTATTCCAGGATGAAAAAAATCATCAACATAAATACCGGCAATATTAACATCAATTCCACAGTTACCTGTCCACCACGCCCCCTACGAAAAAGTTTCATTCTTACACCCTAAATACTACTCAATGCTGTTTACGCCGCCCAAGATCTTGGCTTTAATGCTTTCAAATACTTCAGGCATCATTTTTTTAACCAAGGTACCTACCAAAAGGGCCACGCCTACCACAACACCTAACATCAAAATGTATTCGATGGTGTTCTGGCCTTCTTTCTTTTTCAAGCAAGATAAGGCGGCCGCTTTTACGGCTTCCAGCTTGTTTTCCAAAGCAATAATGAACTTCATATGCTCCTCCTGATTCTACCAATCAAATTAATTTGCATCATATACTTCTAAAATTACTTTTGCACCCTGTTCAAACTGCATGGGTACAATGTGGGAATAAAAAGCATAAAAAGCTAAAAACGCACCAAATAACGCCGCCGCAGTAATTACATATTCAATAGCGGTTTGGCCTGTTTTACTTTTAAGTATATGCGGTTTTTCCCCTTTTATCATACATTAAAACTGGATACCAATAGCTATCTGTTGCGAAGTGCCCAATGCCCCAAACGGCGTTACGGCATAATCAATGGACGCCCCGTACCCAAATAATTCAGAGCTGTAAATACCAAACCCAAACGATACTTTGGACGTTTCATCCAGCCCCAAACTTTGCAAACCTTTGCTGTCGCTAATACCGGTATTGTCACGCGTATAATACCCAACACGCAAATCAAACCGGGCCACGGAAAGCAAATCTTCCGGAATATGCACTTCCAAACCTACACCATAGCGGGTGTCGTCGTCGTCATAGTCCATCCATTCGCCGGAAATGGTGAAATAACGCGTATTAATATCCGCACCTAAGCGCAAACCTTGCGGCATATCTTCACTATCGCCAATATTCACCAAGGCGCCGCCTAAGCCCAACCAATTTACCAAACGCAATTTTGCACCTACGTCAAAACCTACGCTGGTATAGCGGTTGGTGTCTAACTTTTCATTAATATATTTAGCGGTACCGCCAATTTGCAATTTCTGGCTGAAAAACCCGCGGGCCAAAGATACGCTGCCCACAAAGTTCTGCACCGGGTGCGCACCGGAATATTGCGGGCGGCCCTGTACGTCGCGGTAATCGAAACCGCCCATATCCATATAGTTCAGCGTAACGCCTAAAATGGTTTTGCCCAACGGCTGCAAATACGCTAACGTGCGCGCTTTATAACCTTGCAAATAATCCAAGTAAGAAAATTGCAATTCGCGCGAAGTGGCTGAAGCCGCCCCGGCCGGGTTCCAAAACAACGCTTCCGGCCCGTCCGCAATAGATACATACGCATTACCCAAAGCCTGCGCACGCGGAGAGCCGGCATCAATCTTTAAAAACTGGCTTCCGCTGGTACCGGCCCAGTCGTCAATGGCATAAGCCGGAGCATGCACCAAACCGGCAATTAAACAAGCTGCTAAAAGTTTTATTTTTATATTCATAAATCCTTTCTACCTTACGGGACCAAAATTTTCACTACTTTTTGGCAGTGTTCACGCCCGTTTTGGGCTTTGAAATCCACCAAGCCGAAATACACACCGCGGGCGATCTTTTTGCCGTGCTGGTTGGTCTTATCCCAGCGGCAGCGCAAGGCCGCATTGCGCACATTGGCAAAAGAATCATCCGCCACTGTGCCGCTGATATTATTATCCGGGCTGAAAGACAAGGTTTGCCCCATGGTGGTGGTATAGTTATTTGCGTCCACGCAGGTGTAGCCGCTGTCACGTATTAACGTACCGGACAAGGTATACAACTTGATAGACATCGTACCCGGAACAGGCATCTTGGTTACTTCTAACGTACCATAGGCCTGGCGCAACGGGTTCGGATAGAAGAAGACGGTCTTTTCCCAGTCTTCGCACACGAAGCGTCCGTCACCCACGGCAATGGTGGCTTTATGCAGGTTTTGATACTGATACGTATCGGCCACATAATTCACTTTCCAGTCTGCCGCATCTAACGAGGTATCGTCCCCCGGCACAATTTCGCCGGTAATGGTATCAATATCGGCCGAGTTGGTGGCCGTTACGAAGCGGAACGGATAGGTTCCGTCCGGCACTTCCTGCTGGGCATAGTCGCGTCCGTCCCACTCTTCGGTAATTAACGTGGTGGAAGGGCGGATACCCACAATGGTGCGTACCAATACTTCATTAATATCCTGCACTTCTTTACCCGTGGCCGGGTTGCGCAAGGTACCTTTTTGATAATCGTAAATGGTGGTACCCGGCTTAAAGATTTGGATGGCTACTTTCATGGGAACGGAAATCTGGTAGCTTATCGGCACCACTTGCCCGCGCGCGGCTTGGGCATAACCGTCCACTTCGGCCAAGTCAAACACTTTCAGCAAGTCCGCATTGAGTGTAAGGCTCTTTACCGTTTCCTGATACAAGTTGGCATCCGGATAGTTCTTGGCAATTAAACGCACTTCGTAAATGGCAGATTTTACATAGTAGCCATTATCGTCCGTACCGTCCCAATATACTTTGCGGATGGCGTTTGCGTCAAAATGGCCCGTATCCAAAATGGTGGTGGTAGCCAAATGTTTGCAGACATCACCCACCGCATTGTTTTTGGTGCTGCCGTCCGTGGCCGACGTGGTGCACACATTGGGCTGCAAGGCCACAATCTGCACGTCCACCGTAGAGGCGCGGGATACCGCAAAGTTTACTTCATACGGCGGAACAAAAGCCGTGCCGCTGGATGTATTAAACAGCTGGGGCTGGTTTGGATACACAGCCGTAGAGCCTTCCAGGAAGAACACCGGCCCGCGGGTTACGTTAATGCGGGAATTGGGTTTTTCCGTAGCGTAAATATAGCCCACTTGCTGCACATCTTCCTGCGTTTTAAACGGCTCGCTGACGGCATAGTCAAACTGGGTACCGTCCGTACCGGTTGTATAGGCCCGGTCCGCATAATATAAGGAGACGGGCTCATTGGAGCGGGCAGAGATATAGAACGGATACTGCCCATCCGGCACCATTTCATAGGCGCAGGTTTTCAAATCCGTAGAACCTTGGCACTGCTGGGAAGAAGGATTGTAGAAATACAACGCATCCCATTCTTCCACAATGCGGGCCCCTTCACCCGGGCGGGTGGAGCTGGCATCAAAGGTTTTTACAGGCTGCAAACGTACGTCAAGCGCCGTATAATTTTGGTTAGCGGGATAGTTTGTAAATGTTTGGTCATTTACATAAATACATTTTTTACCGGTAGACGCCACTTTGGCCGGGTCCACATAACCGCTGGTCATAATGTCCGTATCGGTCTGGTCGCACACGCGGGGCGGCCAGGTGGCCATTACGCTCTTGGTGGTGTTTACCGTGGTTTGTACTTTATATTTATTTTCCGCATAGCAGGCGGCCAGTTCCGACGGGTCCGTAATGCCGGGGCACTGGGCGTTCAGTTCATCCTGCGTGGCCAGGGCAATTTCCTTTTTAGTAGTAATTACCGTGGTGATGTTATTTTCAAAATCTGTCTGGGTGTCATACGTAGTGCCCACCGTGGCAGACGGTACATACGTAGTGGTGGGGCCTTCCACCGTGGTGGAAGCAGTCTGCCCGTTCACCAAAGTATTTGCCGTGGGGATTACCACATCCTTATTATAAATGTTCACCTGAACATTCATGGCTTTAGACAAATAATAGCTGATGGTGGCTTTGGCTTCGCTGTCGCCATACACGTCCGTAGTGCCTACATCAACCACGTGGTACAAGTCCACCGGGAACACCGCCGTAGCCGTGGTTTGCACTTCGGGGAACATGGCATCTTTAGAAGTGACCGCAAACACATAAGTGCCAGGGCCAACCATACGGCCGGCATCATCGCGCCCGTCCCAGCTTAAGGTATTAATTTGCTGAGATACCGCCGCCGTGCCTTCCTGCGGCGTGAGCATTTTAACCGTTACACCGGCAGAGTTCTGCACGCTGGCTACAGCCACCGCATCGCGGGACAAAATGTATTTGAACACGAACGGATCCAACCCGTACGCCGTGGGGCTGGAGCCCACAGTGGAATAGCTGACCGGTTGGATGGTAATATCCACCAATCCGCGTTCCACCGGCATCGTGCCCACTGTATAGGTAGCGGTCTTTACGGCATCATACGTAACACCGGCCGCATTGGTATACTGGGAACCTTCCGCATACGGAATTTCAGCCCACAGTACATATACATAGTTACCGTCCGGCATGGGGGCACCATAGAAGAACTGTTTGTTGTCCAACGACGGGATTGCCGTGGGCGTACCGCTGACAGGGCACACATCCGTATTGGTACAAGTACCGTCCCACTTGGTGGTATAGGTAGCGCGGGAACCGCGTTCTTCCACAGAGGAGTAGAGCAGATACCCCGTACCCCCTTTAATGGTGGGTCCTTGCGCCGTACCGGTGGGAGCAGGCACGGTGGAATCAAATTCCGTACCGGGCGAGTATACCTGGAAGTACACTTTAGAAGCTTCCGTGGGTACATATTTAATGGTAGCATACGCCGTGGCTTGTTTATTCAAGCCGGAAACTACCACGTCCGTCAATTTTAACGGATCCAAAGAAAGCTGGCGAGTTACCGCACGGGAGAAGTCAATCCCCGGCCATTCATCCTGAGATTTAGCCTGGATGGACACCACATAGTTACCCGCAGGCAACAGGCGGCCGTTGTCGTCACGCCCGTCCCAAGAGTCAAATTCCACCAACTGTTTATCGGAAGACTGACCTTTCATACCTTCGCCCAAGCGAGGCTGCCACTCCACCAACAAGCGGCGCAGGTTTTTGATGTCCAAATTCGCCGGGGTAGACGTACCCGTATAAGAGCTGTCATCCGTGGTGGACGCATCAAAGATGGCGATGCGCACGTCAGAATCTTTACTCAACCGATAGGCTAACGTATACGGCTGGGCAGAAACAGAGGTAATATCCCCCACCACCGTGGGCGTGCTGCGCACGGTGTGCACGTTGGTAACGTCCACCTGTATCGGGATTTGGTTTTCACCCGGATAGGGAACAGAAGAATCAATGGTAATTTTGTCTACGGTAATGTTGTCACCAGGCACGTCACTCTGTACCGTGGCGCGGAAACCGTATTGGCCGTTCATTTTGCCAAATTCACCGCCGATTTCGAAGGAACCATCCCACCCGGCGCAGAACTGCATGGGATCGCCGTATTTGGTACCGTTGTTATCAAAGATGACACAGTTGGTAGCTCCTTCCGTACCGCCATATTTATTGGTACAGCAAGGAGTACCTGCGTCAGTAACCCCTGTATCCTTACACGTGCTGGACCAATCCATGGTTTTTTCTTCATCATTTACGGTACAGGTGGCGGCACCCTCACTATCACAATAAATAGTAGCACTGGGGCAGGTGGTGCCGTTCTGTGCATTATAACAGTGATAAGAACCACAAGTATAAGATTGAATACTTTCCGTACCGCTGGAGCCCGCACCCGGATACATGGTTATGGTGCGAATGGGCGGAGTATCGCTGCTGCTGGCAATGTTTTTGCCGTTTTCATACTTAATAATGTCAAATTTAATGGTTTGCAGAGGAAAAGCAATGGAATACGTACTCATAGCCAAAGGCTTGTTGGAGCAGTACACTTCCATACACAAACCTAAGCACTGGTTAGGATAATTGTTCGCTTCTTTAGGAGAAGGATAAGGCTGGTCATATTCAATTAAAGCAGAGTTTTCCCACGGGTCAGCATAGGTAGACCCGTTGGCATTGGTAGGGGCATTATCCGCGTTCACAAAACTGCGGTTGGACTCGCTTTCGCGATCAAAAGAGTTGCCCCAGTTACAATAAAGCTGTTCTGTAGTGGCACCCGCATTATTTTGCTGATAAAACACCCCGGCAAACTTTACGTCCGCCTGGGCCTGGCCAAAAATAGGGGTGGCCGTCAATACAAAAAACAAAGGCAAAGCCGCCAAAAAGGCCACTTTACCAAGTAAAAATTTCCACATGCTTTTATTCGTATTTGTGTTCATTTTGCAATTTTCCATAACCATAAACCGGCTACTGTTTAATTGAATATATTCCAAATCTATTGTGCCGCACTAATTATAATACGACGTGCCGGCCCAACGCATACAATATATATTATATATAAAAATACGCGTCGTGCCTGCTTCTATAAATTTTTGCAACTTTTGGAGCACTTGTCAACTGTTTTATACTCCTTAAACTGGGGCGGAATTATTCCTCCGCACCGGCCACATCGCGGTACAAGGCAAAAGAGCCGCGGCCGGATTGTTTTACGGCGTATAAAGCTTTATCCGCTTTTTCCAGCAGGGAGGATTCGTCCTTCCCATCCTGCGGGAAAACGGAAATACCCTGGCTGATACTTAAATGTACGTCTTTCCCCTCCGTGTAGCGGGTGGGAAGCGTAATGGCGCGTATACGCTCCTGCAGGCGTTTGGCAATGATTTTTGCCTCTTCCCCATTGGTACGGGGGAGCATAATAATCATCTCGTCCCCGCCAAAACGGCAAGGAAAGTCCGTCTGCCTTAAACTGGTGCGTATCACGCGGGCTACTTCTTTTAAGGCCCAGTCACCAATTTGGTGGCCGTAGCCGTCGTTAATCTGCTTGAACAGGTCAATATCCAAGATGATTAAAGACATAATCAAATCAAAGCGTTTGGAGCGGTAAAGCTCTTCGGCAAATTTTTCGTTAAAAAAGCGGCGCACGGGCAGTTTGGTCAGCTCGTCATAGTTGGAAAGCTCCTGCACGCGTTCAAACAGCATGGCGTTATCAATAGACAGGGCAATCTGGTTGGAGAACTGTTTTAAAGAAATAAAGTCCAAATATCCAATTTTGCGGCGGGAAAGCAAATTATCAAAGGTTAAAAAACCCACCTTGTTGCGCTGCACCTTAAGCGGAATGTAAATGACGCTACGGCGGGAGGTATAGGTATTGGGAGAGTCAAACACCTCTCTCAAGAGCTCCTTTTCCCCCTCTTTTAAGGCGCTTTCGTCCTGCACGGTTACCTGGCCGGAAATATCCGCCCCTAAAATGGACTTTATTTTCGTGCCGTCATAATTGGTTAAATACAGGCGCACGCGGTCAAAGCGGAAATACTTTTGCACACCTTTTAAAATCAGCTCCAAGCCGTCATTAAGCCGCAAAGACGAGGCAAAAATGGTGGCTAACTGGTTTAACGCCGTAGATACGGCCAAACGCTGGTTTTTGGCTTGGTCAATTTCCGTATTACGCAAATTGTGGGAAATTTCTTCCGCCAGGGCTTTTATCAGTTTTTCTTCCTGCGTGGTAAAAACGCGGTTTTTGCGAAAGCGCTCCATACGTATCACGCCCACGCGCTCTTCCATATACGTCTTTAGCGTTTCCCCGTTGATGGACATGGCCGGCCGCTGCCAGCGCACCAACACATAGGCCGCCGGGTAGCTTAAATCCGTGCTGATTACAAAGCCTTCGCGAAGTAGGGTTTTCAAAAACATCGGTTCGTTAATGACGGAAATATCTTCCTGCATGTCCATGCAGTATTCTTTCTTGCACATCATTTTAAGCGACAGGAGGGCACGATCCTGCTGCCAGTCAAAAAAGTACACTCTGTCCAGCTTAAATAAATTGCGCAAAACAGGCAGGGCGCATTCCAACAGTTCCCGCTTGTTCTGGAAAGACTGGTTTAACTGCTTATGAAATTTATACAGGGTATAGGATTCTTTATCAAACATAAATTACCCCTCATATAAGGACAGTAAATAATTGATTTCTTTGCTGGCGCTGTCCAGTTCCCGGTCCAGGCTGGCCATGGTAAAGCGGTTTTCCACAATTTGGGTGGCGCTTACGGCCAGCACTTTATTTAAAATTTCAATAACCGTCCCCGTTACCGTTATATTAGGCAAGGTTTTGGCGGAGGCCAAAATGCTGCCGTACGTTTGCAAACGGCGGGCGGAAGAAAAAATAAACTGTTCAAAAGCGTCTTCAAACGCGGGGAACACTTCCATCATGCCCGCGTAGCGGATTTGGTTATCGGTCCGGGCGCACCATTTTATAAAGGCCAGGGCGTTTTCTTTTTCTTTAGACAGCACGTTCACCATCAAGTTCATGCCGGACAGATAAGAAAAATACACATTGCCCGTAGTAGGCACCGGCACGGTTTTTACGCGCACGCCGCGTTTGGTGTCAAAGCTGGCCACCCCTTGCTTGCGGGACATTAAAATACTGGCCTTGCCGGAAATCATCGTTCCCAGGCTGCCGCGTTCGCGCAAGATGGGCATATAGTTTTTTAAAGCCAAGGTAACATAATCTTTCATACCCGCTTTAAATTGAGCCGTATGCACCAGGCTTTGTTTTAAATCGGACGAGATTAAATCCGCCCCGCGGTCCCAAATGGCAGGCAAGGCGCTGCGGATGGACAAAGAACCGCGCCAGTCACTATTTTGCATCGGATAGTAACCGGGATTATCTTTAAACGTATGTTTTAATGCTTCACAAATCTGCAACAGGCCTTCCCAGGTGGACAGGTCCTCCTCCGGGTGGGAGGAAACCAGTTTTAAGTGGTCCCCGCGGTAATGCAGGGCGCTCATATCAAACCACCAGGGATAGGAATAAATATCCTTTGTACCGGGCAAGTAACAATGCGGTTTTAGCGGGAACAGGACGTTATTTAAGGAAAGGCCCGGGTCCAGCTTGGATAAATTTTCCGCCACGCCGGCGCGCGTTAAAAGCGCCGTCCAATAATGCGGGATTTGGATTACGTCCGGTATTTCTTCTTCCGGGGTAGGGTTTTTAATGGTAAAAATTTTGCGCCACAAAATATTGCGCGTAAAAACACGCACGGTTATATCCACGCCCGGATATTCTTTTTTAAACAGGGCGGTTAGATTGGCGTAATCTTCTTTAGTGCGGGAGCCGGAATCTGGCATTACCCAAATAATCATAATTTACCTCCAGGTGCGCACTTTCATGTTGGGGTTAATATTAATATCCCACTGGGGTTCTTTGCCGGCGGCCTCTGCGCGGGCCAGTTTTTTATAAGCGGCCAAGGCAATCATGGCGGCATTATCCGACGAGAGTTTGCGCTCCACAACCCGCACTGTTAACCCGGCTTCTTTGCCTTTTGCTTCCATCATTTCCCGCAGCAGCGTATTCCCCGCCACGCCACCGCCTACCGCAATTTGTTTTACTTTATATTTTAGCGCAGCTTTAATGGTTTTTGTTACTAAAGTTTCCACCACGGCCGTTTCAAACGAGGCGCACACATCCGGCACGCTTACGTTTTGGTGGTCCCGCAAATAATAGCTGACGGCCGTTTTAATACCGCTGAACGAAAAATCCCACGTGCCGGGCAACAAGGGGCGCGGAAAATGCATGGCGTCTTTATTGCCCTGCAAAGCCTGCTTGGATACCTGCGGCCCGCCGGGGTACGGCAAGCCCAAAAGCTTGGCTACTTTATCAAAAGCTTCACCGGCGGCGTCATCGCGCGTGCGGCCCAGCTCTTTATACACGCCATAATCTTTTACATATAAAAGTTCCGTATTCCCGCCGGATACCACCAACGCCACCAGCGGAAACTGAAGCGGGCGGCAAACGCGGGTTCCTTCATACTCACACGCAAACAG
>CALUXL010000140.1 GCA_944324735.1 uncultured Elusimicrobiales bacterium
GTCAGCGTGTCTACGGCTTCGGACACGGCAATAGCCAGGTTTTCCACACCCACCGGGCCGCCGTTAAAGCGGTCAATCAACGCTTCCAGAATGCGTTTGTCCACACTGTCTAAGCCTTCGTTATCAATGTCTAGCGAGTTCATGGCCAGGGTGGCAATTTCCTGCGTGATAACGCCCTGCCCTTTTACTTGGGCAAAATCCCGCGCGCGGCGCAGCAGACGGTTGGCAATACGCGGGGTGCCGCGGGAGCGTTTGGCCAGTTCAGTCAGGCCTTCCCGGTCGGCCGCGATGTTTAACAGCCGGGCGGAGCGGGCCAAAATATCCGTAATTTCGGAAATTTCATAAAAACCTAAGTTAAACACAATGCCAAAGCGGTCACGCAACGGGCCGGTAAGCAGGCCGGAGCGTGTGGTGGCGCCCACCAGCGTAAATTTAGGCACGGCCAGTTTTAATGTGGTGGAGCCCGGCCCTTTGCCGGTATTGATAAAGAAGGTAAAATCTTCCATGGCGGGGTAAAGGGCTTCTTCCACGGCGGGGTTTAGGCGGTGTATTTCGTCAATAAATAAAATATCGCCGTCGGCCAGTTCGGTAGTAAGCATGGCGGCCAAATCTCCGGGGCGGGCCAGCACCGGGCCGGAAGTTACTTTAATGTTTACGCCCATTTCTTTGGCTAAAATGTTGGCCAGCGTGGTTTTACCCAGGCCGGGGGGGGCGTAAAAAAGGCAGTGGTCCAAAGCTTCTTGGCGGGCGCGTGCGGCTTCTATAAATACGCGCAGGTTGGATTTTAAATTCTCCTGCCCTACAAACTCATCCAGCGTGCCCGGGCGCAGGGCAGCTTCCATGCCGCCGGCTTCTTCACTAAGTTGTTTAACGTCTAAAATATCGTTTTGGTTGCTCATTTTTTAAGTACCCGCAAAGCTTCTTTAATAATATTTTCTATCTTGTCATTCGGGTTAACGCCTTCTGCATATAGTTTTTCAATAGCGCGGCGTGCTTCCGCGGCCGAGTACCCAAGTGCCGATAAAGCTTCCAGCACAGGGGTCATAAAGGGGGCTTCGTCCACCACTTTTATTTTGCTTTCGCCCTGTACGGATACGGCGTCCATCTTGTCTTTTAAAGAGGCTATTAACTTTTCGGCCGTTTTGGCGGTAAAGCCAAAAATGCCCGTTAAAATTTTAGGGTCTCTGGAAACGATGGCTTTGTGAAAGTCCGCCACGCTGCGTAAGGCTTTGTTTAAAAATTCCAAGGCTTTTTTTGCACCCGTGTTGGGGATGGCGGTTTTGAAAAGAGTCCAAAGTTCTTTGTCTTCTTTGGTTAAAAAACCGTATAGAACGGTGCCGTCATAAGGGGAGATGGATTCCGCAATATAAAGCGATACTTCTTTTCCTGCTTCTAATTCCAGCACGCAGGAATGGGCCATGTTTACTTCATACCCCACGGCCCCGCACAACAGGAGGACGCCGTCCTCCCGCACTTCCAGCACTTCTCCTCTTAAATAGCCTATCATATCTTCATTTTAGCATATTGCTAAATACCCCGTTTTGGGTTTTACTTGGTGTAAACCAAAAACAAAGTGCAGGGCAAGGAAAAATAAAAAATTGCGGTACTCTTTGGGTTTTGCGGCGCGCCATAAGCGGCCGTAAAAACGGGCGGATGGGTAAATTACTTAACAATCTTTTTAATTTGTTGTTCCCGGGCGGCTTTTAATTTTTCAAGGAATGCCGCCTTTAGGTTTATCATGTTACTTAGCGGGGCGGTTTTTAGGTGGCAGATGGCAATGGCTACGGCGTCGGCCACGTCATCGGGCTGAGGGGGTTTGTTTAGGTTCAGGGTAAGCTGCACCATGCGCTGCACTTGTTTTTTATCGGCCGTGCCGGTGCCGCATAACATCATTTTTACGCGTTTTGGGGGGTAGAAAGTAATTTTCTTTTGGGCTTGTTCGCACGCCAGTAAAATTACCCCGCGCGTCATAACCGTGTTGGCCATGGTGATGGCACGCTTTAGAAAAAAGTTTTGCTCCATCGCTACTTGCTGGGGAGCATAGGTTTGAATAATTTGCTGAAACTGACGGAAAATATAATCCAGCCGTGTGGGTAATTCCTGCCCGGCCTCGGTATGAATTAAACCGCAAGCCACTAAAGACAAAACGGAACGAGCATCCCTTGTAAGAATGGCCCATCCCGTTCTGTCTAAACCAGGGTCTATACCTAAAACGGTGGTTGTTTGATTGTTCAAGCGGCCTCTTATGCTTCCAATTTGGCGGCTACCGCTTCGTCAATGCTGGAGTTGTCGTACACGTTTTTGGTGTCGTCGTGGTCGTCCAACGCTTCCAACATTTTCATTAAAGTTTCGGCGGTGTGTTCGTCGGTAATGTTTACTTCCGTATCGGGCAACATAGACAAATCGGCCGATTCGGGCGTAATGCCTTTGGCTTCAATGGCTTTTTTAACCGCGTCCAAGGCGGCCATTTCCGGGGCGGTGATTACTTCGTACACGTCCGCCGCGGTGCGCACGTCTTCGGCGCCGGCTTCCAGG
>CALUXL010000141.1 GCA_944324735.1 uncultured Elusimicrobiales bacterium
GTGTGGTTAAACTGGATGGCCTCCCAGCAAACCGTTGCCATGAGAGTGGCTTCCCAGGGGAATTTGCAGTATGAATATGCATTGGCCCGTGCTTATACCAGCGATTATGTAAGCTGCCGGGGTATTAATGAGGCAGGTAAAGAACTGTGTGCCGATTTTTGTGGTATTGATAACCCGGTAGAGGAATGCTGTTCAAATGGGACTTCTCAAGTATGTGCTAATTAGAAAATAGCAAGCGTTTACTTAAAACCCCCGGCTGTTAAGGCCGGGGGTTTTGTTTGGTGTTAAAAGTTTACAGTACGGAAAGGTAACGCTCAATTTCGTAATTGGAAATATGGGTGCGGTAGTTTTCCCACTCAATATCTTTGTTGGCTAT
This sequence comes from uncultured Elusimicrobiales bacterium, assembly GCA_944324735.1. Taxonomy (GTDB): domain Bacteria; phylum Elusimicrobiota; class Elusimicrobia; order Elusimicrobiales; family Elusimicrobiaceae; genus Avelusimicrobium. Next base: position 377 of record CALUXL010000141.1, read on the forward strand.
AAACTTTTCAAACGTGTGATCCCCCAGTGCTTTGCGCACCAGTTTGGATTTACGCGTCAGGTTCACCGCCTCGTACAAATAAGCGGGCAAGGTTTCAATGCCGCGGGCGGCGCGTTCTTCGGGCGTCATGTGGAAGATATTGTCTTCTGTAATGGGCATAACGGGCAGTTTATTTTTTATGCCGTCCAGCCCCGCCGCCAACATGACGGAAAATGCCAAATAGGGGTTGCAGGCCGGGTCCGGAAAGCGGCACTCCAAACGGGTGGCATTGGGTTTGCCCGCTTTGGCCTGCGGTATACGCACCAGGGTGCTGCGGTTTTTGCGGCCCCAGGCAATATAGGCGGGGGCTTCGTAACCGGGTACCAGGCGTTTGTAGGAGTTTACCCACTGGTCTGTAACGGAGCAAATTTCCCGCACGTGTTTTAAAATACCGGCTATGTAGTGCTTGGCGGTGGCGGAGAGGAAAAGCTCGTCCTTGGGGTCAAAAAAGGCGTTTTTGCCTTTGGTAAATAAAGACTGGTGCACATGCATGCCGCTGCCGTTTACGCCGGCAATGGGTTTGGGCATAAAGGTGGCGTACATGCCGTTTTTGGCGGCGATTTGTTTTACGACGGTTTTGTAAGTGATAACTTGGTCGGCCATTTTGAGGGCTTCGTCGTAGCGAAGGTCAATTTCATGCTGGGAGGGGGCTACTTCGTGGTGGGAATATTCCACGCGTATGTTTAGCTTTTCAAGCATCAGCATGGTTTCGCGCCGCACGGCGTAAGAGGTGTCCAGCGGGATGGTGTCAAAATAGCCGCCGGCGTCCAGCGGGTCGGTATGTTTATCGTCGCGGAAATAGAAATATTCCAGTTCCGGGCCCACCATAAATTGGTCAAAGCCGGCTTTTTTCATATCGGCCAGGTTTTTCTTTAAAATATAGCGCGGGTCCCCTTCAAACTGTTGGCCCGAAGTGGTTTTAATATCGCAAAAAAAGCGGGCAATGGGGGCGCCGGTTAAATCCGGCGGGAAGATTTGGAATGTATCCAAATCCGGCAGGGCTACCAGGTCCGATTCATATACCCGGGCAAAACCTTCCACGGAAGAGCCGTCAAAGCCCATGCCTTCGTTAAGGGCGTATTCAAATTCCCGGTGGGATAAAGAGAGCGATTTTAAATTACCCAAAATGTCCACAAACCATAATTTGATGATTTGGATATTGTTGGCTTGCGCTTGGGCTAATATCTCTTTAATTCTTTCCTTTTCTGCGGCGGTTCTTTCTATGGGCATAGGGCCTCCTTGTATAAGGGATAAAACGGGTATTTTCAAAAATCACAAGTTTTTATTATACATCTTTTTAAAAAACTGCAAATATATTTTTTATCCGTTTTATTTTGCCTGAAATAAAAAACCCCTCTGCCTGGGCAGAGAGGTCTTTTTAAGAGGGCTAAGGATTTTAGAAAACTTCGTTTGCGTGCGGGTCACCGCCGTTGTAGTTATTTTCAACCGGCTGATATTTGGTTTCCTGTTTAGAAGAGCTGCACAAGGTGTTGTAACCGGTGGCCGCGCAGTGCTGGCCGGCGGAGTGGATTTCTTCGCCGCAGGAGGCGCATACAGGGGCGGCCGCTTGGCAGTGGTGTTCTACACCGTGGTAGCGTTCATCGATGGATAAAGCTTTGCCGCATTTGGGGCAGATAGAGCTGTCTTCCTGCACGTTTTTGGCGGCCGGTTCAGCCTTGGAAGAGCTGCACAAGGTGGTGTAACCGGTGGCCGCGCAGTGCTGGCCGGCGGAGTGGATTTCTTCACCGCAGGCGGCGCATACGTGGTTGGCCTGGGCTTTTACAGCGGCCACTTTGGCGTGCGGATCTTTACCCGTGTAGGGAGAGGGGTTGGCGGATTTTCTGGCTTGGGCCGGGGCAGCCTGGCAAATGCCGCCTTTGGCACAGTCCTGATGATATTTGTCTAAAATGGTTTCCCCGCATTTGTGGCATTTGGCTTTTTGCTGGGCGCGGGCCTGCATAATGCGTTTTTGCAATACTTTTTCAATTTGCGCATTATCTTTTTTATTGGTTTTCTGTAAAGATACCTGGGCTTGGGCACAAACAGCCAGGGTTAACAAACAACACACAGCGGTTAAAATTTTATGGGTTTTCATATAGCCTCCGTAATTTTGTACTGCTTATACCACTAATATAAATATTTGTTTGTTTTTTGTGTAGGGTCTTTGGTCCTAGGACCTTTGGTATTTTGGGCCTACTTGCTAATTGGGCCCTTTTCTGGGACCTATAAAAAACCCCCGGTTATTACCGGGGGGAAATATTACAGAGCTTGCAAGCGGCCAGGTTCGGAAAGACGTTCAATGACGGATTTTTCTTTCTTGGGCTGGGGTTTTGCCGGCTGTTTCTTTTCTTCTTTTTTATTTTCTTTTACTTCTTGGCGTTTTTCTTTTAAGCTGTTTACGGTGTTGCCCAGCTGCATCATGTGGCCTTCTCTTCCCATTAAATAAAAGGGGACAACGCTGTCCTTCTTGGTTTGTTTAGGTTTGGCGGCCTGTTTTTTTACTTCTTGCTTTTTGGCCTCCAACGCGCGGTGCTGCAGGATGGATTCGGTCAGTTTGCTCAGGTCCATCATGCGGCCTTCGCGCCCCTGCACATAAAAAGGCTGAGGCTGTTTGGAAGGGGAAGCGGAATCTTTAGTAATTTTAAAATCAGGCCATTTCAGTTCCATTTTGGAACCTTCCGGGCCGGGCACTCTTTGGGCAAAGGCGGCTTGCCCTGCCAACAAGCATACGGCGGCGGATATGAGGGTAACGGCGGTTTTTAAGTTCATGTGTTTGTTTCTCCTTTCTTAATATATAAATACTTTAAAAGTTTTTTTAAATTTGCACCAGGGTCAAAAGGCCTAAGCTGATGCTGGGTCTATTTGATACATTGGATGTAAAATTTACTACAATAAATACATATGATTATACCTACAATTATTGAAAAGAACGTCGGTTACGACATTTTTTCCCGCCTGCTTAAGGACCGTATTATCTTTGTGGGCGGGCGCGAAGGCGAGGTGGATACCGCCAGCGCGAATATGATTATCGCCCAGCTTTTGTATTTGGACGCGGAAGACTCCCAGCGGGAAATTAACCTTTATATTAATTCCCCCGGCGGTATGGTAACGGCGGGCCTAGCTATTTATGATACCATGCAGTTTATCAAAGCCCCCATCACCACCATTTGCATGGGCCAAGCCATGAGCTTTGGCGCCGTGCTGTTGGCGGCCGGTTCCAAGGGGCGGCGCTATGCGCTGCCGCATTCGCGCATTATGATACACCAGCCGCTTATTTGGGGCGGCGGTATTTCCGGCCAGGTAACGGATATTGAAATTGAAGCGCGCGAACTGCATGACAATAAAGAACACCTGTTGGATATTTTGGCCAAACACACTGGCCAGCCGAAAGAAAAAATCCGCCAGGACAGCGAACGCAACTACTATCTTTCCGCCCAGGAAGCCAAAGAATACGGCATTATTGACGAAGTGCTTACCCTGCGCGATAAATAGTCCGTCCTTATCAACCCATTACACCCCGGCTTATATAAAAGGCCGGGGTTTTTTAGGTCTAATGCAAAATTAGCAGGCTTACCTTATGTTTGCTAATTTTATGGGAATTTGATAAAATAATAAAGTAATCTCCCGCGCGTGGGGGTAAAACCGCGCGGTTTATGAAAGGTTTTATCAGGAGAAAACATGACAGAAGAAATGAAAAAACAAACTTTAACTTTGCCTACGGTGGTTCCCGCCGTGGTAATACGGGACGTGGTAATGTTCCCGGGTATGAGTTTGCCCCTTTCCGTTGATAGAGAAAAATCTATCATAGCCGTAGAATTAGCCTTGGAAAGCGAAGGCCGCTATATTTTGGCCGTTTCCCAGAAAAACCCGGATATAGATAATCCTGCCGAAAATGACATTTATCATTTTGGGGTACTGGCGGAAATTACGCAAAATTTGAAAATGCCGGACGGCTCTATCAAGGTCTTCTTGCAGGGCTTGGCCCGCGCCCGCGTGAAAAAGCTGGAAATGAACCCCGTAACCAATACGTGGTTTGCCTCGGTGGAGTATTTGGAGGAAAAGGATGACGACTCCCCGGTGGTGCAGGCTTTGATGCGCAAAGTGCTTGACGAGTTTGACCACTACGCCCGCGTTTCAAAACGCATTGCGGTGGAGGGGGTGTCCTTCCTGCGCCAAATTAATGACCCGTCCAAACTGGCCGATACGGTAGCCTCCAACATGATGGTAAAAACGGCGGACCGCCAAGCCATTTTGGAAGCGGTGGACATTAAAACCCGCCTGGAGAAAATTTTAAAACTCATCACCAGCGAAGTGGAAATTTTGGGCTTGGAAGAAAAAATCCACTCCAAGGTGCGCGCACAAATAGAAAAAAATCAAAAAGAATACTATTTGAACGAGCAGATGAAGGCCATTCAAAAGGAGCTTAGCCAGAAGGACGATTTCCAGAAAGAGCTGGACTCCATGAAAGCCAAAATTAAGAAAAACGGCCTGCCGCCGCACGCCAAAGAAGCGGCGGAAAAAGAGCTGGAACGCCTGGCCAAAATGGCGCCTTTTTCACCCGAGGCCACGGTTTCGCGTACGTATTTGGATTGGCTGCTTAATATGCCTTGGAATATTACCACCAAGGACGTGCTGGACCTGAAAAAAGCCAAAGAAATTTTGGACGAAGACCACTACGGCCTGGAAAAACCCAAAGAACGTATTTTGGAATATTTGGCCGTTAGCAAATTAACCAAATCCCTGCGCGGGCCGGTGCTGTGCTTTGTGGGTGCGCCGGGCGTGGGTAAAACCTCGCTGGCAAAATCCATTGCGCGGGCTATTGGGCGTAAATATGTGCGTATGTCCTTGGGCGGAGTGCGGGACGAGAGCGAAATCCGCGGCCATCGCCGTACGTATATTGGCTCCATGCCGGGGCGCATTATACAGGGGTTAAGCAAGGCAAAAAGTTCCAACCCTGTTTTCTTGCTGGACGAAATTGACAAAATGGGGTCCGACTGGCGCGGTGACCCTGCCGCCGCTTTGCTGGAGCTTTTAGACCCGGAACAAAATAAAGACTTTGTAGACCACTTTTTGGATGTTCCGTATGACGTGTCTAAAGTAATGTTTATTACTACGGCCAACTCGCTGGCGGATATTCCCGTTACGCTGCGCGACCGTTTGGAAATTATTGAATTTTCCGGCTATACCGATTACGAAAAGCACGACATTGCCGCCAAATACTTAATCCCGCGGCAAATGAAACTGCACGGTATGAAGGAAGGCTCTCTGGAAATTACGCGCGACGCGGTAGCCCTGATTATGCGCGAATACGTGCGCGAAGCAGGCGTGCGCAACCTGGAGCGCGAGATTGCCACCCTGTGCCGCAAATCGGCCAAGCAGTTTGTGGAAAACGGCGGCAAGAAAATTGTTATTAACGCCAAGAACCTGCATGAATATTTAGGCGTGCCGAAATATTCCAACTTCTCTACGGAAGAAAACTCCGTAGGGGTTGCCACCGGCCTGGCCTGGACCAGCGTGGGCGGGGAAACCCTGTCCATAGAAGCGGCCAAACTGCCCGGCAAAGGCCAGCTGATTTTGACGGGTATGTTGGGCACGGTGATGAAGGAATCCGTCCGCGCCGCTTTAACATACGCCCGCAGCCGCGGATACGGCTATGATGTGGATTTTGACCATACGGACTTTCACGTCCACTTCCCCGAAGGCGCCGTACCGAAGGACGGCCCTTCCGCCGGCAGCGTGATTACCACCGCCATTACCAGCTTGCTTACGGGCCTGCCCGTTAAAAAGCACCTGGCTATGACCGGCGAGGTAACCATCACCGGCCGTGTGCTTCCCGTGGGCGGCATTAAGGAAAAATTCCTGGCCGCTTACCGCGAAGGGGTAAAAACCATCCTCTACCCGCACACCAACGCCAAGGACGTGGCCGAATTGCCCGAACAGGTAAAGAAGGAATTAACTTTAATTCCTGTAAAAAGTATGGATGAGGTACTTCCCCTTGCTTTGGAAGGCTGGAAGGAATACGCCGCCAAACACGCCAAAGACTTTGCCAAAGCGTTGGCCGGGGTGGGCAAAGTGGTAAAAAAGAAAGGCCCCTCCAAGGCGTCTTCCAAGGCGTTGCCAAAAGTAAAAAAAGCCAAGGCTTTGCCAAAGGCCAAAACGGCTGGCAAGAAGAAGACGAAAAAACGCAAATAACCGTTTGCCTGGCACCCTGGGGAACCAATTCCCCAGGGTGTTCTTTTTAATTGGCAGAAATGGTATAGTAATAAAAACACATTTTGCAACAAGGATGAAGATTATGAAAAAAGGTTTTACACTCATAGAGTTATTGGTAGTGGTTTTAATTATTGGTATTTTGGCTTCAGTTGCCTTGCCCCAGTATGAAAAGGCCGTGGAAAAAGCCCGTGCGTCGGAAGCGGTAACTATTTTAAAAAGTTTAAAAGACGCGCAGGAAGCCTATTATATGGCCAACGGAACGTATGCTGACAGCGTAGACAAACTGGATGTGCAGGTCCCTACCGCTTTAAAAGATTATAATTTGGAAACCGGCAGCTTAGCGTCCGGGCGTTATGCTTATAAGCATAAAACCAAGGATTATTATATTGCCGCCAGTGGACAATTTAGAACCGGTGTTTCAGCCTCAGATAGAACCGATGTCATTTATTGTTGCGGTGTGGATACTTTTTGCAAGGTAATCGGTACAGAACAATTCAGTTTTTCCCATTGTGGAAATGCTTATATTATAAATTAGATTTTTGGTAAAATACGATATTTACAAGTCAAGCAAGGTGCTTTTAAAACTTGCTTGACTTGTTTTTTTTTTTTGATACAGTGGGGATTAACGGGCAAGGGTTTTATAAAGTATCTTCTCAATAAAAATGCCTGTAATCGGCCATAAAGGGCCTTAAAAAGGAGGTCTGGTATATGAAAAAAATCACAGGGCTGCTGCTGGCGGCTGTTTTGTGTATGCCTGCATATGCGGCGCAAACCAAAAACACCATGAAAATGGTGTCCTACTTTCCCGTACCATATGTAGCAT
>CALUXL010000142.1 GCA_944324735.1 uncultured Elusimicrobiales bacterium
CCACGCCGCCCGAAACGCTTTTGAGAATGTTTCCAAAAATGCCGTAAAAGGGGGCAAGAAGGAAGGTTTTTCCAAAATATTGGGTCTAAAAATTTTAACCTCTAAAAAAAAGGCCGCACAGGCTGCCTTTGATAAAGACGTCCACTACGGTATATTTCAAGTTTTAGATAAAGATAAAGAACCTTTGGGTACGGGGTTTGTATTTGTTCGCCCGGGCAACCCCGGCCAAATATGGGCCGCGGCGGCGGGGCATTTAACCAAGCAAATTGGGCAAAAAGTGCCTGTGCGGTTTTATATTGGGGAAGATGAATATTTACCTGCTTTTTTTACGGTTCGGGCCCGGGGCTCGGTGGGGTTTCACAACCCGGATATGGTGCTGATGGAAGTGCCCGAATGGGTAAGAAAATACATCCACCCGCTGGAGGTGGACCTAACCCCCGTACACAAATGGGATAAGGTGGACTCTTACGGCTACCACGGCCCTTTTATTGGCGCCAAATTAATTAAAACCGGCGGGCGGCGGGTGATAGCCACCGGTGCGTGGCAATTTCGCACTACGTACAATTTTGGAAAGAAAGACGGCTATGCCCAAGGCGCCTGCGGAAGCCCCGTTATTAAAAACGGCAAAGTGGTGGGCTTGCACATTGGCAGTAATTTTGGCAAATATAGTTATGTGTTGGATTTTGCGCGCGTATCTCAGGCCTTGTTTGAGCAGATGGAAGGCAAATCCACCTGGGTTAGAGACGTACTGGTAAACGGGCAAAAAATAACTGCTTTATCCATCACCCAGCGCGTAAGTGATGTGGAAATTTACCGCCACGGTGAAAAACTGCAAGAAACTTGCGTTACCCTCCACCCGGAACCGGTGGACTATGCCCAGCTGGAAAAAATACTGCCCCCCTTACAACCCGGGGATCAGCTGCGCCTGCGTATTACCACGGACGGGCAGAATGAGAGAGACTATATTACATATACGGTAAAATAAATGAAGTTTTTGCCTCTGTTTCTATTTAGTTTGTGTTTTGTTTTCCCCAGTTGTTCTTTTGCACAGGGGATAAAAACACCTTTTGCCCTGAGCAAAAAAATACAAAATGTACTTGGCAAAAAGGTGCGGCAGGCCGTGCTGGCACAGCGTAAGGGGTATGTGGGCTTGTTAAGCCGCCGGCCGTATACGGCCCAGTTGGTGGGACGTAATGTCGGGCGGGCGATGGTGCAGGTGGTAAACGTGTCCGACGGGTCTTTCCATTCCGGCGGTTTTGTATTTGAAGAATTTTTTAGAGGCCAGCGCAGCGTATGGGCCGCCATCCCGTATCATACCAGCGGAAGCCGGGGGGAAACGGTCTATTTACGTTTTTTTAATGAGGACGGATCTTCTTTTGTGGAAAAACTTTCCGTTTCGCAAGGCGGCGGCTGGGGTATAAACAGTTTAGACGTTTCTTTAGTAAAACTGCCGCCGGAACTGGCCGATAAAGTATTTGCTTTGCGCCTGTCTGACCAGGGTGCCAGCGTGGGGGAAACGGCTTGCGGCTACGGCTTTATGTGCGTAAACAAAGGGCAAACCGTGCCCCAGTTGTACCACAGAAACATTACGGATGTTACCGGTTTTCGCCTGACGGGGGACTATCAACTCCCGCCTGCCCCCAGTGGCTTTTGCGGTTCTCCCATCATCAGCCAAGGCGGATACGTGCTGGGTATGCACTGCGGGAGCGAAAAAGGGAAACAAACTTTTGCCGTATCTTCCGCCGGGATTAAGGAACTTTTGCGCTCCTTCTATTTTGGATATGCCGCACAGAAAGTAAAAATTTTAGGCAAAGAGGTGTTTGAAATTGAAGCCTCGCAAAGTTTAGCCAGTATATCCTGGGAGCGCGGCGGCCGCCTGCTGGAACGGGTGGATATGGACCACTTCCGCCGGCCTTTTACTTATGCCCAGGCGGAGAATGTTTTTTGCACCGGTAAACTGCAAAAAGGGGATGTTATTATTTTTGAGGTTGTATCTCACGGAAGAATTGAAAAAGTAATAGAATACCAAGTGGGAGAATAAGATGAAATATTTTGTATGGGTTTTGGTTTTCTTTGTATGTGGAGCGGTTCCCTCATATTCGCAAGTGGGCAAGCAGTTGGCCAAAAGCGTAGTTAAGGGGGCAGAGGCTTCGGCTGTCAAAGGGGGGAAAACCGCCGCCCGCGCGGCGGCGCGCCAAGCGGTGGCGGACGCCCGCCATGCAACGCGCCTGTTAGAGCGTAAGTTGCTGGCCCAGGCTTTTGAAAGCCGCGGCCGCCAGGTGGAAAGGACAATTCGCCAGTCTATTTTTCAAGTAATTATGCCGCTGGACGGGTCCACCCGTTCCTCCGGCTTTGTGTTTGAGCGGGACGGAGAAATTTGGGGGGTGGTGCCGTATCACATTTCCGGCCGTGTGGGCAACCGTATAAAAATGCGCTTTTACCGGGAGGACGGCCGGCCCGTGTATTATTTTGGGTATGTGGAATCTTCGGGCTCGTATGGGTTTAACGGGGCGGACGCGGCTTTAATTTCCCTGCCGCAGGAGGTGCGGGAACATGTAAAGCCGTTGGTTATTTCGCAGGAAGGCCCGCAGAAAAATACGTTTGTGGACTCTTTTGGCTTTCCGGACCCGGATTTTTGGCCCAAAGATTACAGCAAAAACCCCAACCGGCGCATATTGGATTTGGGGGAATATAAAATCATTACCACCTTGCCCGAGGAAGGCCGCGGCCCCGGCGCTTGCGGCGGGCCTTTATTAAACGCCAAGGGGGAAGTGGTAGGCATACACAGCGGCAGCTATAAGGGCAAGCTGGGTTTTGCTGTAAACGCACGCGCCGCCATTGATGATTTATTTACCGCTATGGAAAATGGCGGCAAGCTGTTAAAGCCGCTTATGTTTAACGGCGTAAAAATAGGGGATATAAATATTTCGGAAAATATTGGCCTGGTGGAGGTGCGGCGGGATGGGCCCCTGGTGTTTAGCCGGGATTTTAAGCATTATCCCGGGTCTTTTAATCACACCCAGCTTGAAAAGGTGATCCCCGCGCAAAAAGGCGATAAAGTGTTTATTTTTATACAACAAGGCGTGCAGGAAGTTAGGATGGAAGTCTACACCGTGCGCTAAACCTGTTTAATCCCCCGCTTGCGGGGGATTTTTTATGCCGTAAAATACGGGCTAAAAAGGGGCAAATATTATAGAATAGAAAATGAGGTATTTTGCCCCCATGAAAATCCTCCGGACTTTTCTGTGCCTTCTCTTGTGCACACAGCTGATACTTCCGCCCGGCCTGAGGGCGGAAGACTTGCCGTACAGCCTGGTGGATAAAAGCCAATACGATATTTTTGCCGAAGACCAAGAAGCCCAGCGGGAAAAAGAACTTACCGTAGAGGAACCGGCCGACGACGCCCAACTGTTAAAATATTCCGACGAGTTCTGGCGCCAGGCGGTAACCTCGGTAGAGGGCGCCTATAAGCTGGACAAAGACCCCGAACCAATACCGGACTTAACCCTTTTAAACCCCACCCTTTCACTGCCTTTATACGGCACCAGCATCGCTCTTACGGGGCGTTATGTGCTGGGGGTTAAGATGGAATCCAAAAAATACAAGGTGGACGATAACAACACCACCGAGGAACGCAACATCAGCAGCAACAGCATGGTGCAGGAAATGCAGCTGAAAATGCAGGGTAAAATTTTGGACCGCGTTTTTGTGGATATTGACTATGACGACCAGCGCGAAGACGAAAAAACCATCTCCGTGGCGTACCGCGGTAAACCCGGCGAGCTGGTGCAAGTGGCCGAATTTGGTGACATTAACCTCTCCTTGCCGGAAACCGAATTTATCGCTTACCAGAAGCAGCTGTTTGGTGCGCAGATGCACCTGCAGTATAAAGATTTAAATTTACGGTTGATTGGCTCTCAAACCAAGGGTTCCAGCAAGCAAAAGCAATTCGTGGGCAGCAGCGTGTTGGAAATTACCTCTTTGTCCGACGCGGATTACAAACGCCGCACTTATTACGATTTAACCTTCGGCGGCAATATTAAAAAAGACACGCAAGGCCGCCTGCCCACCGGGTTTTATACGGACGCATACACCCAGTGGAGCTCCGTGATGGGCAACATTTCCCCCGGTTCGGAAGAAATTTATTTAGACGCCAACAATACCGATAATGACTTTGTGCCTATTTCCAAAACCGCTTCCGACGTGCTTGGCGGCACCCAAAAACGCACGGCCAACTGGCGTTTGTTAACCCGCGGTACGGATTACACGGTGGACTATGCCAGCGGTATTATTCAGTTTAAACGCACCATTACGCCGGAAAGCTTTATTGCCGTGGACTATGTAAGCACCACCGGCAACCGTTTAAGCCAGGTAATGGGTAACCAGGGGGAAATTAAATTAATTAAAACGGAAAACGAAAAACCGCTGGAAGGATCTGCCAATGAAACGGCCTACCAGCTGGAATTAAAAACGTATTACTCTTTAGGGGCCCAGCAGATTACGCGTGACGACGGGAAAGGCAACTTCCTGCTGCGCGTAACGGACGCGGCCGGGCAGGAAATATCGCTCCCTATTTCAGACGGCGGAACCCTTACTTACCCCAGCAATATTATTATGGATTTTGACAACGGTGTCTTTTACCTGGAGCGCCGCTTTGCCGATAATACCCTCTACAACACCACCCCGGTATCTTCTTACAACCGTACTTTTAAGGTGGAATATACCTCCAAGGTGAAAACCTATTTTATTGAAGCCAACATTGTTATAGAGTCTGAAACGGTTAAATTAAACGGCAAAACCCTTACCCGCAATAACGATTATTATATCGACTATACCTCCGGCTTCATCACCTTTTACAAAGGCGAAGAAATTACCGATTCCTCCGTTATTGATATTACTTACGATACCGTTAACGGCAGCAGTGCCAACACCTCTGTCATGGGGGGGCGTTTGGATTATAATTTGTGGGATAAAATCCAGCTGGGTACCACCGTTTTAAAAGAAGGCGGGGATAAACCCTCCACCGTCCCCCAGGTAGGCAATTACAGCAAAGATTTGTTGGTATACGGGGCGGATATTAACGGTAAAGATATTAAACTTTCGGACAAAGTAGCGGTGGACTTCGGGGCCGAGGTGGCGGAGTCACGCAGTAACCCCAACCAGTTTGGTTATGCCATGGTGGACAGCATGAACGAAACCAGCATACAAACCGGCGGTTCCAAAATTTTTAGGGACTGGATTTTAGCCGCCAACCCCAGCGGCAAACCGGCGTTTTGGGGTTCTGTTGGGTGGGACACGCAGGACGTACCCAGCCTGGAAATTAACCCCCACTCCATTAGCAACTATAACGACAAACAACAAGTTTTAGTCATTAATTACGACTTTACCAAAGCCGCCACCACCATTGACCAAACCACCGGCAAAAGTTATTTGGATGAGGGGCATGACGAGGTGTCTATTGTATTTCCGCTCAGCGTAAGCGGTATAGACTTGTCCGAAAAAACCTCCTTTGATTTAACCATGAAAGGGGAAAAGAACGGCCCACAGTTAAACGTTACTTTTGGTAACATTAACGAAGATTCCGATAATAGCGGCGGTATGAATACCCAGTGCGGTGTGGGCGTACCCAAGACGGAAGACGTGCGCTGCCGCAACAGCCTGGCCCCCAGCGAAGACGTGGGCTGGGAATATAAAGACCCGGACGGCAGCCTCCACCGTTATAACCCGTTTGTAAATAACGTCTATAACCCGGAAAAACAACCCAACGGCCGTATTGATACGCAGGATTTAAACGCCAACGGCCAGTTTGATGCGGAATCTATCCCGGCGTTGGGTAACTTTGGTTTTGCGGGCGGGGCTGGCACCATTTCTAACAATGACCAATTTGCGTGGGACGACAACCGCATTGATTTTGACGGCTGGCAAACCTTTGTTACCCCCTTGGATATTGCAGACGTAAAAGACCAGTGGACGGCCGTTCGCCACCTGCGTGTTACCCTTAAACTAACCGATGAAATGCGCGCCGCCGGCAAATACAAAGGGCAAATTAAAATTGCCAATGTGGCGCTTTCCGGTACGGCCTGGAACACGATGGAAAACAATGCTGATAAACGCATTTTGGTTACCGGTATTAACAACGTGGATAACTCCACCTATGAACCTATTTTTAACGATGTGCACGGGGACGGGCTGGAAGTATTTAATTATTTATACGGTTCCGTGGGTAACTTAAAGAAAGCAACGGATTCCGTAAACGCGAAGGACCAGTCTTTAGACATTCAATTCAACACCCAGGGCCTTTCCCCCGTGCCGGACGACGCCACCGAGGAACACCCCGAAGGGGAATTGTATGCCAGCCGTAACTTTTCCACCATGGATTTTACCCAACATAAAGAATTTCGCTTCCTGCTTCATAGTGAAGATTCCAACGCCGGTTCAGAGTTCTTCTTAAAAGTAGGTACGGAAAATAATTATGATAAGGTCATCGTGCCGGCCGGGTTTAGCGGGTGGCGTTTAATTTCTTTAAAAATGGTGGATACGGACGGGGACGGCATTGCCGACAGTTTTGAAAACGCCTCTAAAGAAGAATACAACGTGCGCGTGGCGCGCCACCGTGTGCCGGGCGGGGTGATGAACTTTAAAAAAGTAAGTTTAATCGTAGCCGGTATGCAAAAGGACGAGAGCCCCATCCCGGGTGTAAAAGACGGGCATGTGTGGTTGAACGAAATCCACCTGGCGGAAACCATCATTCAGTACGGCCAGGCCTACACCGGTAATGTAGCCGTTAAGCTGGACGGTTGGGGCAGCGCCGGCGCCAAATATAAATATCAGGATAGCAATTTTGAAACCCCCCTCACCGTATCCAAAAACCAGGAAACAACGGAAGAAGAGTATTTCTTAAAAGTAGACAAGGTAAAAGAATTCCCGATGGAAGCCACCCTTACGCGCAGCACGGTGGTAACCCCCAACATTGAAGACAGTGCGGACTATAACACCATCAGCCTTTTAGATAAAGGCAAGGTGGAGCGTGAACGTGCCGTGGTGCGCGGTGATTTTATAAAAGAAAATTTACCCAAAGTAGGCCTGGAATACACCATGGACCAAACGGATTATGACCTGCTGCAACGCAAGGACGATATCAATACCTATGGCGTAACCGTCAACCACGAAACCGAAACCCTAAAAAGCGTGAATGCCGGGTATTACTTTACCAATACAAAAATCGATTATGCCAAAGAAATGCACCAGGAGTCCATCAATAATTACAATACGGATGAAGACTCCCAAAAATTAAACGTTAAAGTGAACTATCAGCCCACAAATAATTTTAACTTTGTGCCCAGCTATAACATTACCAAAAGCACCGAAGAACGCCTGCGTTATGAAAACGGCGAAGCGCAAAACTTTAAATACCCCAAAGCCATGAACCAAAGCACCGGTTTTACCAGTACCTGGAAGGTGGCCTCTTGGTTGGCCCCGTCGTTTAGTTATAATATTTCTACCATTGAAAACAACAACTTAACCGCCAAAACCATTACGGCGGATGGGCAACGGGCTGAGGTAGGCATTGGGGAAGTAAAATCCATTAACCGCAATGCGGACGGCGGCGTCTCCCTTACCTTAAACGGTAACGAGCTCTTGCCCAATAGCAAATTGTTTAATACTTTTGTTATTTCCAATTCCTTCCGTATCCAGGACGCCGATACCTGGAACGATGTGGACAGTGGTTTTGATTCCCGCAAAGAATTGTGGATACGCGGTTCCATGGGGGATGTGGGGCCCTATGGGTATTTAAGCTCCATGACTTTGCGCGATACATTTACGTCTTCTCAGCGTTGGTCTCCTTTTTCCAAGTATGAGCTAAACGGCATGGCGGCCCCGTTAAAAACCATTTCTTTAATTAATAACTTTAGCTACACCACTCAAACCAATAACCAAACCGGTACGGAGTATGACTCCGTCAGCCAAACCTTGCCGGACTTGGTGTTTTCTATCAGTGATTTGGAAAAATTCTTTTATGCCGGTTCTTGGTTAAGTTCTTCCAACTTAAAACTGCGTTACAGCCTTATTACGCAAACGACCGAAAACTCCCAAGACGGTTTGGAAACCCAATACGGCGGGGACTTGCGCTTCATTTTATTTAATTATTTTGACAACGTTTTAAACTATACCCGCAAAACTTCCGACACGCAGGACCTGCGCGCCGGTACTAATTTGGAACGTTACGAAGACCGCGATTTGTCCGTCCAGACCTCCTTCTATATCGGCACTTTGCGCCTTACGCCCAAACTTACGTACACTTCCCACGATAAATGGCTGGTAAATAAATTAAACGAAAGCACGCGGGAAACCATCCCCAGCCTTACCTTACGGTGGGACTTTAACCTCCCCCGTGGTATTAAACTGCCGTTTATTGACCGCATGTACACGGCTACCAACCGTGTTATTTGGAACACCGTTTTAAGCTATGCGGAAAAATCCTCCCCCGTGGAAGTAACGGACAACTATCAAAAATACGATGTTACCACTTCGCTGGATTATGAAATGTCCCAAAACCTGCGTTTTAATATTTCCGGCGGGTACACCATTTTAAAACACGCCTACGTGGCTACGGAAGATTACGACGCTTATAACTTTGCCGCCAATGTTACCATACAGTTCTAAAGAACTTTTTATATGCCCGGTATACAAAACATAGCCTCCAACGCTTGGAAAATATTTTTACACATCCTTTTCCCCAGAACTTGCTTTAGCTGCGGGATAGACTTGCCTTGGAATCATACCCCGCCGCTGTGCTTGGATTGCTTAAATAAAGTTCAGCGCCCCGGCCCGCTTATTTGCCAGCGTTGCGGCACGGTGCTTCCTAGCGGCGGGGCCCATTGCGCCCGCTGCCGAGGCAATAAAGGCAAACAATTTAAATGCAGTAGTATCCGTTCCGCCTGGTTATTTGGCCCGCAAACACAGGGGCTTATCCATGCGTTTAAATACCAAGGTTATAGCTTTTTGGCAGAGTATTTGGGCGCGTATATGGCCAAGGAATTTGCCCGATACCCGGAGTTGCAAACCGTGGACGCGGTGGTGCCGGTGCCGCTGCACCCCAAAAAACAGCGTGCCAGGGGGTATAATCAATCCTTATTGCTTGCTCAGCACTTTTGCAAACAGACGGGGCTTGCTTTACGGCCGGATTGGGTAAAACGCCATAAGGATACTTTGCCGCAGGCGCAGCTAAACCGCCAGGAACGGTTGGAAAATATGTCCGGCGCGTTTGTGGCATTGCCACTTACCAAAGGGAAAAGAGTTTTATTAATAGACGATGTAGCCACCACCGGCGCCACGCTGGAAGGCTGCGCCGTGGCTTTAAAACAAGCGGGGGCCAAACAGGTAATAGCTTTTACGCTTGCGCGGGAGCCGTAATGTTTTGATAAGCGGAAACATCAAAAACTTTGGAAAGATAATTTTTTATAACTTATAAAATACTTGAAGAAAGCCAAAATAAAACCCCGCCTATAAAAGCGGGGTTTTTTTAGAATTTATTTGTTGGCGCCGCAGCATTTTTTGTATTTTTTACCGCTTCCGCAGGGGCACGGGTCATTACGGCCGATTTTGGGCCCCTCGTGCACAACGGTTTGTACTTTTTGCACTTCGCCGTTTTGATTTTGGAATTCAGCCTTGTGGGCTTCCATCCATTTCTTCATAGAGCGTATGCTCTTAAAGTCCACACCGTCTTTTTCCATGCGTTTGGCAATATCAATAAAGCGCTGTTTAACGGCAGGATCTTTTAATTTGTTTTTAAAAACAGCCGGTAAAGAATCCAACTCTTTTTCCAAGCGTTCTTCAATGGTTTGTTTTTTCTTCTTTTCAACCGGTTTGCCTTCTTGGTTCTGTTCGGCTTCCTCTTGTTTTTTAAACGGATTCCACATAGTTAATTAAAACTCCTTAATCTTATTTGGAAAGCATTTTTTCCACAAAATTTTTAATAATTTCTGCTTTTTCAAAATAATGTTTTTCTCGCGGGACGACTAAGCGGTTGGGGTGTTTTTCCCAAATTTTTAAAATTTTGTCGTCAATTTCAAAGGCCTGTTGCAGGTTTTCCGTGCGCACATTGGTGGCCTGATAAAAGTCTTTCTCGGGCGGCGGGGAAAGGTGCAATACCGCGTCGTAACGGGCCAGTT
>CALUXL010000143.1 GCA_944324735.1 uncultured Elusimicrobiales bacterium
CCCCTGAATGGAAAATTCCCGCAAGGGCGGATATTTGGCCTTCATCTGGCGGCAATACGCTAGCCAAGGCTCCACATGCAGGCAATCCATTTGTTGGGTTAACTGGGTAAGCACGTGCCCCGCGTCCGCCAAAATGGCCACATCCGGGCGGACGGTGGGCTTTTGCAGTTCCGCCGCGTCTATATCCACCACAATTTTTTGGGCGTTTTTGGCAAAGTTTTCCCAGTTATAACTTACCTGGCGGATATTATTGCGCGTACCTACAAACAAAATAACATCCGCATTCTGCAACACAAAGTTACCCGCGCGCTGCCCCACGGTGCCAATACGGCCCGCAAAAAGGGGATCCTCCGACGGGACTAAATCAAACCCGTTAAAAGTGGTAACCACCGGCATTTGGGTTTTATCCAAAAAAGCACGCAAAGCCTGCTGGGCTTTGGCGCAGTGGATACCATTCCCCGCCACCAGTAACGGACGCTTGGCATTTTGCAATAACGAAACCGTTTTTTTCAAAACTTCGCCAATGGATTTTTTTTCTTGTTCTTGGGGTCTGGCAAACTTTTTTAATTTGGCAGGGTCAATAGGCGCGGCTTGCACGTTAAGCGGTATATCCAGCCATACGGGGCCCGGGCGGCCGGAAGTAGCCCAGTAAACAGCCTCTTCCACCGCGGCGTCAATATCATACGGGTCGGTTACCATACGGGCATATTTGGTAAGCGGGCGCACCACACGGATGATATCCACTTCCTGGTCCCCCAACTGCCGCAAGGGAATTTGCGGACAGGAAGCCATGGTGGTGGTATATTTTACCTGGCCGGAAATAAATAACACGGGGGCGCTATCCGTCCAAGAACCAAACACCCCATTTAAACAGTTTAATCCCCCCGGGCCAGTGGTAACACAAGCCACGCCCAATTTTTGGTTAGCACGGGCATACCCTTCGGCACACATGGCGGTGGCTTGCTCGTTATGATTGCAAATCAGGCGGATTTTTTGGCTCTTGCCAAAGCTGTCGTCTAAGTGCATGGCGCCGCCGCCCGATACCATAAAAGCCGTATCCACGCCCAGCGCTTCCAATTTTTGAACCAAATAATCCGAGGTTTTAATCATTTTAAATTTTTACACCGTCCCTTTTATAAACGTCCGCCCGCTTGTTCAATTAAATGTTTATAGCGTGCTTCCAGCATTTCAATACGCTGGGCGTCTTCTTTAAAAATCATGCCGTAAAAATCCCGCTTGTTTTTAAGCCACATCAGTTCAAAACCCACGGCTTTTAAAATGCCTTTATCGGCATTGGGGTCTTGCAAAGCGGCCTGGGCGTCAAAAATAATTTTACGTGTTTCAAACTTGGTTAAAGAACCTTGAGGCAAGCGTTTAAAAAACGGTAAAGAGGCCGCCGACACGCCCCCGCCAATTACCATCTTTTTACCGGCTTTTTGCATTTTTTTACTGACAATTTCCGCAATGGAAAAAACTTCTTCGGAGTTGATATCTTCTCTCGTCAACCCCATGCTGCCCGTTAAATCCACCCGGCCCAACACAATGCCGGCCAAATCGTTAAATTCCGGGCGGGCCATCATTTCGTCCAAATTTTCCACCCCGGTTTTGGTTTCTACGTTTACAAAAAATTCCGTTTCTTTTCTTTCATCTTCCGGGAACACAAAACGGGTGGCTTTTACGTATTTGCTCATGGCATAAGCGGTTTCAATCATGGGGCCCACAATGCCTTTTACACCAATTACACGGGCGTCAAACATGTCTTTTATGGCTTCACAGCCGCCCACTTTTATAAACAAATCCAACCCGGCCTTGGTTACCACTTCTTTTAAACGCAAGGCTTCTTCCATACGGGTGCCTTCCGCTTCAAACTCTGCCTTAATGCCTAAAACATGATGATTTTCTTTTAAATCGATTAAAGTTTCCAACATTTGCTTTTCCAAAGTATTCATAATAACTCCTTACTTATCTTGCATCAAATTATTTTTATCCAGCATAGTTTTGTGTTCCGCATACCAGCGGTAGAGTTCCTGCACGGCCTGTTTAAACGGGGTAAAACGCAGGGAAGGTATTTCCCCCCGCAGGCGCGCATTGTCCCCGCTGTAATTTAAGCCGTAGCCCTCGCGTGCTACTTGTATGCCGGCCCGGCTGCCGCTTACCTCGGCCACCGCCTGGGCGGCGGACAAAAGTTCGGTCTCTTCGTCCGGCACCACGTTATAGCTTTTATAACGGGGATTATTTTCTATAAAATACTCCAAAACGGGCATTAAATCATTAACGTATAAGTAACTAAAACGGCGGTTTTGGCGCAAAGTAATGGGCAAATCAAACAAGGTTTTGCAAATAGCGTTGGAAATAAAACGGATTTGCCAATCCTCATACTTACCAAAAATGCCAAAAATATTTAAATCAACAAAGTTATCCAAATGTTCAATTTGTTTATGAACCACATATTTGCAAAAGCTGTGGTCGTCCTTACCCATACGTTGGCCAATTTGCGTTTCCGGCACGCGGCGGTTATCGGCCGCCACGTCATACACCGCCCCGGAACCGAAGTTAATTAGCTTGCCAAAGCGGTGTTTGTTACGCTCCAAATTTTCAAACATTCTTACGTTGGTGTAGAAAAGGTTGGATAGGTCTTTGGCGTTGCGGTGGCCGGGCTTGGTGGCCGCGTGAAGGACGACATCAAACTGATGCGTGGAAAAATAAGCGTCCACCGCGTCTGTATCGGCCAGGTTTAATTCAAAACTGCGCGGGGCGGTAATAGCGTATTTTTGGGCTAAATAGCTTTCTTGTATGTTCTTGCCTATAAAACCGTTACCGCCCGTAAGCAGGATGGTTTTCATTTCAAGGCCCCGGCAAAACGGTGAATTAAAGCGGCCGTTTTTTCCAATTCTTTTTTACCTAAACGCGGGAAGGTGCCCACCCAAAAAGTGTGGTTCATAATAAAATCCGTATTCGGGAGGAGGGCAAAGTCCTTCTCGGTTAAGTTACGGGAATTTAATAAGCCGGAATTTTTAATGCGAAGCGCAATGTCGTTCTCCGTCATCATCGGCTGGCGAAGCAGGTTCCCCGCAAACAGCTGCCGGGTTCCCACACCGTTCTGCTCCAAAAATTCCACCAACTGCTGTTTGGTAAAAGGGGCGTCTTCTTTCACGGAAATTAAAAACCCAAACCAAGAGGGGCGAACATTTTCGGCCACTTTGGGCAGGATTAAATAGTCGGTTAAATCGGCCAGTTTTTCAGCCAGAAATTCCGCATTTTGCTTGCGTTTAAGCAAATAACCGGGCAACTTTTTTAACTGGCTTACGCCCAGGGCGGCTTGCCAGTCCGTAATTTTTAAGTTAAACCCCACATGGGAATAGGTATACTTATGGTCATAACCAAAAGGCAATTTGCCAAGCTGCATATTAAAACGGTTTTTGCAGGTGTTATCTACACCGGGTTTGCACCAGCAGTCGCGCCCCCAATCTCTAAAAGAAAGCAAAATGCGGTAAAGGGCCGGGTCGCTGGTTACTACGGCGCCGCCTTCGCCCATCGTCATATGGTGGGCCGGGTAAAAGCTGAATGTGCCAATATGCCCGATGGTGCCAGCTTTTTTGCCGTTCCATTGGGCGCCCAAAGCATCGCAGGAATCTTCAATAAGCCATAAATTATGCTTTTGGCAAATATCCAAAATGGCCTGCATATCAAACATATTGCCCAAAGTATGGGCTAGAAAAATGGCTTTGGTTTTAGGGGTAAGGGCCGCTTCGATCTGGGAAGCATTGATGTTATAGGTGCCTATTTCACAATCCACAAACACCGGCACCAAACCTTGCTGGATAATGGGGTTTACCGTAGTGGGGAAACCCGCCGCAACCGTAATTACCTCATCGCCTTTTTTAAGGCGTCTTTCCCCCAGTTTGTGGGAAGTAAGCGCGCTAAGCGCCAGTAAATTGGCCGAAGAGCCCGAATTGGTGGAAAGCGCAAACTTAACACCCAAATAGGCGGCAAAATCTTTTTCAAACTGGTCATTAAAACGCCCGGCCGTAAGCCACATATCCAAGGTGGCGTCTATCATACCGGCCAGGTCTTCTTCGTCTAACAATTTGCCGGAAGCGGGGATATAGGTTAACTCCTTCGGTTCCCCGTATACGGCGCGGTAATAGGCGCGGGCGGCGTCTTGTACGGCTTTTCTTAATTCTTTTTCCATGCTAAACTTCCCTCAAAATTTTTAATTTGCTCTTCGGTACAAGATACCATATCTTCCCCGGCGTAAAAACGTTTATACCACTCCACCGTGGCAGCCACCGCCTGGGCGGCCGTATAGGTGGGTATCCAACCTAGGCGCTCGCGCGCTTTGGTAATGTCCAACGTAAGCAAAGTGGCCTCGTGCAGGTTGTCTTTACGGTGTACCCGCACGGAACCCTTGCCGTAGCAGTCCACCACCAGCTGGGCCATTTCTCCCACGGTAAAAGTGCTTTTTTCATCCGGACCGAAATTAAAACCTTCCGCATAAGAGCGGCCTTCTTCCAAAAGTTTCTGCCCCAAAAGTAAATAGCCGGAAAGAGGCTCCAGCACATGCTGCCAGGGGCGCACCGCGTCCGGGCAGCGTATTTCAATTTCTTTCCCGGCGCTTAAAGCGCGCATGCAGTCGGGCAGTAAACGGTCCAAAGCCCAGTCCCCCCCGCCAATTACGTTCCCGGCGCGGGCAGTGGCCAAGGCGTAACCGTCTTCCTGTAAGAAAGAACGCCGATAGGAGGCACTCATAATTTCCACACAGCCTTTAGAGGAAGAATACATATCATAACCGCCCATGGGGTCATCTTCTTTATAGCCGCGGGTGGTTTCTTTATTTTCGTAGCACTTGTCGGTAGTGATGTTTACAAAAGCTTTTACGCTGGGCACCGCGCGGGCGGCTTCCAACACGTTTAAAGTGCCGATAACATTGGTTTTATAAGTAAGTACCGGCTCTCTGTACGAAAGACGCACCAAAGGCTGGGCCGCCAAATGAAAGATAATTTCCGGCTGAAAATCTTTTACCGTTTGGTTTAAGCGGGCTTCATCCAACAAGTTGCCAATGTGGTGGGAGATGCCTTCCCGGCCGCGGATAGCCTCAAACAAGGCCGGGTTCGTTTCCGGCTCTAAAGCATAACCGCATACCTGCGCCCCTAAACGCTTTAACCAGGCGCACAGCCAGCTGCCTTTAAAGCCGGTATGCCCGGTAACCAGCACCCGGCGGTTGTTATAAATATCGTTAAACATAATTAATCCCAAATCTTCCAAGGAGCCTGGCCCGCTTTCCAAAGGGCGGTCAGCTCGTTTTTATCGCGCAGGGTGTCCATCGGGCGCCAAAAGCCGGTGTGTTTATAGGCGTGCAGTTTGCCGCCGGCGGCTAAATTTTCCAACGGGGCGCGTTCAAAAAGCACGTCATCACCCGCTGGGATAAAATCAAATACTTCCGGCTCACACACAAAAAAACCGCCGTTAATCCAGGCGCCGTCCCCCTGGGGTTTTTCCATAAAAGAGGTAATATTATCAGCCCCGTCCAATTGCAAAGCGCCAAAACGCCCCAAAGGTTTTACGGCCGTCATGGTAACGGTTTTACCGCTGGCCTTATGGGAAGCCAATAAATCGGGGATATTAATATCGCTTACGCCGTCCCCATATGTAAGCATAAAAGGTTCGTTACCCAGATAGCTTTGCGCGCGTTTAATACGCCCGCCTGTCATCGTATCCTGGCCGGTATAGAGCATGGTAACGGTCCACGGTTCGTGGCGGGCTTTATGCACTTGTACGGCATTGTGCACCATATCTACCGTAAAAACGGAATAGCGCTGATACTAATCAACAAAAAAATCCGTAATAACGCGGGCTCTATCGCCGGGACGAATGACAAGATACATAACTCCA
>CALUXL010000144.1 GCA_944324735.1 uncultured Elusimicrobiales bacterium
GCTTCTTCGGCTTTTACTTCTTCAGCCTTAGGCGCTTCCTTGGCCGCTTCGGCTTTGGCTTCTTCTTCCTGGGCGGCTTTTTCGCTGGCCAGCATAGCGCTTTCAAAAGCTTGCGCCATTACCGGGTTTTCGGCCGGTTTGCCTTCTTCAGCCGCTTCAGCCGGTTTGTTTACGGCTTCCATTTCGGCTCTGGCTTCCAGGATAGAGTCCGCAATCGCACCGCAGAACAATTTGATAGAGCGGGCAGCGTCGTCGTTACCGGGTATCGGTACATCAATCATATCCGGGTCGGCATTGGTATCGCACACGGCCACCACGGGAATACCCAACACGCGGGATTCACGTACGGCACCGGCGGTGTCCACAGGGTCAATTACAAAAACGACGTCCGGCAATACTTTCATATCGCGGATGCCGCCCAGCAATTTTTGCAAGCGGAGCATTTCTTTGGTCAGTCTGCTGGCTTCTTTTTTGGAAATGGCCTTGAAGACGCCCGAAGATTCCCATTTTTCCAATTCGTTAAGTCTTTCTACGGATTTTTTAACGGTTTGGAAGTTGGTTAACGTACCGCCCAGCCATTTTTCGTGAATGCAGTAAGCGCCGCAGCGGGCAGCTTCGGCCTGAATGGCTTCCTGGGCTTGTTTTTTGGTGCCAACGAACAAGAATTTAGAACCTTTTTTGGTTTCTTCTTTGATAAAAGCGCAGGCTTTTTTCAGTTCTTTGGCGGTTTTTTGAAGATCCAAAATGTGTACGCCGTTTCTTTCACCAAAAATAAAGCGGCCCATTTTGGGGTTCCAGCGGGAAGTTTGGTGCCCAAAGTGCACGCCGGCTTCCAGCATGGCTTTCATAGATACATTGCTCATGTTTTCTCCTGTAAGCGTCCGCCCAAATTAGGGAAGAGGTTTCCCCGGCGGCGGCTCGCTTTGGGTGTTGTCGGGACAGGCTTTGATTTACAAACTTTTTCGCTCTCCCGCTCAAATACACCCTATGCTCATTATACCATAAATAAACAAAAACCGCATTTCCGGTATTGGAAACGCGGTTTTTGCTGTTTTGCAAAAGAGTTAGAAACGTCCGTTCACCAGCACCATGGCGGGGAACCAGCCGTTTTCGGCAATATTCAAAATACCGATTTGCAAACCGTAAATTTGTTTGGCATAGTTTACAAAACCAAACTGCAAGCCGTTGATATCTTCGGCCTGGTTGTAAAAACCAACCTGCGCACCGGTAACCTGGCGGGTGGAAACGTTAATAAGACCCAACTGTGCGCCGGTTAAATGGGTGTTTTTGGCAAAAGCGGCCCACTGGGCGCCGGTTACTTCTTCGGCCAAGCTGATAAGCCACGCCGCGCTTACGCCGCGCAGATCGTAGCGGGTTTGCGCCATTACTAAGTCCAGCTGCAAACCGTATACTTCATCGGTATGAGAGCCGATACCAAAATCAATCCCGTGCACTACCTGGGTATTGGCAGGGGCGGCAATGGCCATTTTGTCCCATAACGAAAGTTTAAAAACCCCCGTGTTGTCCGCCGCGAAAGAAGCGCTGGCGCCCAACAAACATAAAACCAACAATACTAGTTTTTTCATGAACCCTCCTTTTTATTTTTACAGATATTTTATTCTAGCACTTTCTAA
This sequence comes from uncultured Elusimicrobiales bacterium, assembly GCA_944324735.1. Classification (GTDB taxonomy): domain Bacteria; phylum Elusimicrobiota; class Elusimicrobia; order Elusimicrobiales; family Elusimicrobiaceae; genus Avelusimicrobium. The sequence continues at coordinate 1,635 of CALUXL010000144.1, forward strand.
CGCCAAAAAGGCAAAAAACTGCGTAAATTGGTAAAATATATAATAATAATGAGGTATATTTATGAAAATAAATTTGGCATCTTTTAATCCTTTAACTGCAGATATCCGTGGTAATAAAGAACATATTATCGCTTTATTAAAAGCACCCGCCCCCAAGGCGGATGTGCTTGTTCTGCCCGAGGCCGCCCTCTGCGGCTGCACCATGCTGGATTTGTTTGAAGATGAACGTTTATTAAAAGAAACCGCTTTAGCCTTAAAGGAAATTGCCAAAGAAACCAAAGAGACCGCCTGCGTGCTGGGCTTTCAGGATAAATCCGGTAAGGATTTTGTCAGCGCGGCGGCTTTTATATATAAAGGTAAAATTACCAAAATTTATGACAGTGAGGTTCTTAGCGTTGCCGGTAAAGAAGTGCAAATTGTGCTGGGGAACCTGCAAGACGCACCCGCTTTGGATGCCGATATTATCCTCCACCTTTCCGCCCGCCCGTACGAAAAAGGCAACGTAACCGAACGCTTGGACGCACTTAAAAAGTTTGCCAAAAAACGCGGCGTGCCCATGCTTAGCTGTAACTTGCTGGGGGGTGGGGACGGCTTAATTTTTGACGGGCTTTGCGCCGCCGCCGGCAAAAAAGGGGAATTGACCCTGCTGGGGGAACTCTTCCGCGAGCACATCAACACCTGGGACAGTGAAGAAAAACCCTCCGCCCTTACTTACAAGGCGGACCCGCGCGGGGAAGTGCTGGATGCGCTTTCCTTTGGCTTGGGGGATTTTGTACAAAAAGCCGGTTACAGCAAAGTAATTTTTGGCCTAAGCGGTGGGTTGGATTCCGCCGTAACGGCCGTTTTGGCCGCCAGCGCATTAGGGGGGGAAAGCGTGTATGCCGTGTCTCTGCCTTCTTACTGCACCAGCGATTTAAGCAAATCTTTGGCCGGCCAGCTGGCGCGCAACCTGGGTATTAATTTAGAAGAAGTAGCCGTTAAGCCGGTGCTGGACGGTATGAAAAACGCGGTGGGGCATATTGTGTCTCACTTAAAGGACATTACAGAGCAGAAATTACAGTCCCGCCTGCGTGCCAACATTCTGTTTACTTTGGGTGGGGAATATGGCGCCATGCCCATTTCTACCGACGATTTGAGCGAACTTTCCGTAGGCAGCTGCGTGTTGTATGGCGATACGGCCGGGCGGCTACTTCCCATTGGGGACGTGTTTAAAACGGAGCTGTATGACTTGGCCGCCTATATCAATAAAAACCGGGAAATTATCCCCCAGGGGATTATTGACCGGGCGCCCACGTCCGAACTGCGCCCCAATCAAACCGACGCGGACACCTTGCCCGCTTACCCGGTGTTGGATAAAATCATCCCGCTTTATGTGGCCGAAGGCTTAACCCCGCAGGAAATTGCCCGCAAATGCAAAGCCCCGCTGGAAACGGTGGTGGATGTTTGCCGCCGCATAGACACGGCTGATTATAAACGCGCCCAAACCGCGCCTATTTTAAAAGTAACCCGCCGCCTGTTTACCGATTTACAGCGCCCCGTTACCAAAAAAATAAATCTTTAATATTTCTGCGCCTGTAAAACCGGGCTGTTGTACGCCCGGTTTTAGCGCACGCCAAAATTATGAAAAAATGGTTAAAAAATAAGCCTCTTCGCCGCCAGCTATTTAGCCTGACCAGCCCCATTTTTGTGGAAACGCTGCTTATTATGCTGCTGGGGGCTATAGACGTGGTGATGCTTAGCCGCTATTCCGACGATACCGTAGCCGCCGTGGGGGTAGTGAACCAATTGCTTAACCTGGTGTTTATTTTATACGGTATCACCACGCTGGGGACTTCGGTTCTTTGCTCGCAATATTTAGGTGCCCGGCAAAATAAAAATGTGATGCAAACGATTGGCGTTTCCATCACTGCCAATTTGGTGATGGGGCTGGTGGTTAGTTTGGCTTTGTATTTGCTGGCCCCGCAGTTATTGGGCTTAATGGGTCTGACGGACGATTTAATTGCCCGCGGCAAAACCTATATGCAAATTGTGGCGGGGTTTTCCTTCATCCAGGCCGTGGCGATGACGATGTCCTCCGTATTAAGAAGCCACAACAAGGCCTATTACCCCATGTATGTTACCCTGCTGATGAATATACTTAATATTTTGGGCAACTATTTGCTTATTTTTGGTAAATGGGGTATGCCTGCTTTGGGGGCGCCGGGGGCGGCCATATCCACGGCGGTGTGCCGGTTTATTGCGCTTATGTTGCTAGGCTACATTTTATTTAAAAAAGTGGTGCCGCAGTTTAAACTTTCTTGCTTAAAGCCTTTCCCGTGGGATAAGATAAAAAACTTAATGATTATCGGCCTGCCGGCGGCGGGGGAACAGGTTTCTTACAACTTGTCTCAAGTGGTAATTACCTATTTTTCTGTGATGATCGGCACGGCGGCTTTAACAGCGCGCACGTATGCTATGAATATTGTGATGTTTTCTTATGTGTTTTCCATTGCGCTTGGGCAGGGGGCGGCCATATCCATCGGGCACTTGATTGGGGCGGACCGGGACAATGCCGCCTTCTCGGTAGAAAAATATTCCATTAAACTGTCGGTAATTATCAGCGTGATGATTTCCATTTTAACGGCCCTGGTTGGGACGAATATTTTTAAAATGCTTTCCACCAACCCGGAAGTGGTGCAAATAGGCGCGGCGGTGCTGTATATTGATATTGTGCTGGAAATAGGCCGCGCGGTGAACATTACGTCCGTCAACTCGCTCAATGCGGCGGGGGACGTGTTTTACCCGTTTATGACGGGCGTGATTGTGATGTGGGGCGTGGCCACGCTGTGCGCGTATTTGCTGGGCGTATGGTGGGGCTGGG
>CALUXL010000145.1 GCA_944324735.1 uncultured Elusimicrobiales bacterium
AGTCAGAGGATACAACAGCTTCGTCGGTGTAACCCAAAATGCCTTTGAGTTCGCCGTTGGCGTCTTCTTTCATAGCAGCGCAGATTTCTTCGTATTTAGCCGGTTTGGCCAAGTTTACGGTCAAGTCTACCACGGATACGTCCAAGGTAGGTACGCGCATAGACATACCGGTCAATTTACCATTGAGTTCCGGAATTACCTTACCCACGGCTTTAGCAGCACCGGTGGAAGAAGGAATGATGTTGCCGGCAGCGGCGCGGCCACCTCTCCAGTCTTTCATAGACGGACCGTCTACGGTTTTCTGGGTGGCGGTGGTGGAGTGTACGGTGGTCATCAAACCGTCTTTAATACCCCATTTGTCGTTCAACACTTTGGCGATAGGAGCCAAGCAGTTGGTGGTGCAGGAAGCGTTGGAAACAAACTGGGTGCCTTTTACATAAGATTTTTCGTTTACGCCTACCACGAACATCGGGGTAGCGTCTTTAGACGGGGCGGACATAACGACGTATTTGGCGCCGGCTTTGATGTGAGCTTGCGCTTTTTCCTGGGTAAGGAACAAACCGGTGGATTCTACCACGTATTCGGCACCTACTTTATCCCAAGCCAATTCTTCGGGGTTTTTGCAGGCGGTTACGCGGATTCTTTTGCCGTTTACAATAAGTTCGCTTTTTTCAACGTCAGCTTCTACGGTGCCGTTGAATTTGCCGTGCATGGTGTCGTATTTGAGCATATAAGCCAAATAGTCAACCGGGCACAAATCGTTAATACCTACAATTTCAATGTCTTTGCGTTCTTGAGCCGCGCGGAATACGAAACGACCGATGCGGCCAAAACCGTTAATACCTACTTTAATCATACGTTACATCCTCCATGGATTTTTTACTTCTGTATATATGATACAATTTTTTTCAACCCCGTAAAAGATAGTTTTTAGCATAAAAAAGCCCCGCGTAAACGGGGCTTAAAGGTTAATGGGTTTCTTCCCATGCCTGGGCTTGGGTGATTCCTTCTATATTACGCGGGTTGAAAGACGGGTTGGCCACGCCTTCGGCCCGTTGGCGGCGGTAGTCTGCCAGTACGGCAAGCACTTGTTTTCTAAGCAGTAATATGGCTGTAATGTTGAGTAGAGCCATAATGGTCATAAACAAGTCGGCCATATTCCACACCAGTTTCATTTGCAGTACGGCGCCCAGGTATACCATACAAGCCACTAACGTGCGGAAAATAACCATAAACGAGCGGCTGCGCGTTAAAAACTGCACATTGGCCTGCCCGTAATAATAGTTGCCTATAATAGAGGTAAAAGCAAACAACAGTACGCTAATGGAGATAAACCAGTTGCCAAACGCCGGCCCCAAATTTTGCGATAAAGCCGCCTGCGTAAGCGCAATCCCTTCCGAAGGCATATTCTGGTAATCGGCCAGTAACACAATAAACGCTGTACAGCTGCAAATAACCAGCGTATCCACAAATACGCTAAACGCCTGCACATAGCCTTGGCGCACCGGGTGGGAAATATTGGCCGTGGCGGCCGCGTTGGGGGCAGAGCCCATACCGGCTTCGTTGGAAAACAGTCCGCGGCGCGCGCCCGTCATAATGGTGGCGCCCAGGGTTCCCCCCGCCACATTGCGCCAGGAAAACGCGTCCGACACAATCAGCTCCAGCACGGCGGGTATTTTTTCCCAATTCATAGCCATTACAATTAAAGTAACGCCAATGTAGCCTAAGGCAAATATCGGCACAATCACGGCTGAAAATTTGGCAATGCGTCTAAGCCCGCCAAAAATAATGGCGCAGGTTAAAAAAGCCAGCACCATACCCGTAACGGCGGGCGTGATTTGGAAAGACGTTTGCAAAGACTGGGCAATGGTGTTAGACTGTACCGAATTGAACACAAACGCAAACGTAAGCGTAATAATAACGGCAAAGGCGGTACCCATCCAAGGTTTGCCCAGGGCGTTTTTCATATAATAAGCCGGGCCGCCGATAAAGTGGGCTCCTTTTTTTATTTTATATACCTGCGCCAGGGTGCTTTCCGCAAAGGCGGAAGCCGCACCGATAATGGCAATCATCCACATCCAAAACACGGCGCCGGGGCCGCCCACGGTGATGGCAATGGCAATACCGGCAATGTTGCCCGTTCCCACGCGCGAAGCGGTACTGATGGCAAATGCCTGAAAAGACGAAATATGACCCTTTTGTTTGGAGTAGCCGGCCCGTTCCGTAAGCAGGCGCCACATTTCTTTGGGGCGTGCAAACTGCACAAAGCGGGTGGCCAGCGTAAAGTACAAACCGCAAAAAACCAAAGCGGCCATAAGGATATAACCCAAAAAGCGGTCATTTAAACAAGTGACTATTTGGGTAATGGTTTCTGTCATAAATACTCCTTGTTTTAACTTGCGGGTACAAGAATAAAATAAGATGTGTTTTTAAAAAACACATCTTATAGTATAGCAAGATTATTGCCCCAGTGGTTTTTTTATTTTAAAACCGTTTTGCCGGATAAACTTTGTAAATAAACCACCATGCCTTGCTTTAAACGCTTAAAGGTAAAATCTCTCATCAAAAGTACCAATAGTAAAATAATGATTAGCGGGCGGAGAATACTGCCCGCGTTTAGTACCATGGCGTAGTGACTCATATAATAGGTGTGCGCCCACCAGTTTTGGGGCATCATCAGCAGGGCCAGCAAAACACACACCGCTTTTTGGGGGCCGTTTTGGGGCCGGGCATTAAATAAAAGCAGTATAGGAACCGCCAGGTGGATGAGGGTATAGTCCGACGATACAAACGGAAACCCCACCTCCGCCAAAGTAAGCAAAAGCACCGCTTTCCAAAACTCTTTATTAATAAAAATAACATACAGGCTAATCAGCGCAAACAGCGCAAACATAAACAACATATAAGACACCGCCACATAGGCGGAAAAATGGGTAACCGGGGCCCAGGTTTCGTGCAGTCCCCCGTCGCAAAGCAGGAAAACGGGCACGCGTATTAAATTCATTAAAGAGTGGGAAAACTGAAGCCCAAAAGGCCGCTGCTGATGGTAAAAAGCAAAATGTTCCAAGTTGGTGCCCAAGCCGTCCCCCGCCCCGGTAAGCCAGAAGCCCGTGGCAAAAAACGCAACGCTTAAAAAGAAGGTAAAGAAAAGCTCTTTATATTTTTTATTCGCCGCAAACAACACCAAAAACACGGCCGGGTATAGCTTCATATTAATAGCCAGTGCCAGCAAGCAGCCGGCGGTTTTAAGTTTACCTGCTTTATCGGCCCAAATAAATAAACCCAGCACAATAAATAACAGCATTTCCACATTTCCCCTGTCTAACACAAACCACAAGGGGTAGGAACATAAAGTAAAAATACCGGTCCACACGGCTTTATAAGAAATTTTGGGCATTAAGCGGTAGGTTAAAAATACATAAAACCCCACAAAAGCCGCCTGCATCCCCCACAGTACCGCTTGCCAATTTAAGTATTTAATGGGTAACAACAGTACCATAAAGAAAGGAAAATAATTGGGCCCTTGCTGGTGGTATATGTTAAGGCCCAATTTGGTAAATTCGGCTACGTCATAAAAATCGCTAAAGCGGTAGCGCGGGTCAAACAAAAAAGTAATATTGGGGAAATAGGCCTTAGCCATTAATAAATTAACGCCCATTACACTTAGGGCCGCCAGCATGCCCAGTAGCAAAACCCCGCAAAAAAACGCCACGCGTTTTTGCGCGGGGGTGTATGTTTTATAGATGGATTTTATAAAAGCCCACATAGTTATTTTTATATTTTGCCATTTTAGCGCTTAGGCCGCCAAGCTAACCTTTACAAGCGGCCTAGACGCCGGCAGTTAGATGTGTTGCAGGTTTTTAATTACTTGGTAAAAGCGGTCCAACCCGTCTTTTAACAGGGCTTGCGGGCAGGCAATGTTTAAGCGGATAAAGCCGTTGCCTTCCGTGCCGTATAGATGGCCGGGGTTCACAAGAATTTTGCCTTCCGTGCGCAGTTTGTTAGATAGCTGGGCGGAGCTCATCCCCAAGGCCTGGCAGTTTACCCACACCAAATAAGTGCCTTCCAAACGGGTAACCGGCAAGAAGGGCATATGGTTTAAAAAGTATTGTTCCAAAAATACGGCGTTTTGGTGTATATAGGCGTTTAGTTGGTTGAGCCAGTCTTCCCCCTGGGTATAGGCGGCGATGGTAGCCTCCACCCCAAAAACCCCCAGGGCGGAAATTTCATTGGTTTTTAAACGCTGTTCCGTTGCTTGGCGCAGGGCTTCGTCCGCAATTACAATATTGGCCGCCTGCAGGCCGGCAATATTAAAAGCCTTGCTGGCGGAGGTGCAGGTAATGGTGTGCTGGGCAATTTCTTGGCCCAGGGAGGCAAAAGGAATGTATGTGTACCCGGGGGATACTAATTCCCCGTGTATTTCATCGGCAATTATTTTTACCCCGTGGCGCAGGCAACTTTCCGCCGCTTTTAACAGCTCTTCACGCGTCCACACACGCCCGGCCGGGTTATGCGGGTTGCATAACAGCAGGAACTTTACGCCCGGTTGCGCGGCTTTTTGTTCCAAATCCTCAAAGTCCATATAATAGGTTTGGTTTTTATAGATTAAAGGATTGGTGAGTATTTGGCGCTGATTGTCTTTAATGCAGGAAAAAAAGCAATTATAAACCGGGGTTTGCAGGATAATTTTGTCCCCCTCCTGCGTAAGCGCTTGGATGATGGCACTTAAAGCAGGCACCACGCCGGGGGCGGTGAGTATCCAGTTAGGCTGTATTTGCCAGTTGTGGCGGCGTGCAAACCAAGCGGTAATGGCGTCATAGTAGGCTTGCGGGGTTTTGGTATAGCCAAAAATGCCGTGGGCGGCGCGTTTGATGAGCGCCTCGGTAATGGCGGGGGCGGTTTTAAAGTCCATATCCGCTACCCACATGGGCAGGGTATCCGGGCCGGCTGCGTCCCATTTTAGAGAGAAGGTCCCTTCACGGTTTACGGGGGTATCAAAATTGTAAGTCATATTCAAAAATCCTTGTTTTTGGATATTGTAACAATTTTATCTTCCCCACAGGGAAAGCTTTTTAGTGATTAGAACCCATAAGGCCGCCGGGGTTGGGGCGGGTGGATAAAGGCCGGCAGTTTATATTGTTTGCCCGTGCGCAAATTGTACAGATAAGTGGTTTTGGGGACGTCCTCTTCAAAAAAGGACAGCATGGGCAGGGCGCGGTTGTTGGTATCCCAAGATAAAGGGTGGGTGGTAATTAGTAAAAATTTAGCTTGGGGCAAGGCTTGCAGCTGTTCTTTTAAATGGGTGCGGGAAAGGTGCAGGGTTACTTCACGGGTTTTTAAGGGCATCCCCAGTGCGTTTAAGAGGGAGTAAGACACAATGTACTCATTGATATTTAAATTAATAAAACGCTTTTCATCAATATAAAAGGGTACAGTGCCTTCTCCGCCGTTATGGTAAGTGTCCACCAAGCGGTTTAAAAAATGGGAAGGCGTAGCAAAGGAACAGCGGGGCGGCTGGTTTTGTGCACCCAGTGTTAGGGCAGAACCGGTATGAATGCCCACCAGCTGGTTTTTGCTGTTTAAAACGGCGCTTCCGCACAGGCCTTGGCGCTGCGTTCTGTCGGCAATGGGCATGGTGGTGCGGAGTGAGTAGGGCAGTTCTTTTATCACGCGGCGGTTATAAACGGGTAAAAAACCTTTGTCGTTATATCCAAGGGAAAATACTTTTTTTTCATTTTCCAAATTTCCCAAAGGGAAAGGGTTTAAAAAAGCTTCTGCTTGCGCGGGGAATTTTACGAGCACCAAGTCCAATATATTCACCGGGGAAAATGCCACAATTTCTGCCGGGATTTTTTTGGTTTGATTGTTGGGCAGGAAAAACGTGGCTTCAAAATGGCGCGGAATACCGGGGTAAAAACTGCTGGAGGAAACGGCATGTGCCACCATGGCGCCGTAAATTTCTTTTTTGCCGTTATAATAGGTATAAAATACAACGCCTGAAAATTTAAAGCGATCATCTCTGGGAAACACGGCCTGAAAAATTTGGCCTGGTTGTAACTCCTGCCGGGCAGGGCGCTGCTTGTGTATTTTTTGTGCAAGCATGGCCCCCAGTTGGGCATTTAGTACTTTTCCCCCTTTCATACGTCCGGCTGAGCGCACGGCGGATACTTCGGCCTTGGAGGCCGAGGTAAAACGGGTTAACATTTTTTTAGTCATTTTGGGCTGAGCATAGCCCGAAAGCGGAAAAAATATACAACTAATAATAAAAAGAAAAAGGCAAAAAGCGTATTTCATGTTTTTATTTTATATAAGAGTTCTTCCCCCTCACAAGGAGCAAAAGACCTATACCCAGCTGGGCCTTTTGTCCTCCTCTTTTAGGTGGGTAAAAAACGGATGGAAGGTAGATTGGGTTAGTGAAGTTGGGGTTTTGTTCCGCCGTCATAAGGGGCGGCTTGCCCGGCCGTTAACAGGGCGGAGGCTAAATCTTGCCCGTTGGCTTTTACGTCACACAACAAGCGGAAGTATTTATCCCGCCCGCAACCCATTAAGTTTAACGTTTTGCCTTGGGTGAATTGGACGGTGAATGTTTTGGCCGCTTGGGCTTTTTGGCGCTCTTGCGGGTTTTTACTGTGCAGTTCGGGCGTGTCCACCCCCCGCACGCGGACAGACATATTTTGGCAAAGTACTGTGTTTTCACACGGCAGGGAAACTTTTAAAGTATCCCCGTCTATTACTTTAAGTAAGGTGACGGCAGTAAAGCTGTTGTTATTATTGCTTGGTTCTTCCGGGCGGGCCATAGGGGTTTTATCCCCCTCTGGGCCCTTGGGCTCCAGCTGGGCGGCGGCTTTCTGTTTAGCTTGCGCCAACATTTGGGGTGTAACGTCTGCCGGGTAACATAAAGGTGCGTAACCGCCCGCGCGGGAATAAGCACTGCGTTTGCCGCAGCGGCGGCCGGCGCGGTCCGTATGATACGGGCAGGGGCAACGGCCGGGATAGGTTTGAATAGAAGCGTCAATTAACTGTTGTTTTAAAACATCATCGGAGGGGAGCCCTTCTTGTGCAAGGGCTGTACCCCCCGTTATAAATAATAAAAACAAAAACGGAAATAAAAACCTTATCATAATTAATTTATACTAAATTATACTAATTTTTATAAATTAATTAATTCCGCTGTTTCTGCCGGTTATTTGGCAATAAAAAACCCGCCCCCATACTTGGGGACGGGTGAAAGAAAAACGGTAAAGAAGATTACAGGGCGTTTTCTTCCATAATTTTTTGAAGGGTAGCGGCCGATTTTTTCAAAGCGGCAACTTCTTCTTCGTTTAACTGCAGGGGCACGTGCGTTTCCACCCCGTTACGGTTTACGATGGCGGGCATGCTTAAAGCAATACCGCTGATGCCGTATTCCCCATTCATTAAAGAAGAAATGGGCAGGATGGATTTTTCGTTACGTACAATGGCCTCGCAAATACGTTTGACGGACATGGCAATCCCGTAATAAGTGGCTTTTTTGCTTGCGATGATTTCATAGGCGCTGTTTTTTACCTCTTCGGCAATGCGTTTAGTGGCTTCCTGGTGGTTAAAGTAGCCGCGCATTTCGCAAAATTTGTCCAACTTAATGCCCGATACATTGGCGCAGCTCCAGGCGGCAATTTCGCTGTCGCCGTGTTCGCCAATAATAAAAGCGTGCACGCTGCGGCTGTCCACATCCAAATGCTGGCCCAGGTTGTATTTCAGTCGGGCCGTATCCAACACCGTGCCGGAACCGAACACCCGGTTGGGCGCGTAACCGCTTAATTTAATGGCTACGGAAGTTAAAATATCCACGGGGTTGGCTACAATAAGCAAAATACCTTTAAAATTACGTTTGGTAATTTCCGGTATGATGGATTTAAAAATAGCGATGTTCTTTTTTACCAAATCCAGGCGGGTTTCACCGGGTTTTTGGTTGGCCCCGGCGGTGATGATGATGAGGCCGGCGTCTTTCAAATCGTCATAATCCCCGGCGTAGATTTTCATCGGTTTGGCAAAGGGTACGCCGTGGCTGATGTCCAGCGCTTCGCCTTCGGCGCGGGCTTTGTCGCTGTCAATAAGCACCATTTCGGTAAATAGCCCGCTTTGCATTAAGCTAAAGGCCGAGGCCGCCCCCACAAACCCACAGCCAATAATGCCTACTTTATTAAAATTGATGAATTCTTGTTCCATAATATTCTCCTTTGTGTCTGGTAGTAAATTCTAGCAAATATTTAGCCCGGGCTAGTGTATAGATTTAGATTAGTTGTTATAAACAAAAATCCCCCGGGGTGCCGGGGGATTTTTTATACACGGTTTTGTTACTTAAAAGTAGAACCGGGCCGTTACCGCACCGCTTAAACCAGAGCGGTCAGACAGGACAACATTGTTTCCATTGTAATCTTTGTCCACTTTGGCGGAGAAATTATACTTGGCTTCCAATCCCAAGGCAAACAGCTGGGTAAAGCGGTATTCCGCTCCTGCTACTACATGCGGAAATACTTTGCTGTCGGACAAAGAAAGTTTATCATGGTCGTTTTCGCTATCATGATATTCAAGTTCCAGTTCGGAATCAATATAGGTGATACCCGCCCCGGCAAAAAAGCTCCAGTTTTTAATACCGTTATCTCTCTTGTAATAAACGGTTAAAGGAATGGCATAGGTATTTTCAGACATTTCTTCATGCGCTCTTTCAACGGAACCAAAAGCTCCTTCGTAAAAATAAGAAGTTTCCAATTCATTTTCTCCGTAGAAATCTACACCTAATTTTACACCGATTTTATCTTGTTGGGTCAAGTTCCATTCGTACAATCCTTCTACGCCAACAAATCCGTCGGATTCGGTTAAGTCTTTATTGCCAAATGTATTGTGAAAATTATCTTTCAAAAATTTAGAATCATTCTCTCCCATACCCAGCTTAACGGCAGCGCCCCAGTTATCGGCAAATGCCGCAGGGGAAATAAATAATGCAACGAGTACAGCTAATAAGGCTTTTTTCATGCAGGTTATTCTCCTTTGGTATTATCGAACGACATTTTATTTTACCATTTTTAATCATCTGCTTGGGGTTATTTCCTCCATTCTGAAAGACCTTATCGATAATTGCTATAATTACTATGTTTTATACAGATTATTTACAGAATAAAGAGGAAAAAATGTTTGCTAATTTTAACCCGTGGCACCATGTATCGCCGGGCGACAAAGGCTCCCTGCCTTATGTTGTAAACGGTATTATCGAAATCCCCAAAGGCACCCGCGCCAAGTACGAGCTGGACAAAGCCAGCGGCCTTTTGCGCTTGGACAGAGTGCTCTATTCTTCCGTCTATTATCCGGCCAACTATGGCTTTATCCCCCGCACGTTGGGTGAAGATAAAGACCCGCTGGATATTTTAATTCTCTCCCAGGCGGAAGTAGTGCCCATGTGTATTGTTCCGGCGCGTATTATTGGCGTAATGCGCATGTTGGATAACGGCGAGGCGGACGATAAAATTATCGGCGTGGCCCAGGGCGACCCGAACGTAAGCCACTATACGGACATTGAACAACTTCCGGAGCATTTAATATCCGAAACCATGAGCTTTTTTGAAGATTATAAAAAGCTGGAAAATAAAACCGTGGTGGTGGAAAAGATATTTGATAAAAAAACCGCCATTAAAATCTTGCAGGATGCGTTTATTGCCTACGAGGAAAAATTTGTCACGTACAGTAATTTTTCCAAATTGACGGATAAATAGCTCCCTCTTGCTTATTTTGTTGAAAAATGAGCTAAAAAACGTATACTATAAGCATTATATGCATAAAAACAGGAGGTTTGATATGAATAAAGCTCTATCGTTAGCCTTTGGTTTTTCGTTCGTATTCCTGGGGCTGACACCCGCTTGGGCAGACGCGCAGGAAGAAGCTATTCTTCGTCAAGCTAAGTTAGATTTAAAAGCGCAAATACAATCCAGCCGCCGTGCGCAATCCACCGTTTATTCCGCTTTACAGGCGGCTAATGTAAGCCTGCAAAAAGCCGGTGTGGCCGTACAGGCCGCGGCAAAAGCCCAGGCCGATGCAGAAGCCTCTTTCAAAGAGGCGCAAGTTACCGTTCAAAAAGCTAAATATGCGGCCCAGGTAGCCCAAAAAGCGAAAGAAGACGCCGCAGCCTCCGCCCAGGCTGCGGCAAAAGCTAAGGCCGATGCAGACGTGACCAAAACCCAAGCCTATGCGGCGGCCAAACAGGCCAAACGTGCGGCCCAGGCAGCCCAAAAAGCTCAAGATGACGCCTCCTCTTCCGCCCAAGCTGCGGCAAAAGCCAAAGCCGCTGCGGACGAGGTAGCCGAGTCTGCCAAAAATGCGGTTTTGCAAGCGCAGGATACGTATAGCTCTGCTTCTCAGGCGGTACAAAAGGCCTGCTTGGCGGATAAAGCCAGCGCCCGTGCGGTGGCCAGCTCGGCCAAGCAAACGCTGACGGTTGTGCAAAACGTTTCCAAACTGGCCACTCAAGCCGCGCAGGATACGGCCGCTAAAGCAAAAGCGGCGGCAGATACGGCCCTGGCTTCGGCGCAAGCTTCCCAAAAAGAAGCTGCCGCTACTGAAGAAGCCGCGATGTTAACGGCGGCCAAAGCCATGGTGTCTGCGGCCTCGGCGGCCAAAGCGCAGGTGGCGGCGGATACGGCCGCTTTATCGGCCGCTCAAGCTAAAAAAGAGGCCGATGTTACCGAACAGGCCGCTATTTTAGCGGAGGCCAAAGCCAAAGTGGCCGCGGAATCGGCCGCCAAGGCTAAAGTGGAAGC
>CALUXL010000146.1 GCA_944324735.1 uncultured Elusimicrobiales bacterium
AATATTAAATATGCTTTGAATAGTTCCAGCGTAAACGCCAAAGAAATAAAAACGTATTTATACACACTTAATTCCTGCACCGTCATTTGGTGGGACAAATAATACAGCCGCCCCAGTAGCCGAATCAGCGGCGCAAAAGTAAAATCGGCATTGCTCCACAAGGCCAGCACCGCCTGCAAGAGCGCCAAAATAAAAACAAACCGCTCCCGCAGCAGTATAAAAACCACTTGCCCCGCATACAAAATAAAAAATCCCGCATGCAGGCGCAGCAATATGCCGCCGCTTATTACGTCTTCACACACCAGCGTTAAATTTACCAAAGCGCCAAACAGGCAGAAAAACACAACTACTTTCAGCCATACGCTCATACGCAAAAAAGAAATAAAATGTTTTGCCATTGTGCTATCTGTTTAATTGCAGTTTTGATTTTTCTTGATGTACCTTCTGGGCAATTTGAATTAAGCCGTCCAAAATATCCGTATATTTATAGCCGCTGGATTCAAATAATTGCGGGAAAAGGCTGGTTTCGCTCATACCCGGCAGGGTATTAATTTCGGAAAAATAGTATTTGCCGTCTTTCCCCAGCAAAAAGTCCACCCGGGCCAAACCGCATGCGCGCAAAGAGGCAAAAACGGTTAAAGCATCCTTCTGCATTTGTTTTTGCATAGAAGGGGGTATATCGGCCGGCACGCGTGTTTCACACCCGCCCTGCACCAGGTACTTAGCTTCATAGTCAAAAAACTCATTAGCCAGCATTTTCAGCTCCCCGCAGGAGGACGCCGCCGCCTGAAGCCCCTGGCCGTATAAAGCGCAAAAAATTTCACGCGCGTTATCCACGCCTTTTTCTACGAGTACGCATTCATCAAACGCCAAGGCTTTTTCAATAGCGGGGTGCAGTTCTTCAGCCGTTTTTACTTTGGTTACCCCCACGGAAGAGCCCAAGCTCATCGGTTTTACAAATACGGGGTAGCCTTGCTGGCTGGCCCAGGCTTCCAGCGCGGGGCGGTCATACGCTTGCCCCCGGCGGATTTTTTGATAAGGCAGCACCGCCACGCCATGTTGCTGGGCAACCAATTTGCTAATTTCTTTATCCATCCCCATGGCCGAGGCCAACACCCCACACCCCACATAGGGCGTGTTTAAACTTTCCAACAGGCCCTGCAAAACGCCGTCCTCCCCGTTGGTTCCGTGCAAAACGGGAAAGAACACATCCACCTTAAGCTTAAAGGAACCGTCCGGGCTGATTAACTGGCAGTCCGGCAACAGGCAGGGGGTAAGCGGTTTATCCTGCGGGGTTTGCTCCCCGCACTCGGTTTGCAAAAACCAATGGCCTTGGCGGCTGATAAAAATGGGAAAAATGGTATATTTGTCCTTCTGCGCGCTTAACAAACGGCAAACGGTTTGCGCACTGTGGACAGAGACTTCATGTTCGGTGGATTTACCGCCGTATAATACGGCAATTTTTAAAGGCTGCATAGATAAAAACTCCTTATAAAAAGCCTGACTTTCATCAGGCTTTTTAAAAAAACGGTTATTTGTCTTCCCGGAAGATGGACCATTTCATTCGGCCGATAAAGCTGTCCGTCTTCTCCAGGAAATCTTCCCCGGGGCCGAAATCATCCTGCGCCACCGGCTGAGCCACTTTAATTTCCGGCAGGTCTTCCTCGCTGCGCACTTTGGGGCGCCAGGTTTCGGTTACTTCTACGGGCACCTCGTTAATGGGCAAGGCTTTGGGAGCGGCCGGTTTAACAGGCTGCGGCGCCTTGTGCACCTGCACCAGGGCGGGGGCATCCGGCGGCAAGGGTTTATGCGGGGCGGCCGGCGGAGCAGGCGGCACAGGCCCCTGCACCACATGGCTGGAACGAAGGTTCTTGTTTTCGTTCGATAAATTTTCTTTTTCCTGTTCCAGTTCGCCTTTTTGTTTAAGCAAAAGGTCTTTTTCCTGGGTTAAGGTTTGCTTTTGCTGTTCCAGCAAAGAGCGTTCCCGCGCCCAGTTGTCTTTTTGACGGGTTAAAAATTCTTTTTCACGCGTAAGGGAGGCTTGCTCACGCTGGAGCTCCTCGTTCGCCGCGTTTAATTCTTCCGTCTTGCGGGCCAATTCTTCGTTAACCGTGCGCAGCTGCTCTTGATTGCGAAGCAGGGCCTCGTTATTATCATGCAAAGAGGCCGCCTGGCGGGTTAAATCCTGATTGGCCGTCTGCAAGGCGTCGCGCTCGCCGGATAAGTGGGCGTTTTGCGCGGTAAGCACATCAATTTTGCGTTTCAAATCTTCAATAACCGCGTCGTTGCGGTTGATTTTTTCCAACAATTCTTTAAAGTTGGCTTCCAGCAATTGTTTTTCCTGCAATACGGCTTCCAGCTGTTCCTGCACGGCGGCCAGCTTGGCGGCCAGTTCGTCGCGCTCTTCTTCCAGCGTGCGGATGCGCGCCCCAAAGACCGACATTTGCTGACGGGACTTGCCGGCATATTCGCTTTCCAAATCGCTCAAAGAAGCTTTTAAATCTTCCAGCTCTTTGGTTTTGGCTTCATACTTGGCCAGCAGTTCTTCTTTTTCAGAAGCAATGGTGTGCAGTTTTAAATTTTCCGCTTTTAAGGATTCAATTTCTTCCACCTGCTTCATGCAGACGTTGGAAATTTCATGCAGTTGGTTTTCCAAGCTGCTTACTTTTTGCTGGTACTGCTGCTTGATGGAAATGATGCGGCCTTCAAAATTAAAGGATTTAAAGCGTTCTTCGGCCGCGGTTAACTGTTCGCGCAAAGACAGGATTTCTTTGGCTTGCTCGGCCGATTTTTTAAGGGCTTCCATTTTTTCCTGCTGAACTTTTTTAATTTCTCTGTCCAGCGCGCTGTTTACCGCTTTTAACTGGGAAGCCTTTTGATGCAAACTGGTAATAATGCGTTCTTTCTCTTCGCGTTCTTTGCGGGCTTTTTCTTCCTGCTGGGCGCGGTATGTTTCCGGCTCAAAGGCAGAAATATCCGCCGCGTTGACGGACGGGAAAGCCGGGGCTTTATCGTCAAAGCCGCGGTTCACGGCCGTATCGGTATACCCCAGCACACGGGCCGTTTGGGCGCGGGAAAGGGTTTCCACACTGGCTTTTAAACTGTTAATGGTATCGGCCAGGCCGGAGAGGAAAGAATCTTTATCTTTTTGGCTTTCTACGGCCTCGCGGGTGCGGGCCAGTTCGGTTAAGATTTTATCGTTCTGAGAGGCGGACGCTTCAAAGCGTTCTTCCAATTCCTGTATTTTTTCTTCCAGCTTTTCAAACGAACGGTTATACTGGGCCTGACGGTTGGCGGCATTTAATTGTTTTTTGCCGTCAAATTTTTCTTGGCGGGGCATGGGGTCTGCCGGGGGCAATTCCTGCATCCGGAAACGTTCCAAAAAGTCAGAAAAATCCGTCTGTCCGTCGAATTCGGTATCAAAAGCCATGGTTAATCCCTAGAAGAAAAATGAACGTACAATAAATTTAATCACAATACGAGGAAAGTGTCAAGCTAAAAACAAGCTTTTTTCACACGGGGAAAGCGTTTTTTACTTTTTCCCCCGCTCCAGCAGTTTTTGCCGCACCAGCCCCACCAAATAAAAAGACCCCGTACACACCACTTTTTTTGCCTGGCACGCGGCCGAAAACGCGCGGGAAGGATCTTTAAAAAACCGCACTTTTACCCCCTTGGGCAGGACGGGCAAAATGTCCTCCTTCTGTGCCCCGCGTTTGGCACTGGGGACGGTAACAATAATGTCTTTAAAATGCGGGCAAAGCAAAGAAAGCAATTTTTTGTAGTCTTTGTCTTTCATAAAACCGCATAACAGGGTGGCATCCTGCGCGTAAGGGGTTTTGGCCAAGAACTCTAAAAACAATTCCACCGCCTGGGCGTTGTGGGCCCCGTCTAGCACAAAGGTTTTGCCCGCTTGGGTTAATACTTCAAACCGGCCGGGCAGGCGAACGCCCGCAAAAGCACGGGCGATGGCGGTGTCCTCTATTTTTAAATATTTTGCCAGCCGGTACACCACACACGCGTTGATACCCTGGCGCTGGCCCAAAACCGAAAGAGGCCACTCCTGCCCGTCTTTGGTACGCAGGATGGTTTGATTGTTTACAAAATCAAAAGCGTACTCATAAAAGGGTTCCCCCTCGCCTATAAAATAAAGCGGGGCGTGTTTTTCTTTGGCGGCTTTTTTTATTTCTTCGCGCGCGGAAGGGTTTACCGTGCCCGAAAAGCAAGGCACGCCGGGCTTAATAATGCCAGCTTTTTCCCGCGCTATTTGAGAAAGAGACGAGCCCAGCAACTGCATATGGTCCAGCCCAATTGATGTAATTACACACGCTTGCGGCTGGCAAACGTTGGTGGGGTCTTTACGCCCGCCCAGGCCCGTTTCCAACACGGCATATTGCACGCCCGCACGGGCAAAGTGGCACAAGGCGGCCGCGGTAAGAATTTCAAAAAAGTTTAGTTCCTGCTCTTCTTCCTGAAAAACCTGAAGCACGGCGTCCGTAAATTCCTGCCGGGAAACCGGGGCCCCGTTTACCTGTATACGTTCGCACGGGTCGCACAAATGCGGGGAAACAAACAGCCCCGTTTTAAAACCCGCCTCTTTGAGCACCTGCGCCGTTAGAACGGAAACAGACCCTTTGCCATTGGTGCCGGCTACGTGGATAATTTTAAAACGGTCCTGCGGGTTACCCAGCCGCTCCAGTAGCGAGCGCAAGCCTTCCAACCCGGCCCCGCAACCCACGCCGGTTCTGGTTAAGATATAATCAAATACAATTTTAAAACTCATTTTTATCCGGGTTATAACGGCGTATATCCGCACCCAAAGCCGTTAGTTTTTGCTCCAAGTCTTCGTACCCGCGGTCAATATGATAAACGCGTTCAATTTCCGTGGTGCCCTGGGCGGCTAAACCCGCAATTACCAAGGCCATGCCGCCGCGTAAGTCAGACGCCATAACATGCGCACCGGAAAGTTTTTCCACCCCGTTTATGCGGGCGATGCTTTTTTCCGTTAAAATATCCGCCCCCATACGCACCAGTTCCGGCGCGTGCATAAAACGGTTTTCAAAAATGTCTTCATCAATTTCGCTGGCGCCGTCGCACAAAGTCATCAGCGTCATCCACGGGGCCTGCAAATCCGTGGCAAAACCCGGGTAAGGGGCGGTTTTCATACGCATGGGTTTTAAGCGCCCTTCATAAGGAAGCACATGCACACTGTGGGAGGTAATTTCCAGCGGAACGCCCGCCTCTTGCAAATCTTCCAGCAAGATGGAGTTATGTTCCGGCACGCAGTCTTCCACCAACACGTCCCCGCGGGTGGCCGCGGCAGCAATCATATAAGAACCCGATTCAATACGGTCCGCCACCACGCTGTGTTCGGCCCCGTGTAAAGAAGCTTTG
>CALUXL010000147.1 GCA_944324735.1 uncultured Elusimicrobiales bacterium
CCTTTAAATATGATGAAGTTATACTCCTACCTCTTCATTATAATAAAATAAACGCGCCCGGCGTACGGGCGTTTGCCGGGTAAGCTAAAAAGTAAGGTATGTAAGTTAAAAAGCGCCGCCAAACACAAAGGCCGTTTGGTGGGAGCCGTCCGTCAGGTTATGGGTATAGTTGATCCCCACCGGGAAGGGGAAGCGCCACAGCTTGTAAGAAAGCGTAGCCCCGGCGCCGCTGTGGTTGCGGTACTCGCCGGCGCGGTACACGTAAGCCGTTTCATAAAAGGGAGCTAAAGACAAAAGGCCCGTATTGTTGCGCAGTAAATAATATACAAAGCCCGCGCTGGCGCCCGCGCCGCGTTGGCCGCGGATTTGGCGGTCGTAACGGCCTTGGCCGCTGAGCAAATCGGTGGATAGAATTTCATCGCTAAAATGGGCTTGAAAGGCGTCTTGCGCTTTTATTTCCAGCGCCAGCAAATGGCGGGCCTTAAATTCGGCCAGCCAGGTGGCCTGAACGCCCAGTTTGGAGATGCGGTAGTCGCTGGCGGTCCAGCTGCCGCCGTCGGTATAAAAAAGTTTTCCGGCGTAGCCGTAGCGGGTGTGGGGCAAGTTGGTGAGGCTTTTTTTCTTATCCGTCAATCCATAGCCGGATAAGGCCCCCATGTTGGCGCCTTTGCGGATATTATCGCTTATTTGCAGGCCGGCGGTTAGGGTGTTGTGGGATCCGCTGTCTAGCTGCATAAAAGGGGTACTAGCATATTGGTAGCGCACCAGTTCGGGGCGGATAAAAAGGCTCAGGTCGGGCGTAAGCTCGCGGGCGTAGTTAAAAGTAAAATTTTCCTGGCGGGTGTGTACTTGGGCCAGCAGTTCACCGGGGTATTCGCCTTCATCGTCCGAGGTGGAAAATACGCCAAAGGTGTTGCTCCAATAGTTTTTATAAAAACGCTGGTCCGTGTTTATTTTGCTGTATCCGGCGTAAAAGCTGTTTCTGCCCAGGGCTACCCCGCCGTTTAAGGTAAACCCGTCCTGGCTGGCGCCCCCAAAAAAGAAGGACATTTCCCCTTGTTTAAATAAGTTCCCCGCCGCCAGTGAAAGGGCCGCCACACTTTTACCCCCGCCCGAGGCAAACGCCAGCGGAAAAATAAAATACCCGTCTTGGGCGTTGATATCAATGTCCACCTGGCCGTCCTTGCGGGGGGTAAGGTTAAAATCCAGCTTTTTAAATACGCGCATGTTGTGCAGTTCGTCTTGGGCTCGGTCATAGTTTTGGGCGGTAAGGCGGTCCCCCGGTTTTAGCGGGAAGCGCTCCAAAATAACCTGGGGGTTCATGCGGGTGGCGGTGGCGTGTACACGAGCGATGATCCTTCCGTCCCGGTTTTGGGCATATAAGGCGGAAAAACCAAATAAAAAGAATAAGAAAAGGGTTTTCTTCATAACTTATTTAAATTATATCTTTTTATTAGGTTTCACTTGGGGTGGTGCCTTTGGGGGGCTAAGGCCTAACCCTTAAAATTTTTTATTTTTAGGTTCAATTTAGCTATAATAAAAGTCTATTCTCTTATTAGGAAAAATTATGAATAACAATTTTACATCGCTTTTTTCCGCCCCGCTTACCGGTGGGCGGATAGAACAAATTTTGGCAGTTGCCACGGAAGGGTTACAGGTGTCTGCCGCCGCTTTGCGGGAGAAGATACTTCCCTTTATTACTTCCACCAGCACGGACGCGCAAATTATGCAGCACCTGATGCTTTTGGCCTTGCAGATGACCTCTTTACAGGAGCCGGACTGGAAAAACGTGGCCGGCCGCTTAAAAATGTTGGAATTGTACCGCCGTGTTACGGCCCGCGGATATATTTATGACTATCCCCGCACCCTTGCCGAAAACACGGCCTGCGGCGTTTATACCACCCAGGTAACGGATAAATACAGCGCGCAGGAAATTGCCCAGGCGGCTTCTTTCATCAACCCGGCTTTTGATATGGTGTATGACTATGCCGGCGCCAACCTGCTCATTAAACGCTATTTGTGTGAGTATAACGATAAAATAGTGGAACTGCCGCAGGATATGTTTTTAACCATTTCTTTGTTAACCCACCAGGACGAACCGCGCGAAGAACGCATGGCGTTGGTAAAAGATACGTATGAAAAACTGGCGGACCGCAAAATTTCGCTGGGCACGCCGCTACTGATGAACCTGCGCCGCCCCAACGGCAATTTAAGCTCCTGCTTTATTGTGCAGATGGACGACAGCCGGGACTCTATTTTTTACGTCATAGACCAAATATCCGCCATTTCCAAATTTGGCGGCGGGGTGGGGGTTAACCTTTCGCGCGTGCGCTGCAAAGGGGCCCGCATTAAAGGGATTAAAAACGCTTCGGGTGGGGTAATCCCCTGGATACGTATTATTAACGATACGGCCGTGGCCGTCAACCAACAGGGCAAACGCAAAGGGGCAGTTACCGTGTCTTTGGACGTTTGGCACATGGATATAGAGTCTTTCCTGGAACTGCGTACCGAAAACGGGGACCAGCGTATGAAAGCCTACGATATTTTCCCGCAGGTAGTCATACCGGATTTGTTTATGCAAAAAGTGCGCGCCAACGAAGAATGGCTGCTGGTGGACCCGAACGAAATCCGCACCGTATACTGGACGGAAATGAGCGAACTGTGGGGCCCGGCTTTTAATGAATTTTACGCCAAGCTGGAGGCGGACGCCAAAGCCGGCAAACTGGAAATGTTTAAATTTGTTTCCGCCAAAGAGCTGTTTAAGAAAATGATGAAATCCCAGGTGGAAACGGGCATGCCTTACCTGGCGTTTAAAGACACTTTAAACCGCTTTAACCCCAATAAGCACGACGGGCTGATTGTAGGTACCAACCTGTGTACGGAATCCCACAGCAATGTGCGCCCCACGCAGTTTGGCGCGCGTGAGCTGGAGGGGGAGAAAATCGTGCGGGAGGAACATGGCGGGCTTATCCACGTGTGCAATTTGGTATCCGTCAATTTAGCTAATATTGATACGGACGAAGAGCTGGAAAGCGTGTGCCGCACCTCCGTGCGCTTGTTGGATAACGCCATAGACTTTACCGAAGTTCCCGTTTTGGAAGGCGTACTACATAATCGCCGTTACCGCACCATTGGGGTGGGCGCTATGGGGCTGGCGGACTGGCTGGCTAAGCGCAACATCACTTATACCAAATCCGCCCCGGCGGTGGACGCTTTGTTTGAAAAATTTGCCGCCTACTGCATACAGGCCAGCATTGATATTGCCAAAGTGAAAGGGACGTACGGCTCGTATGACGGGTCGGACTGGAGCCGCGGCATTATTTTAGGCCACAATCAGGCCTGGTTTGAAGAGAACGCTTCCTTAAAAGAACGCTGGAAACTGATTTTTGACGAGCTGAAACAATACGGGGTGCGCAACTCCCAAATAACGGC
>CALUXL010000148.1 GCA_944324735.1 uncultured Elusimicrobiales bacterium
TACTGCTTTATTTTGGGAAAGACTGGTACCAACTGATAAAGGACGGTCTCACCCGCCCCCGCACCCCGCAAGGCAAAACCATTTGGTACCTGGCCTTGGGCACGGTGCCTGCCGGGCTGGTGGGCGTCTTGTTTGGGGACTGGGCCGAAACCACTTTTAGAAACCCGTTAATGATTGCCGTTTGCTTAATGGTGTTTGCCGTTATTTTATGGTCGGCGGACCGCAAAGCCGGGAACCAAACCTCCACCGAGCTTGGTTTAAAAACCGTTTTATTAATTGGCTGTGCGCAGGCGCTGGCCATTATGCCGGGCGTATCCAGAAGCGGCATTACCATTACGGCCGCTTTGCTGCTGGGCCTTTCCCGCGCGGCCAGTGCCCGGGTTTCTTTCTTACTCTCCGCCCCGGTTATAGGCGGGGCCGCCGTGCTGGAACTGCATAACCTGTCTTTAGCAGATATTAACGCCCCGTTTGTGTGGGGGTTTATCAGCGCGTTTTTAGGGGCGTTATTGGTAATAGGCTGGCTAATGAAGTTTATTAAAACCCACAGCTTTAACGTATTTGTGGTGTACCGCTTACTGCTGGGGTTATTTATTATAGGCTTTTATTTTTGGAAGTAAACACACAAGTTAAACCCCATAAAAACGCCCCTTGTTAAAAGGGGCGTTTTTTATGGGGACGTATTATTTGGCAAACTCTTGCGCTTTGGCTACGGTAGCCTGGACTACTTTTTCAAAAATTTGGTCCGCGCGGGTTTCTTCCAGCACTGCCACACCGGCCGCCGTGCAGCCGCCGGGGGTGGTTACGCTTTTTTGCAAAGCCGCCGGGCTTTGGCCGGAAAGAAGCGCCATGGAAGCGGCGCCGGCCGTCATTTGGGCGGCCAACAAATTGGCCGTTTTTTCGGGCAGGCCCAAATCCATACCGCCTTTGGCCAAAGCGGCAATTACATAATAAATAAACGCCGGGCCGGAACCGGAAACCGCAGTGGCCGCGTCAAATAAATTTTCGGGCAGTTCTTCCACGCGCCCCGCACAACCAAACAAATCCCGCGCGGTTTGCATTTGCTCGTCCGTTACGTAGCGGCCGCGGGCCAGCAGGCTCATGCCTTTGCCCAAGGCAATCGGGGTATTGGGCATCACCCGCACCACCGGGAAGCCGGGCAAGGCCTCTTCCAACATTTGAGTAGTGGAACCCAACGCCACGGAAAGCACCAGCTTGGGGGAGGTAAGCTCCTGCGCAATTTGCTGCAAAACCTCTGGCACCACGGCCGGCTTAACGGCTATAATCAGCACGTCCGCCTTGGAAATGACGTGTGCGTTATCGGTAGAGGCGTCTATCCCGTAGCGGGAATATAAATTCTGGGCGGATTTTTCCGTATGTACGCCGGCCAAAATGTCCCCGGCGCGGTAACCGCCAAAATCAATTAAACCTTTAATAATGGCGCCGCCCATTTCTCCGGCACCTAAAAATCCTATTTTCATTTTTTATCCTCTTGTAATAAATTTTTATGCGTAAAAGCCTGCGCGTTAGGGCCTACAAAATCACCCACAATCTGCCCCTGCCCGCGCAAGCGGTATTTATAAATGGTTAAGCCTTCCAGCCCCACCGGGCCGCGGGCGTGCGTTTTGGCGGTGCTGATGCCCACCTCCGCCCCAAAGCCGTAGCGGTATCCGTCGGCAAAGCGGGTGGAGGCATTGTGGTAAACACCGGCCGAATCCACCGCGGACAAGAAATAATCGGCCTCTTTTTCATCTTGCGTTAAAACAGCGTCCGTATGGTGGGAGCCGTAACGGTTGATGTGGGCGGCCGCTTCCTGCACGCCGCTCACCGTAAGTAAAGAAAGTTCCAGCGCGCCGTATTCCGTATGCCAGTTGATTTCTTTGGCGTACTCACAACCGGTAAAACGCTGTTTTTGCGCTTCCAGCGCGTGGCACTTTACGCCCGCTTTTGCCAAAGCCTGCAATAAAGCGTTTACGTTTTCCTGCGGCCAGGCCGCGTCCACCAGTAAGGTTTCCACCGCGTTGCAGGCGGCGGGGTACTGGGTTTTGGCGTCCACACATACTTTTATGGCCAAGGCCGCCGGGGCGGAAGGGGCAATATAAATATGGCATACGCCGTCCGCATGGCCCAAAACGGGGATGGAAGTATTTTCTTTTACATACTGCACAAGCGCGTTGGAGCCGCGCGGAATGACCAAATCAATATACGCGTCTTGCTTAAGCAGTTCGGCCGCGTCCTGCCGGGAATGAACCAAACTAAGCGCCCCCTGCGGCCAACCGCCGGGCAGAGAATTTAACGCACCCGTTAATACCTTTAAAAAGGCTTCGTTGGTGTGCAGGGCTTCTTTGCCGCCTTTTAAAATAACCGCATTGCCGGATTTAACCGCCAAAGCCGCTATTTGAGGAAGTACATCCGGCCGGGCTTCAAAAATAACCAAAAGCACACCCAGCGGGCAGCTTACTTTTTGCAAAGTAAGGCCGGGGGCCATTTCCGTATAGGCCAGGGTACGGCCCACCGGGT
Organism: uncultured Elusimicrobiales bacterium; assembly: GCA_944324735.1. Taxonomy (GTDB): domain Bacteria; phylum Elusimicrobiota; class Elusimicrobia; order Elusimicrobiales; family Elusimicrobiaceae; genus Avelusimicrobium. The sequence goes on from CALUXL010000148.1 coordinate 2,518, forward strand.
CCGGCAGGTGCATTAAGTCTTCCATCCCGGCGGCTACGGCTTTTAATTTATTTTCGTCCAGCTTTAAGCGGGCAAAAAGGGAAGGCTTCATTTTGCCTTCTTTTACGGCCTGTTCGGCCGCTTGCAAATCCAACTTATTGGCGGCAAACAAGTCCTTGGCGGCGGTGCGCACGGCTTGCGCCATGGCGCTAAGCGCCGCGTTTTTTTGCTGCGTGGTGGCTAAAGCCAACACACGGGAAGCCTGTTTTGCCTGCAATGCCAGTTCTTGCGCGTTCATAAAAACCTCACAAAATAACAATATTATCGCGGTGGATTACTTCGTCGTAATTTTTGCCACCCAGTTTTTTGGCGATGTCCTCGCTCTGGCAGCCTAAAATTTTGGCGCAGTCCGCGCTGGAATAATTTACCATACCTTTGGCAAACTCGGCGCCGTTTTCGTCAAATACGCTGATTACGTCCCCCACGTCAAACTCACCCGCTACACCCGTTATGCCGGCCGCCAGCAGGCTGGCGCCTTTTTGGCACAGCGCCTTAAACGCACCCGCGTTGACCACCACGCCGCCCGTCATGTTGGTGGAGTAGGCAATCCACACTTTTTTGCCGGGCAAGTCCGCCACCGGCCTAAATAAAGTGCCTACAAACTCGTCCGAAAATACACGCCCAAGCGCCCCCGGCGTTTTGCCGTTGGCAATCACCATCGCGCAGCCGGAGTGGGTAACCACTTTGGCAGCTTCCAGCTTGGTTTTCATGCCGCCGCGCCCCCGTTTGGAAGCGCCCCCGGCGGCGGATTCAATTTCCGGCGTGATGGCTTTTACTTCCGAAATCAGTTTGGCGTCTTTATTTTTGCGCGGGTCGCTGTCATACAAGCCGTTAATGTCTGAAAGGATGACCAGCAAATCCGCATCCAGCCCACCGGCTACAAGGGCGGAGAGTTTGTCGTTATCGCCAAAGCAAACTTTTACACCTTTGTCTTTATAAGCGCGGAGCTCGTTGGTGGATACGGTATCGTTTTGGTTAATAATCGGCACAACGCCTAATTCCAACAGGCGCGAAAGCGTATCGCGCAGGCTTAAGTAACGGGGACGGATAGAAAAGTCGTCCTCCGTCAAAAGCACTTGGGCCGTAGTAAGGCCCAGGGCGGCAAAGCCGTCTTCATAAAATTTCATAAGCCCGCACTGCCCCACCGCCGCGCAGGCCTGTTTAATGGAAACCAGGTCGGGCATTTCGGTCAGGTGCAGGCGCTGGGCGCCTAAGCCCACCGCACCGGAAGTAACCACAATAATTTCTTTCCCTTTGGCTTTTAAGCGGGCCATGTCTTCCATAAACGAATAAATGCGCGAAAGGGCCAGCCCCCCCTCGGGCGATGTTAACACATTGGTACCAAATTTAAAAACTATACGCTTTGCGTTTTTTATAAGTTCGTGCATAAATAAAATATCCTCTTTAAATAAAAAGCCCGCTTGTTAAAAGCAGGCTTTGGAAAAAATAAATTATTCTTGGGTTTGTTTTGCCAAAGCCGAATGTTCGCAGCGGGTGTTAAACGGGCACTGCGGGCAATGGGCGGGGTTTGGCTCGAAATCGTTCACTTCTATCTTTTTGCCAATATCGATGAACGTATTTAATATTTTCTCTTCGTCAAACGCGTCAAAAGGCACGCTTTCTGTTTTGTCATAGGCCACAAAATATAAAGTGGCACGGCCGTTTTTAAGCCCCCAGGCGCGGCGGGCCCCCACGGCGTAAATACCCAGCTGGAGGGAATCTTTCACCTCTTGGGTAAAATCAATATCCGTACCGGTTTTATAATCGATGACTTCCCAGGAACCGTCGGGCCATTTGTCTATACGGTCAATTTTACCGCGAAACGTCCACGGTTTTTGTTCAAAAATAAATTCCCGCTCGGTAGAGTCCACCATGGTTTTGCGTTCATATTCGCGCTGGGCATAGGTTTCCAGCATTTTTTTGCCCTTTAAATACCACTCCATCTGCTCCCCGGCGCTGGAATAACCGGCGCCCAACCAACAGTCGTCATAAAAAGACAAAAGTTCGGAAGGGTCATTGCTTTCTTTATGGTATGCTTCCAGCGCGCGGTGTATGGACACCCCTAACGAAGAAGCCGGCACCAAGCCCTCCCGCTTGCCTTCTATGTATTTTAATTTATAGAGGACGGGGCACTCCTGGTAGGTTTTGATTTTGGAAAAGTTTAATTCGTAAACGTCGCTGTACATAAATCAGCCTTTTTGTTCCTGATAGCGAAAGAAATGCACCAGCGTATCGCCGTATTTTTCCTGGCGGTACATTTCAAATTCCGCCGGGATGGCAAATTCTTCGCTCTTGTGGGTTTGCAAAATCACAATGCCGCCGGGAGCCAGCAACTTGGCCTGGGCCACGTTTTTAAGGGCCGGCTCGGACAAGGCCAACATTTTGTTGTTCTGGTCCCGGTAGGGCGGGCCCATAAAAATAATATCGTAGCCTTCGTTATCGCTGTAAGCAAAAAGCCAGTCCAGCGGGCGCAAAATATCGCCCCGCAATACTTTGGCGCGGTCCTCAAACCCCAAATGCGCCAAATTGCGGTGAATGTTTTTTATGCAGGCGGGTTCCCGGTCCACCATAACGGTTTTTTTAGCCCCGCGCGAAAGTGCCTCCAAAGACACATTGCCCGTGCCGGCAAACAAGTCCAGCATAATGGCAGCCGGAATGCGCGGGCGGATAATATCAAACAAAGACTGTTTGATACGGTCCGAAATGGGCTTTACGGGTAAATTTTTAGAAACAGAAAATATCCTCCGCCCTCTGGCGGTGCCTGCTATAATACGCATAAAATGTGTTTAACCTCGCTTTACAGTTGGGCTATGCCTTCCTTAATGGCGTAGCGCACCAGCTCCGCCTGTTTATGGATGGAAAGTTTTTTCATAATATTATTGCGGTGCACGTGAATGGTGTTTAAAGACAAATTAAACGCCTTGGCAATTTGTTTGCTGCTGTAACCTTCCGCAATCAGTTGCAAAACTTCTTTTTCCTTGGGGGTAAGGCCGGTAGCATCACGCTTGCGGCCGGACGCTTTGCCCAAAAACCCCTGTACAATGTATTTGGAAACTTTACTGCATAAATAAAACCGGCCGGCGGCCACTTCGTGTATGGCTTCCACAATTTCATCGGCGGTGGAAACTTTAACAATAAAGCCTTTGGCCCCCGCTTTGAGGGCTTTTTCCACGGCCACCCGGTCATCATACATGCTTAAAATAATTACTTTGGCATCGGGTTTTATTTTTACCAAACGCTGTACGGCTTCCACCCCGTTTAAAAGAGGCATGGAAATATCCACTACATATACGTCTGCATCGTGGGAAGATGCCCAATCCAAAAGTTCCTTACCGTTTCCCACTTCGGCCACAACGCTCAAGTCTTTGCCTTTGCGTTCCAACACTGCTTTCACACCGTCGCGCACAATAATATGGTCGTCCGCCAATACAATTTTGATTGTCATGGTCTGTCACCTCCGTATACTACCCGCGGGCAGGTAACCGTTACTTGGGTTCCTTTTCCGGGTTCGCTTTTTATCTTTAAGCTGCCGCCCAAATAAGCGGCGCTGTCTTTCATGGCCAAAAGGCCTACATGCCTAATAGAACGCTGTTTGGAAGGAACAAAGCCTACCCCGTCGTCTTCCAACTTAACGGTCATGCTTTTTTCCGTCTTGCGAATTAACAACTTTACCTTTTTGGCATGGGCGTGTTTTACAACATTATTAAGGCCTTCTTGTATAACACGGTATAATAAGATGTTTACATTGTCTGAAGAGGGTTCTTCGCACTGGTCATCCACCACCAGTTCGTGCTCCACGCCGCTAAACGCGCTGAAATTTTCCAGCAGTTCCCGCGCGGCACCTTCCAGCCCCAAGGCTTCCAAATGCGGCGGGCGTAAATTAACAATAATGTTTTTTACCCGCTCAATAGTGTTTTTGATTTGCTGGTCCAACCGGGCAATATCTTCCAACGCTTGTTTTTTGTTGTTGGAGTGCACGCTGTCTTTCACTAAAGCTAAAATGGATGTTAACGTAACGGCAGAGGAGCCAATTTCGTCATGCAACGCTTTGGAAATTTCCCGTTTTTCCTCTTCCCGCGCCGCCAGTAAAATTTGGGAAAACGTATGCCCGCCCCCATCATGCAAAGCCTGCATTTGGCCGGCCGGCATTTCCCCCTGCAAATTGCGCACCAGCCCCAGCAAATTGGCTACTTTTTTATGTTCATCAAACAACGGCACTAATGTAGAATGATAATAATAGGTAGAGGGGCCGCGGTCCAAACTCCAGGCATAATTTACCACATTGCCTTGTAAGGCTTGGTTAAAGGCTTTTTCATGCACGGAAAAAGCATCCTTCTCTTCTTTGCCGTTTCCCAGGTAAAAGCCTTCCACATTGCCAAACATAAATACTTTTTTGGTTTCCGGGTGGGCCACATAAATCAAATCATACCCGTACAACTTGGTATTTTGCGCGGCGGCTACGGCTTGGGGGTTATCCACATAAAAAGCCGTTTCGGCGCAATGCTCTTTGCACGGATAGACACAGGTTGGCTGTTTGTTTTTTTCACAGGGCATAAACACCTCGGAACCTATTTAGTAAAATTTTACTATTTTTATTCTTGCTTTTGCACAAAAAACGCATAAATTTTAAGCACACGTTCCCCCCGAAATAGCGCCTAAGTTTGATATAATTTTAATAATATGAAGAAATATCTAAAAAAATTATTTTCCACTAAACCTTTGCTTTGCGGCTGCTTAGCCGGTTTGTTTTTGCTTATCATCGCTACGGCCGTTTTTATGCGCTACATTTTTTCCGGTTTGCCCCCGGTGTATGAAATGGAAGAGTACACCCCTTCCCTCACCACCCGCGTATATGACCGCAATAATAAATTAATACATGAATTTTCTATCGAAAAACGCAGCATGGTGCCCCTTTCGGAAATACCGGTGGACCTGCAAAACGCCGTGGTGGCCATGGAAGACCGCGAATTTTTTGAACACGCCGGTTTATCTTTCCGCGGTATTTTCCGCGCCGCCCTGCATGACTTAATACACGTAAGCGCCAAGCAGGGGGCCTCCACCCTTACCCAGCAGCTTTCGCGCGGGGTGTTTTTAAGCCAGGAAAAAAAGATCATCCGCAAAATACGCGAAATTATCCTGGCCGTACAAATTGAACATCAATTTAGCAAGCAGGAAATTTTACAGCTCTATTTAAACCAAATGTATTTGGGGCGCGGGGCGTATGGTGTTAAATCCGCCGCCAAACGCTATTTTAATAAAGAGCTTTCCGAATTAACCACCGGCGAAGCCGCCATCATTGTAGGTTTAGTACCCGCGCCGGAACGCTACAACCCTTTTACCAATCCGGAACGCTCCCGCCAACGCCGGGACTTGGTACTCTCCGTTATGAAAGAGCAAGGCTACATCACGCAAGAAGAGTATGAAGCCGCCAAGCAGGAGCCCATGCCCACCCGCCAAACCATCACGGAAGAATATAAACCCGGTTTGTATTTTATTGAACACATCCGCCGCATGCTGGAAGAAAAATACGGCACGGAGACCGTATGGAAAGGCGGGTTAAACATTTACACCACCGTGGATATTGACCAGCAGGCCGCGGCCGAAAAAATTATGATTGACCGCCTGCAAAAACTGGACGAACGCGTGGCCAAAAGCTTGGGGATAGACCTTACCCCCAAAGAGCCCGCCCAACCTGAAAAAGAGGGCGAAGAAACTACCGAAGAGGAAGAAACCGAGCCGGATTTCCCCCGTCTGCAAGGCGCCTTTATGGTGCGTGACGTAAAAACCGGCGCCGTACGCGTGCTGATTGGCGGGCGTGAATTTGACGAAAGCAAATTCAACCGTGCCACCCAAGCCAAACGCCAGGTAGGATCTTCCTTTAAACCGTATGTGTGGATGGCGGCCCTGCAAAAAGGCTACACCCCCGCCACTTTGGTAAAAGATTTGCCCACCATGTTTTATAACGACGGAAAAAACTGGCATACTTTTGATGAAACGTCGGACTTGTACTCCCTGGATTTAGCCAAACAGTCTTTCATTTCTTCCAAAGATTTCAACGTTTGGGTACCGCAAAACTACGGCGGCCGCAACGAAGGGTGGATTACGCTTCGCCGCGGGTTAGAAAAATCCAAAAACCTGGTAGCCGTAAACTTAATTGACGCGGTAGGCGTTCCCGCTGTGGTGCGCGTGGCGCGCAAAGCGGGTGTTACTTCCGCCCTGCCCCGTGTGCCTGCACTGGCCTTGGGTGTAAGCGCGCTGACGATGGAAGAACACCTGGCCGCCCTTACCACTTTTGCCAATGGCGGCATCCATACCGACAACTATTATATTGAACGCGTGGAAGACGCCAACGGACGCATTTTGGAGCAGCATATTCCGATGGAAAAAGCGGCCTTCTCCCCACAGGAATCTTATTTACTCATTAATATGATGAAAGGGGTTGTGCAGCGCGGGAGCGGGCGGTATGTATCTCGCCTGGGGCGCAACATAGCCGGTAAAACGGGCACTACCCAAAGCCACCGCGATATGTGGTTTGTGGGTATGACGCCGCGCACCTCCGCCATTGCCTGGATGGGTTACGACGATGACGCTTCTTATGCCGACAAAGTCCGCCTGGAAGGCAGCACCGCCGGCCACTGGTGGAGCGACATTATGGAAGAACTGCTGAAAGACGAACCCAATGACGATTTTGCCGTTCCGGAAGGAATCTCCTTCGCTTACATCAACCCCAACACGGGCAAGCTGGCCATGCCCACGGAACGCAATAAATTCTGGGAAGCGTTTATAAAAGGAACCGAACCCAAAAGCTATTAATTTACCATTCGGCTCCGCAACGGTTTAATGTGTATGAGTACACAAGAAAGCCAAAACCAAACTTCTTGCTTTTACGGGCTGCCCAATGCGGCAGCCCGGGGCTATTTTTTGTGTAATCAATTTTTAAACCGGGGGCAAAGCGTGGTGTTTGTGCGCTCCGCCCAAACCGAAGAAGACGCCCTGCACGCCGCCATTAAAGAATTCGGCCCCCAAAACGCCCGCGCTATCCATTTGCCCCAGCAGCACATCGGCCGTATGGCTGCCCTTTACCAGCTGCTTCAAAACAACACCCCCTTTGTGCTGGATTTGCACGCGGAAGATTTAGATTTGCAATTCCCCAGCGCCCAAGAATTTAAACGCCGCCTGTTTACCATAAACCGCGGGGGCTCCCTGCGCCGCCAGGACCTGCTGGACGTACTGGAAAACGCCGGCTACCAGCGGGAAGATTATGCCGAATGCCCCGGCCAATACGCCGTGCGCGGCAGCGTGGTGGATATTTTTTGTTTGGATAAGGAGTTACCCCTTCGTTTATATTTTTCGGGCAATACGGTGCAGTCCATCGCCAGTTTTGATTTAGACACCCAAAACACCCGGGCCCAGCTGGACCAGGCCACCATTATCCCCCTTCGTTTTGACCAGGAAGAAGAACCCCTTAGCGCCTATACCCAGGGCGCGGCCTACGCTTTTGAAGAAAGCCTGCCGCAGGAAGGGTCCTTCCCCGGGGCGGTGGTACTGTCCACCCTGCCCAGTGCAAACGCTACGGACTGCGGCCTCCAGGCCAACATCCGCTTTGGGGCCAACTGGCAGTTGGTGGAGCGGGAAGCCGCACAATTAAAAAACCGCGGCATCTCCTTAACCATTTGTTGTTTAAACCGGGGCGAGCTGGACCGCCTGAGCGAAATTATGCAGGACTATTCCACCCTGTCCCAAACGCCTGTTAAAATTTCCCCCTTAATACAAGGTTTTGTAAACCCGGCCCAAAAGCAGGCTTTTATTACTTCCTGCGAAATTTTAGACCGCCGCTACAACTCCTCCACCGTGCTTAAAAACTTTACGGTGGAAGGCGCCAAACGGGTACGCTTTAAAGAGCTTGCCCCCGGCGATTACGTAGTACACCAAACCCACGGCATCGGCAAATATTTGGGGTTGGAAATTATGGATAAAGAAGAAAACCCGACCGACTGCCTAATTATTGAATATCGCCGCGGCAGCAAATTATATGTGCCGATGTATGACTTTAAAAAAGTGCAAAAATACATTAGCGCGGGGGGCAAAATACCGGCGCTTTCGGCCCTGGGGGGCACCGCCTGGCGGGACGTAAAAAAACGCGTGAAAGAAGAAGCGCAAAAAACCGCCAAAGAAATTTTAAAGCTGGAAGCCCTGCGCCAAGCCTCCCCCGCGCCCTTAACCCCGGGGGACCCGCGCATTGAACAGGAATTTGCCGATTCTTTCCCCTATGTCCTTACCCCAGGCCAAGCCCAAGCTATAGAAGACGTACTGCGGGATTTAGACCTCCCCCGCCCCATGGACCGCGTACTGGTGGGCGATGTGGGCTTTGGCAAAACCGAAGTAGCCATGCGCGCCGCCCTGCGGGTGGCCGTATCGGGCAAGCAGGTAATGGTGCTGGTACCCACCACCATCTTGGCGGACCAGCATTACAAAACATTTTCCAAACGTTTGGCCGGGTTCCCGGTAAATGTGCGCATGCTTTGCCGTTTCCAAACCCCTAAAGAACAAAAAGAAGTGGTGGAAGAAATAAAAAGCGGCGTGTGCGATATTATTGTGGGCACCCACCGTTTAATGAGTAAAGACATTGTTTTTAAAGATTTAGGCCTGGTAATTATTGACGAGGAACACCGCTTTGGCGTAAAACAAAAAGAAAAAATTAAAGCCAAAAGCGCCGGTGTGCACACCCTTATGTTAAGCGCCACACCCATTCCGCGCACGTTAAACCAATCTTTATCCAGCCTGCGCGATATTTCTTTAATAGACACCCCGCCCCGCGGCCGCACCCCCATTAAAACCGTGGTAACCGCCTGGAATAACGAACTGGCCGCCGCCGCCATTACCGAAGAACTCGCCCGCGGCGGGCAGGTATACTATGTATACAACAGCGTACAAAGTATGGAAAGCCGCTACCTGTTTTTAAAAAAACTGGGACCGGAAGCTAAAATTTGCATGGCGCACGGCCAAATGGACGAAAAACTGCTGGAACAAACTTTATGGGATTTTAACCAAGGCAAATACGATATTCTGTTAGCGTCCACCATTATTGAGTCCGGCATCGACATTACCAACGCCAACACGTTAATTGTAGAAAACGCCCAAAACTTTGGCCTGGCCCAGCTGTACCAGCTGCGCGGGCGCATTGGGCGCGGCAGTACCAAGGCCTATTGTTATTTATTCCACCCGGATTGGCTATTTAAAAAACCCGCCCCGCAGGAAGAGGACAACTTTGCCCAGCTGGCGGCCGTACGCTGGAACCCCAAGCCGGAAAAAGACCCCACCGAAGAAGCCAAAAAACGCCTGGCCGCTCTTATGGAATTTGGCGAGCTGGGCAGCGGCTTTAAACTGGCCCTGCGGGATATGGAAATACGCGGCGCGGGCGAACTGCTGGGTGTTAAACAGCACGGATACGTAAACGAGGTAGGCCTTAGCCTGTATTGTGATTTGGTAGCCAACGAAGTAAAAAAACTAAAAGGCCAACCCGTTAAGAGGGAGCTTCGCGCCACGGTCAGCCTGCCGCTGCCCGCCTATATTCCGCCCGATTACCTGCCCGATGAGGCCGAACGCCTTAAATATTATAAGGAACTGATGAGCGCGGACGAAGCCAAAACCAAAGTTTTGCTTACCCGCCTGGCCGATTTGTGCGGCCCCGTCCCGCCGGAAATATTAAATTTAACGCGTGTGTTTGCGCTTTCCGCCCGTGCCGGGCAACTGCAAATACAACATATAGACGCCACCCAAGAGCGGCTAGAAATTTCCTTCACGCGTGATTTTAAAATGCCGGCCAATTTTCCTTCCTTATTATTTGAACGCTACGGGGCAGAAAATTTGGAATTTTTAAAATCCAACTCGGGCGACGGCATACGCCTGCATTTCCCCGCAGGGGCGGACCTGGTACACGAGGCCGAAAAAGCCGTGCTGTTCTTTCAAACCCTCCCGCACGGCGCATAAAATGATATAGTATGGATATGCGTAAAGTTTTCTTATTTTCTATTTTTTGCGTGCTCTTTGCAGCCGCCTGCAAAAAACCGGCCGAGGCCCCCGCACCGGCCCCGGCTGAACCCAATGTTGTGGCCAAAGTGGGCCCGGCCGTTATTACGGAACAAGATTTGGAAGACAAACTAATCTTTATGACGCCCGAAGACAAGGACTTTGCACAAACCTCCATTGGGCGCATCAACTTTATTAATGCTCTGGTGCGTGAAAAACTGGCCGAACTGGCCGCCAAAGATGCTAAGTTGGACGAGTCCGACGCGTATTTAAGCACGCTGGAAGACAAACGCGCCCAATTAAAAGAAGTGTATGAAGACTTTGCCCAGCAAACGCTCATCCGCTCCTGGTACAACCAGTTGGAAGAAAGCGGCACCACCGCGGTAACCGAACAAGAAATAAAAGACTATTTTGATAAATACCCGTATGAAATGACCATTAAGCAGTTAATTATTCCCAATGCGGAAACGGCCGACCAGGTACTGCGCACATTAAAGGCTTCCCCCTCCCGGTGGAAGACGATGGAAAAGCAGTACTCCGTAGCGCCGGAAAGCACCCGCGGGAAGGAATTTTCTTTCATGCCCGGGGAGTTTATACCGGAAATTGAAGTAATTGCGGCCAACTCTCCTTCCGGCAGTGTACAGGGGTTTATCAAAACTTCCCAAGGATTTCATATAATAATGAAGACTCGGGAAAAACGGCTTTCTTTTAAAGACGCCAAAGAACGCATTGAACAAATTTTGCGTATGCAAAAAGAAGACGCCGCTTTAAACGCTTTAAAAAATAAATACGAGGTGTTTGTGTATGAAAAAAACTAACCTAACGGCTTTACTGGCCCTTGCGCTGGCCTTCGGGGTAGGCGCGCAGGCCAAAGTGATGGAATCCTCCGTTGCAACGGTGAACGGACAGCCGGTGCTCAGCTCGGAATATGACTCTTACCTGGAAGGCGTGGTGGAGCAATATAAAATTGCGGCGCCGCAATTTTTACAGCAGCCCTACGCGCAGGACGTACTGGGCCGGGAAGTATTAAAAGAACTGATTTCCAAAGAACTTTTATACCAAGCCGCCGACGAGGCCAAAATTCAAGTAAAAGACAGCGAAGTAGACGGCGGTATTAACGAAATTAAAGCCCGCTTTATTGTGGACGAAAAAACCGGCAAAGAAGACCCCAAAGGGGCCGACAAACGCTTTACCGAAGCCCTCAAAAAGCAACACATGAGCTTGAAAGCGTATAAAGAAAAAATCAAAAAAGACATTGCTGTACGCAAATTAATGGAACAGCGCATCACCGCCACCGTTAAACCGGTGGAAGAAGCCGACGTGAAAGCCTTGTATGAAGATGTAGAAGTCTGCATGAAAGGCAACACCAAAAAAATGAAAGCGCTTGAAAAGAAAGACCCTGCCCGCTTTAAAGAAGCCAGTGCCATTGCCGCCAAATTAAAACAGCTCACGGCGGAACAAGTGCGCATTGGGCACATTTATTTGGCCGTCACCAAAGACATGAAGCCCGAAGACGTAAAAAAGAAACAGGAACTGGCCGTTAAAATTAAAGCCGAAATTGACGGCGGAAAAGATTTTTCCACCGCGGTAAAAGAATATACCGAAGACAAAACGGCCTTAGCCTCCGGCGGGGATATGATTTTAATTAAAGGCATCGCCCCGAAAGAAATTGACAGCAAGGCCTTCTCTTTGGCCGTAGGCAAAGTGAGCGACCCGATTAAAACGGACCTGGGCTATCACATCATTAAAATTAAAGAAAAACGCGCCGAAAGACAAATCGGCTATGATGACGTAGCAAAAGACCTGGCCCAATATTTGGCCCAGCAAAAAATCCAAAACGCCATGGGTGAATACATTGGCGAATTGTACGACAAAGCCGACGTAAAAATTACCAAAACCTTTGAATCGGACAAGCTGATTGAAGAAGCCCTGGCCCAGCAGGCCCAAGCCCAAAAGGCTGATAAAAAAGAAGTAAAGGCGGAAGAAAAAGCAGACAAAAAAGCCGCTAAAGAAGAAAAGAAAGAGGAAGATAAAAAAGAAGCAAAAAAATAATTTCCGCCCGGCTGTTAAATTTATAAAATAAAGAGGGAGCTTAACGCTTCCTCTTTATTTTTTATCGGGGTGAATATGTCAGCCAAACCGTTTATAGCCGTCAGCGCGGGGGACCCGCTTGGCATCGGGCCGGAAGTAACCGTAAAAGCCCTTAAAGACCCGGCCGTTCAAAACGCCTGCCGCGTGATACTCGTGGGGGAGCCGCACTCCTTGTATGAGGCCGGATTCACGCCGGACTTGGCAGACCTCTTACCCGTGGAACACCCCAACGCCTTTAAAAAAGCCAAACACGCCCCCACCCAATGGGCGGGCGAGGTTTCTTTTAAAGCCCTGCAAACGGCCTGCAAACTGGCCGCCCAAGGCACGGCGTCTTCTTTAGTTACGGCCCCCATTTCCAAACAAAGCTGGGCCCTGGCCGGCGTACCCTTTACCGGGCATACGGAATTTTTACGCAAATACTACGGTAAAACCGCTTTAATGATGTTTGTAAGCGGCCCTTTAAAATGCGCCCTGGTTACCGAACACTTTGCCATTAAAGACCTCCACCGCGTTATTACGCAAGAACGTATTGAACAAGCCGGAGCCGATTTTAACGCCGCCCTACAAAAACTGGGCATTAAGCGCCCGCGTATTGCCCTGGCCGCTTTAAACCCGCACGGGGGAGACAACGGCCGCTTTGGCAAAGAAGAAACCCAAACCATCACCCCCGCCCTACAAGCCCTGCAAAAGCGGCATGTGTGCGCCCAAGGCCCTTACCCTGTAGACAGCCTTTGGCTGGCCCACAAACAAGGCCATTTTGACGGGATTTTGTGCATGTATCACGATCAAGCCCTCCTGGGCCTTAAACTGGCCGCCCAAGAGCCGATTGTACACGTAACGGCCGGGCTGGATTTTTTGCGCACCTCCCCCACCCACGGCACCGCTTTTGACATTGCCGGCCAAAACAAAGCCAGCGCCCAAAGCATGACGGCCGCCCTGTTGTTTGCCGCCCGGCGCGCAAAATAATTTTTTACCGTCTATAAACGCATTTATTTTGTTACAATGAAGGTATGCCCCGCATACTGCAATTTTTACAGTTAAATTCCACCAATGCGTACGCCAAAACGCACGCCAAGGAATTGGAAGACGGCGCCGTTATCTGCGCCGAAGAACAAACCGCCGGGCGGGGCCGGTTTAACCGCAAATGGGTTTCCGCCCAAGGCGGGTTATATTTTTCTTTTCTTTTAAAACCAAACAATACCCAGCATTTGCCCAACTTAACCCAGTTGATGGCCCTATGCATCTGCCAGACGGTACGGGCGTTGGGCGCGCCGGCACAGTTAAAATGGCCCAATGATGTGTTGGTAAACGACCAAAAACTTTCCGGCATATTAAGCGAAGTGGTATTGGAACAAAACCGTTTTTATGCCTTAGTGATAGGCGTGGGTATTAATATACGGCAGGCGGATTTAAGCCAAGTGGGGCAGCCGGCCGTATCTTTAGAAGCGTTAAACATACACATCCGCCGGCAGGATATGCTTGCGCGGCTACTGGAGCGTTTTAACGCCCGCCTGCCCAAGGCATTGGCCGAGGGGTTTGCCTCTTTTGGGGAAGAATACAAAGCCTTGTTCCCCTATATCGGCCGCACCGTTTGTATTACCGCCGGTGGCGGGAAAACCGCCGGAACCGTGCGGGATATTTCCTCCTCGGGGACTTTGCTGCTTCATACGCAGCAAGGCCTGCAGGAGTTTTCTATAGGAGACATGAACGCATGAACCTTGCAGAAAGTACCTCCTTGATGGACAGCGTAAACTTAACAATCATTGGTATGGTTGTGGTGTTTGCGTTTCTTTTCATCATGGTGCTCGTGATGAAAGTGCTGGGCTGGCTGGTGGAAATACTGGAAAAATATTTCCCTCAGTCTGCACCCGCGCCGGCCGCCACAGCCGCCCGCGCGGATAACCTGGCGATAGCCGCCGCCGTGGCCGCCGCCAAGAGATTTACCGGTAAATGAGAGGAAGCCAAAAAATGAAAAAAATTGATTTTATGCTCACGGCCTTCCGCGACGGGTTCCAATCCGTCTACGGGGCACGCGTACTTACCAAAGATTTTATGCCCGCGGTGGAAGCTGCCCGCCATGCGGGTATTACGCATATGGAATTTGGCGGCGGGGCCCGCTTTCAGGCGCTGTTCTTCTATTGCAATGAAAACGCTTTTGATATGATGGATACTTTCCGCAAAACGGCCGGGCCGGATGCCAACCTGCAAACTTTGGCCCGCGGGGTAAACGTAGTGGGGTTAGACAGCCAGCCTTCCGACGTAATTAAAGCCCATGCCCAACTGTTTAAAAAACACGGCACCACCACCATCCGCAACTTTGACGCGCTAAACGACGTAAACAACCTGATTTATTCCGGCCAGTGCATTCACGACGCGGGCTTAAAACACGAAGTCTGCGTGACCATGATGTCCTTAGCCCCGGGATGGGACGCCACCGGCAAAATCCATACCGAAGAATTTTATGAAAAAGTCCTGCGTGAAATTTTAAAATCCGGCGTACCGTTTGATTCCGTCTGCTTTAAAGACGCGTCCGGTACTTCCACCCCCGCCACCGTGGGTAAAACCATTGCCATGGCGCGGCGCATTTTGCCGCAGGGCACCAAAATTGTATTCCACACGCACGAAACGGCGGGCAACTCCATCGCCTGCTGTTTGGAAGCCATTAAAGCGGGGGCGGACTCGCTGGACCTTTCCATGCAGCCCGTTTCCCGCGGCACCTGCCAGCCCGATATTTTAACCATGTGGCACGCCCTGCGCGGTACGGAATACACCTTGGATATTGATTACAAAAAAATCCAGGAAGCCGAAAACGTATTTAAAGACTGCATGAGCAAATACTTCCTGCCGCCGGAAGCCACCGCCGTCAACCCGGAAATTCCCTTCTCCCCCCTGCCGGGCGGCGCTTTAACCGCCAACACGCAAATGATGCGCGATAACGGCACCTTTGACAAATTCCCCGAAGTGGTAGACGCCATGGGCGAATGCGTAAAATTGGGCGGTTTTGGTACTTCCGTTACGCCGGTTTCTCAGTTCCATTTCCAACAGGCTTACAGCAATGTCATGTTTGGCCGCTGGAAAAAGATTACCCCCGGCTACGGCAAAATGGTGCTGGGTTACTTTGGCAAAACGCCGGTGGAACCGGCCGCCGAAGTGGTAAAAGCCGCCAGCGAACAACTGGGCCTGCAGCCTACCGTTAAAACCCCGCTGGAAATTAACGACGCGGACCCCAAGAAAGGTTTAAAACCCGCCAAAGAAAAACTGGAAGCCGCCGGCCTGCCGGTAACGGACGAAAACGTCTTTATCGTGGCTACCTGCGCCGACAAAGGCTTAATGTTCTTAAAAGGCGAATCCAAAATAAACGGCATCCGCTGGGCCAAAGACGCCAAACCGGCCGCCAAGGCAGACGGCGCCACCGCCTGCAAAGTAACGGTGGACGGAACCGCCTATAACGTATCTTTTGAAGGCGATAACGTGGCTGTGGTAAACGGCAAACGCTTTGCCATTTCCGTAGGCGAGGCAGACGCCAATGCCGCGGCCCCGGCGGCCTCTAACGGCGCTGCGATGGAAGTAAAAGCCCCCGTACCGGGCGCCATTTTACGCTTCAGCGCCAAAGAGGGCGACAGCGTGGCCGAAGGCCAGGAAATCCTGGTCATGGAAGCCATGAAGATGGAAACCGCCATCAGCGCGCCCAAAGCCGGCACCGTCAGCTTTTTGGTAAAACAAGGCGACCAGGTACAAACCGGCCACCCGATTGCGCTTATTAAATAGGGGGCGTTATGGATATTACCGTTGCATTAACCAAAATATTGCATACCACTTCCCTCTATGCCATTACCTGGCAGCAGCTGGTAATGATTGGGGTGTGTTTGTTCCTGCTGTGGCTGGGCATTAAAAAGCAGTTTGAACCGCTGCTTTTAATCCCCATCGCATTTGGGGGCTTACTCTCCAACATTCCGGTGGCGGATATGGCCGGCCCCAACGGCTTCTTAGGCATTGTGTATAACGCCGGTATTCAGACGGGGCTGTTCCCGCTGTTTATCTTTATGGCCGTAGGCGCCATGACGGACTTTGGGCCGTTAATCGCCAACCCGAAAATGGCCATTTTGGGCGGCGCGGCGCAGTTTGGTATTTTTGCCACGATGATTGGCGCCATTGCCATGACCAATATGCACATGGGCGATTTGTCCTTCACCATGAAGCAAGCCGCTTCCATCGGCATTATTGGCGGGGCGGACGGGCCGACGGCTATCTTTTTAACCAGCCGTTTGGCGCCGGAACTGTTGGGTGCCATTGCCGTGGCGGCATACTCGTACATGGCGCTGGTGCCGATCATCCAGCCCCCCATTATGAAACTGCTGACTACCGAAGCCGAACGCAAAATTAAAATGCAGCAACTTCGCCCCGTAACCAAACGGGAAAAAATCCTTTTCCCGCTTACGCTGCTGTTATTGTGTGCGTTCCTGCTGCCGGACGCGGCGCCCTTAATCGGTGCGCTTACGTTTGGTAACCTGATTAAAGAATCCGGCGTGGCGGAACGTTTGTCCAAAACCCTGCAAAACGAGTTCTGCAACATTGTAACCATTTTGCTGGGGCTGTCCGTCGGGTCCAAATTACAGGCCAGCCAGTTCTTAACCGCGCAGACCTTGGGTATTTTGGTACTGGGGGTGGTGGCGTTCTCCATCGCTACGGCTTCCGGCGTGTTAATGGCTAAACTGATGAACCTGTTTAGCAAAACCAAAATCAACCCGCTTATCGGCTCGGCCGGCGTATCGGCCGTGCCTATGGCGGCGCGCGTATCCAACAAACTGGGCTTGGAATACGACAAAAACAACTACCTGCTTATGCACGCCATGGGGCCTAACGTGGCGGGCGTAATTGGCAGTGCGGTGGCGGCCGGTATTTTACTGTCGCTACTGGGCAAATAACCAATTTGCTAAAACAAAAAACCCCGCTTATCAAGCGGGGTTTTTTATTGGGGTTATCCGTGCGGGCATTCCCCAAAACACCTTTTTGCAACCATTAAGCACAAAAAAACGCCCCCGTTTACGCGGGGGCGGCTAACCAAAATTTAACAAAACTAGGCCGAAACCTTCACCCCGTTTTTGGGGCACAGCGCACTTAACGCACAGCCGGAACACGCCGGCTTGCGCGCATTGCATACATTGCGCCCGTGTAAAATAAGCGCAATGGCTATCCAGACCCAATATTCGTAAGGGATAAGGCGGGTTAAATCCTGCTCTACTTTAACGGGGTCCGTTTGTTTGGTAAACCCCAGGCGAAAGGCCAAGCGCTTTACATGGGTGTCCACCACAATGCCTTCCGGCTTTTTAAAATAGTCCCCCAGCATTACATTGGCCGTTTTGCGCGCCACACCGCGCAGGGATAAAAGGTCCTTCATATTTTGCGGTACTTCCCCGTCAAACACCTCGCAAATGCGTTTGGAACTTTCAATTAAAGAAAGCGCCTTGCTGTGGTAAAAACCGGCGGAGTGGATGATTTCTTCCACCTCTTGTATATTGGCGGCGGCCAGCGCCTGCGGGGTGGGATATTTTTTAAACAAATGAGGCGTAATGGTGTTTACGCGCGCGTCCGTACACTGGGCGGAAAGTATCACCGCCATAAGCAGCTGCCAGGCGTTTTGATGATGAAGCGGGATAATATGCTCGGGATATAATTTTTTTAAAGCGGTAATGACGGGCATTACATCTTTTTTATTTTTCGGCGGCATAGGCGTTCCTTATCCGGCTGTACGCGTAGGAGCAAGCCAGTATACATAAATTCACCAAAATAATGGTAGCGCCGGAGGGAATATCAAACACAAAAGACAAATATACCCCCACCCACACGGCCGCCAACGCAAGCCCGGCCGCCCAATATAACACCTGTTTAAACGTACGCGCCAGCATTAAAGCGGAAACGGGCGGAATAATAAGCAAAGCGGAAATTAAAAAAATGCCCACCACTTTAAACGCCAGCACCACGGCGGCGGAAGTAATCAGCGTAAGCGTTAAATTAACCGCACGCACATTAATGCCGCGCGTATGGGCAAAAGGCGCATCAAACGAGGCGGAAACCAAATCCCGGTAAAAACCAATCACAAAAAACAGCAAAATGGCTAATAATACCGCACACAGGATTACCTCGTCCGTCCCCACGGTTAAAATACTGCCAAACAAATAACCAAACAAATCCGTATTAAAACCGCCGGCCAGGCTGGTAATAAAAATACCGACGGCAAGGCCCGCGGCACTGATGATGCCGATGGCCGCGTCGCCATAAATGCGAAACTTCTCCGTCAGTTTCAAAATTCCAAGTGAGGACGCCATCACCACCGGTATGGATACATACACCGGCGAAGCCCCCATCAGTAGAGCCGCCGCCACACCTGTTAAACACACGTGGCTAAGCCCGTCCCCAATTAAAGACAGGCGTTTAAGCACCAAAAACACGCCCAACACCGCGCAGATAACCGCCGCCAAAGAGCCCGCCAGCAAACCGCGCTGTACAAAACCATAGCTTAAAAATTCGCTAATCATGTTTGGCCTCCTCGCAATGGCAGCCTAGGGGGCAGTGGCCGTTATTATGCAGGTGGTCTATGGTGTGCTGGGCAAAAGAGCCTAACTTGGCGGCTACTTTTTCGGAATGGCAAAACTCCTGCTTGGTGCCGTAAAAAACCAGCTCTTTATCCACATACATAAATTTAGAGATGTATTTTCCCACTTCGCCCGTGTCATGCGTGATGAGTAAAATGGTAATGCCGTGGCGGGTGTTTAACTCACCCAGCAAGTTAAAGAAATCTTCCCGGCTGCCGGCGTCCAACGCGGCGGAAGGCTCGTCCAAAATAAGCAGTTGCGGGCAGCTTACTAGCGCGCGCGCCAATAGTACGCGCTGTTGCTGGCCCACGGATAAATCGTGAAAAATCCGCTTGGCGTAACTTAATGTATTGGTTTTGGCCAGGGCCTCATATACTTTTTTTAAGTCCGCATGCGTTACCCGGTTGTGGAAACGCTCAAACCCAAGCCCCATAAAAACCACTTCTTCCACCGATATGGGAAACCGGCTCTGTGCCACCGGGCTTTTTTGCGCCAGGTAGCCAATTTTATACCAATCTTTAAATTTGTCCAATTCCTGCCCAAACAAACGCACCGTGCCTTGGGCTTTTTCAAGCCCTAAAAGCACTTTAAGCAAAGTAGTTTTACCACCGCCGTTGGGGCCAATCAGCCCCACATAATCACCCGGTTGCACCTGAAAGGTGATGTTATCGAGCACCCAGGCCGTTTCATACCGAAAGCGCACCCCGTTGGCTTCAATTACGGCTGGCATTCAAGCCCCCTTTGCAAACTGGTCAAATTGCGGCGCATTAAATCCGCGTAAGTTACATGATTTTGCGCTTCCTGTGCGCTTACGTGTTCCACCGTATATAAAGGCAGCAACTGCGCGCCGGTTTCTTTAGCCACTACCCCGGCCAAATTTTGGGACAGTGCCTCCTCCGTAAATACATAAGGCGCGCCGGAATTTTTCACCAAATCAACCACCTGCGCCAAGCGTTTTACGGAGTGTTCCCCATCGTGCGAGGTGCCGGCCAAGGCCGTCAGCTCCAGCCCGTAGCGGGAGGCCAAATTACCAAACGCCAAATGCCCCACATGCACAATGCGGCGGTATTTACAATTTTTAAGAGCGGCGGCAAACTGCCGGTCCAGCTCGTCCAACTGTTGGTTAAAAGCGGCCAGGTTAGCGGCGTAAATATCTTTATGGGAAGGGTCTTTTTCCTGCAAGGCTTGGGCAATGGCCTGGGCAAAAGGACGCATATTGTCAAAATCCATCCACACGTGCGGGTCTTTGGAAGGCTTGGCCGAGGCCGCCGCCTGCACCACTTGGGCGCCCTCTTTTACATTGGTTAAAATATCCGTTACCCACGGCTCTATACGGGGGGAAACATAAATAAACACGTCCGCCCCGTGCACGGCCACAATGGCACCGGGGGTAGGCTCAAAAGAGTGGGGTTCCGCATTGGCGGGCAGCAACATGGAAAGGTTTACATAATCCCCCCCTATTTGTTTGGCTACCGTATACGGCACATAGCCGGAAGCCACTACCGTTAACTGGCCGTCCTGCGTTTGAGGGCGGGGTTGTTTGGCATTTAAAAACCAAAAAGCGGCTAAGCCCGCTAATAAAATAAGAATAAAAAAGAGTGATTTTTCAATAAAAATCCCCACCAAAACTATACTTTTTTACACAACCGTTCTCTCCCCGCCCACAACCACACCCCCCCCCCC
>CALUXL010000149.1 GCA_944324735.1 uncultured Elusimicrobiales bacterium
CTGCCAAGGGCCAGGGCCTGCCCGTCCTGCGCGTAAGGCTGAGCTTCTACTTGGCTGGGGGACACCACCCCTTTGCGCGCGCATGCCAGTGCATAGCGCGTTTCCCGGGCGGCACGGGCAGTACGCCAGCGGGCCAGCTGGGTTTGGCTTTCCTGCGGGGCCGACAGGACGGGCGCGCGGTAAATAAATTCTTCCGGCGGGCGGTAGGCCACGTAATGAACCGGAATGGTTAAAAGCTCCTGCTGAATCATGCTGGGGCGGTCATCCTGCGGGTACAGCCCCGCCTCCGCAAAAGACTGCGCCGGCGTTTTGGCACTTTTTGCCAAATTGCCCACCACCAGCAATTTTTCTTTCGCGCGCGTAAGCGCCACATACAAAACGCGTATTTCTTCGCACCGGGCGTGCTTTTTTTGTTCTTCTTCCAAGAAAGCTAAATTTACATCGCTAATGCTGCCCGCCCGCAGGCCGTGCATGTTGTACTGCCAGGAATAAATATGCTGCGCACGCTGGGCCGGGCCGGAAGCCTCTTTGCGGGAGATATCGGTAAAAATAACCACCGGGAATTCCAACCCCTTGGATTTGTGCACCGTAATGACGGATACCGCGTCCAGCGCGTCATCACTCACCACCCCTTTTAAACGGTCGGGTTCTTCTTCCATCAGGCGTTGCGCCTCGGACAAAAACTGCCCCAAAGTAACGGGCGTTTCCTGCGCGTAACCGCCGGCCAGGGCGCACAGTTTTTCCAAGTTAGAAAGGGTTCTTTCCCCCTCGTATGCCATAGCGCAAAGCGCGGGGAGGAAAGTTTCTCTCTGTAAAGCTTCCAACAACTGCCCCAACGGTATGCGCCCCGCCCGGGCAATAAAAGAACGGAGCTGGCGGTAAAAATTATTTAAATCTTCGTTTTGGGTTTTGGCAAAAACATTTAATTCCCCCCGTTGGGAAAACTGATAAATTTCCTCATCCGTAAACGCGCCCAACGGGCCGCGCAAAAGAGCGGTAAGGGAAATACGGTCCTCGGGGTCATCCACCACGCGAAGGAGGTTTAAAAAGTCGCTCACTTCCTGGTTTTGATAAAAGTTTTTGTCTTCTTCCACATTAAACTTAATGCCGCTTCTGCGCAGGGCGTCTAAATAAAACTCCTGCGAAGTGGACGCGCGGGAAATAAGGGCAATGTCCCCATAGGCCAGTTTTTTGCCGTTAGACAGCGTCAGCTTGCCCACGTTGGCGCAAATCCAATCCGCAATAAACTGGGCTTGGTTGCGGCGCAAATCGTCAGCCGAGGGTTCCTGCTCCCCAGCGTCCACCACGGCCAGTTCCACCGCGTTATGGCGGGCGGTTTTATCGGTAAAAATGGGCACATAAGCCGGCTGGAATGCCGCACTTTGCACCATAACGCGCCCGCAAACGGCGTTGGCGGTGTCTATAATTTCGTTTTCACTGCGAAAGTTCTTTTGCAGGAAACACTTTTCCCCGCCTTGTTTTAAAATTAAATCCGTAAACAGCTCATAGGCCGTAATATCCGCCCCGCGGAAACGATAAATGGATTGTTTGGGGTCCCCCACCACAAATAATTTACCGGGGGCCAGGCGCACATCCTGCCAGCGCGGGGCGTGGGTGGTTTTTTCTTCCGCCAGGAATAAAAGCATTTCCCCTTGGGCCGGGTCCGTATCTTGGAATTCATCAATAAATAAAGCGTCGTAATCTTCTTTTAACTGGCGGCGCACGCGCAAATTGTTTTGCAGTAAATTGCGCGTTTTTATAATTAAATCATCAAAACTTAAAATGCCTTCCTGCTGCAGGTTTTGGCGAACCTGCTCCACCAGCGGCTGCACCAAAGAAAGCGCTACCCGAAAAACCTGCTGTTTTTCCGGCGCGGTTTTTTGGGCAAAATCCACCAGGGAAAGGGCTTCCTCAAAGCTTTCTTCATCCCATCCTTTGGGCGGCTTGCCGGAAAGGGCCAGTTCCTCTTCCAGCGCGGGGCCCGGCTCTTTGCCTTGCAGGTAAAGGGCGGTGCGGTTAAGCTGGCGGGCGCTTAAAACAAGCATTTTTTCCGCCTTGCGCGGTGTTTTTACGCCCTGGGAAAAATAGTCCGCCATTTCCTGCGCGCGGGCCGCTTTTTGCAAACAAATATTGCGCAGCATATCCGTATGAGAAAAATAATCATACTTTTCAATACGGCCGCTGCATAGCTGACGGGCAAACGAGTGTAAATCGTTTAAGTTAATTTGGGTGAGCACGTCCTTCCAATCCTGCGCGCGGGGAGAGGCAAGGCCCAGTTGTTCATCTAAAAAGCTGTTCCAGGCGGCTTCAAACACCCGGGCGGCACGCGCGCCCGTGTCTATCTGCGCGTTGGGGGAAAGGCCGGCTTCCAGCGGGTAGGCGCGCAAAATATCGGCACAAAAGCCGTGTATGGTGCCAATGGCGCTGCGGTCCAGCAAGGCCAGGGCCTGCTGGCTGCGTTCCAGCACGTCGTCATCCTTAATGGCAAAATGTTCCCGCAGTAAAGAAAGGGTGCGGTCCTCCTGCGCGGTTTGCACACAGTGCACCAAACGCTGGAGCTTAAAAATTAAACGGGTTTTAATTTCGGCGGCAGCTTTTTCCGTAAACGTAAGCGCCACCAGCCTTTGGGCGGGAATATTCTGCGCCACTAAGGCCAGGCAAAGGCGGTCAATAAGCAAAGTGGTTTTACCGGTACCGGCGCCGGCTTCCACCACCATATTTACCCCTAAAAGGGTTTGCACTTTGGTGCGGTCTTCGGTAATCATGCGGGCAGAAGTTCCTCCATTTCCCGGGCCGCGGGGCAACGCAAAGCGCGCTGGCGCATTTTAAAAGCATTTTTGCGGCAGGCGGCACTGTAAGGGCAGTATTGGCAGTCCGGCGTGGGGTTTAAGTAAAAAGTACCTTCTTGTATTAAACGGGCCAGACGGGCAAAAAATGCATCCGCCTGGGGTTTTAATTCGGTAAATTCCTGCGGGGTTAAATCTTTGCGCGTGTAGCCTTTGTTAATGGACATTAAGCAGGAACCCGCACTTTGATACCCCTGTAAAACTTCCCACTGGCGGGCCAAAAGTAAATATAAAAACGGCTGAAAAATACGTTTTTTAAGTATATCCTGCGCCAGAGATTTGCCGGCCTTGCGGCTGGATTTATAATCGTCCACGCGGTAAAGTTTTTGGCGGGGGTCCAGGTCAATGCGGTCCAGAATGCCTTTTAAATGCAAAGTAACCGCCGGGGAAGGCTTATAATAGCCTTCCAGTTCCCGCTCAAAATAAGAAGGAATAAAATCCCCCAGTTCGGCCGTATCGGCCAGTACAAATTCTTCCAGGGTGGACTGTACTTCCTGCAAAATTAAATCCCAAATGACGGGGTAAATGCCAAAGCGTTTATAAGCCTCGCGCGGGTAAAGGGTGTTTAAAGTTTTTTGCAGGCGATCGCGCAGCCCGTCCGCAAACAGGTTGTGTAAAGAGCCGTCTTTTAGTAACCCCTCGTAAAAAGAGGCAAGGACTTCGTGATAAGCCGTCCCGCGCAAATTGGGGGCCAGCTCCTGGCGGGAGAGGGCTTCGTCCGGCTCGCCCAGCCCCAGGCCTTTGGCAAAAAAGTATTTCATCGGGCACGTTGCCAGTGTGGTTAAGGCCGAGGCGGAAAAACCTTTTGTATTTAAACGGGCAAATATTTCCGCCCCGCTTTGCACTTGCCCGTCATAAGGCGTTAACGCCCCGTGCGAAGCCGTATACGCACACGCCGCCACCGCACGGTTTAGGGCCGGGGTAAGAAGGCCGGCTTCTTGCAGTTGGGGGGCTTTGTCTTTCTGGGCGCCCAAGGCAATATAAACCGCCATTTCCTGCGGGGTTAAATATACGTCTCCCGTGCTTTCCAGGCGTTCCAAAATGCGCCCGCTTACACGTTGCACTTGGGGGGACTGCAAATCCACCCCGCACGCGCGGGCCAGTTCCGCCGCGTAGACGGATATTACCGCCGCCTTGCCGGCCGAATCCGTGCGCTGCCAGGTAACATACACCTGCTGGCGGGCCGCCGTAAGCGCGGTGTAAAAAAGCAGTTTTTCCTCTTCCAACCGCTCCCGCGTTTGGTTAATCCAATAGCCCAGGCCGTCCCTAAGCACAAAGCGGTAATAATCTTTTAAGATGGGGTCTTCCGGCACGATAAGCGGAAATACTTTTTCGTTCATCCCTAAAATAAACACGGCTTTAAACGAAAGCCCGCGCAGGGACATCACATCCGTAAACGTTACCCCGCCCGGGTGGTTCACCCCGCTGTTTACTGCCGCCTGGGAAAGGACGGAAGTTAAATCCGGCACAAATTCCCCCTCATTGGCGTTGGGGCGCACACTGGCGCGGCGTTTAAAGCTGTTTACGGTTTGCAGGATCTGGTTAAATAAAACTTGCTCGCTTTCCGTGAGAGAAAGCCCGTCCGTATTTTCACGCAAGTAATCCTGCGCCAAGGAGCATAAATCCCCCCAAGGCAGGGGTTTATCCAGCTGTTCCAAACGGTTTTTGCAGTTTTCCAGCCAGGTTAAAAAGTCCGTGTCGTAATATTTGGTTTGCGGGGTGATTAAATCGGTCCATTGGGCATAATCGCGGCTGGCTAAACAGGCGTTTATCAGTTTGCGCCAGCGTACGTCCTTATATTTAAAATAAGGGGAGGTTACCACCGCCAGTATATTTTCCCGCGCAAAACCTCCCTGAGCTATCGACAGTAAGTTCAAACAAAAAACACCCAGCGGCGTAAGGCCCAAGCGGCCTTCAAATGCCGCATTTAGCGCAATGCCGTTTTGCTCAAAAACGGACAGCGCCGCCTGGCGGTAAGGCGCGGTGGAACGGGCTACCACGGCAATATCGGCAAAATCCAGGCCGTCTTCTTCCACTAGTTTTAAAATTTGTTTAGCTGTTTAAAACAGTTCCCCCTTGGCCCCCGGCGCCTGCGCCAAATGCAAGGCCGGGCACGGCGCACTTTGCCCGGGAACAAACAAAGCCTGCTGGGCTTGCCCCAGAGCACCGGGCAAGGGCTGAACCTCTTCCACCTGTGTAGCGGGGGCGTAATTACTTTCAAAAAATTTGCGCGCAAAATTAAACGCAGGCACCCGTTCGTACGGGGCAAAAACCGTTACCGGGTAGTGTGCCGTTATGCGGGAAAACAACTCCAGCTGGCGGCCGGTCATATCATAAAAACCGTAAAAAATAATATGGGCAAAAGAAGATAAAAAGGAAGAGTTCTCCACCCCGGATAAGGCCGACTCAAAAAACTGCGCATAAGAGCGGTACCCCGGCACCTGCGCGGTTGCCTGCAGGTAGGCTTGGTATACATCCGCCAGCCAGGTTAAATGCGGTAAGTCTTCCCGCAGGCGGGAATCGGCCGATGTGGTTAAATGGTCTTTTAGCACGTCCGGCTCGGCCAGGGAGTCCGCCAAGTCCTGCAAAGAACTTTTTAACGCGCTTACAAAACCGCGGCTGGGTGCGTAACGGTTTAAACCGGGGCGGGAAATAATTTCCCGAATAATAAAATCGTGCAAATCATCATTAGGCAGGAGCTTTGCTTGAGGGGCGGGGTTTTGTGCGTCCAGCTCTTTTAACAACCCGTTAAAAGAAGTAAAGCGTATATTGCCCACCGCCTGATATTGCAGGGCCAGCTGCCGGCGCAAACGCGCCCCCACCCGTGCGGAAGCGCACACCACCAGCACCGGCTGGTGAAGCGGGCGGGAAGAAGGAGAAAGAAACTCTATAAACGCCTTCTCTAGGGCGGGGTAGTTTGCGTATTTAAGCTGCATAAAATGATATAGTAATAAAGATAAATATATTATTTTATTATTGCATTTTTTAAGGATACTTTCACCCATGAAAACGCTTATTTTGGTGCGCCACGCCCATGCGCTTGGCAGTTTGGAAGCCGGCGTACAGAAAGATTCCCTGCGCCCGCTTTCCCCCAAAGGGTTGGAAAAAGCCGCCCAAACCGCCCAACTGCTTAAAAACAGCGGCTACGGCGCCCAAGCCATTTTGCACAGCCCGTTGCTGCGCGCTTGCCAAACGGCGGATATTTTATCCGGCGTGTTAAAGGCCCCTTTGCAACCCTGCGCAGAGCTGGACGGCATGCACGCCGACCAGGACGTGTGCGACTTTTTAACCCAATCCATGCAGGAAAAAGACTGCCTGATTGCCGTTGGCCACAACCCCAACATTTCCTGCGTGCTTTACCTGCTTACCGGGCAGAACCGGCATTTTGCGCCGGGTTCTTTTGCCGCCATCAACATGCAGGATGAAAAAAACCCTAAATTAATTTGCTTTGAGGATTAACTATGACGATTTTTGACGCTGTTTTACTGGGACTTTTGCAAGCACTGGGCGAATTTTTGCCCATTTCCAGCTCGGCCCATTTAGTGCTGTTGCCGTATTTGCGCGGCCAGCAATATCAGGGCCTTGCATTTGACGTAATGCTGCACGTGGCCACCCTGCTGGCC
>CALUXL010000150.1 GCA_944324735.1 uncultured Elusimicrobiales bacterium
AAAAGTTTGCGGAACTGGACTGTTCCAAAATAATCAAATTATCCGTATAGTTCAAATTTGGTGCGTATCTCACTGATAATATACAAATCTCAATCTATCCGTACAGTCCAGAAAAAGTCCAGTTTTCGAGTTTGATTTTTTTGGAACACTTAATTTTTCCGACCCGAAAACGCCCACACAAAGCCAACTTTACCAAAATAATCTATCTAGCCGTACCAATCAAACTGGACAAAAAACTACAAAAGCCCGCTCTTTCAAGCGGGCTTTTTATAAGTAAAAAGGGAAAATAAAAAAGGTGCGGGCGGGAATCGAACCCGCGAATATGAGTTTTGCAGACTCACGCCTTACCACTTGGCCACCGCACCGTGTACATCAAAAATTAGAACATAACTATTATATCAAAAAAAATACCGTCTGCAAATAATTTTATTTATCAGAGGGGAAAAGAGTTTAAAATTAGGTCTTGAAATTTTCCGGAAGGGCTTTATAATAGCAGTATGGGAGTGCCAAGACAGACCCGTTTTTGGGTGAGCCTCTTGTAGGGGAATCGGCCTCCCTATTCTATTTAATAGATGGGCGCATTATGGGTGCGCCCGTCTTTTTTTGTTAAAAGTCTGTACGGGGCGGCCTATTATTTGCTACAATAAGACAGTAATAAAAGCGGCTGGAACGGATCCCCGCCTTGCAGTATATCCACTTTTTACACCCGGAAATCTTCCTTTGGGAGTTTTTTTTTGGTATAATAAAGTGCTGTCTTATTGCGGGCGTAGTTCAATGGTAGAACACTAGCCTTCCAAGCTTGATACGTGGGTTCGATTCCCATCGCCCGCTTTTAAATACCCAATAAAGGGTTGTGCTGGGGTAGCTCAGTCGGTAGAGCATTTCCATGGTAAGGAAAAGGTCGTGGGTTCGATTCCCACTCCCAGCTTTGGTTTTGGAACAACTAAACAATAAGAAGTAATTAATTACAAACAGGAGAACTAGACAAATGGCAAAGGAAAAATTTTCCAGAAGTAAACCGCACGTTAACGTCGGTACCATTGGCCACGTAGACCACGGTAAGACCACGTTAACCACCGCTATCACTAAAGTATTGGCCAAAGAAGGCAAAGCCAAAGCCATGGCTTATAGCGATATCGCCAAAGGCGGCGTAGTCCGCGACGCTTCCAAGATTGTAACCGTCGCCGTTTCCCACGTGGAATACGAAACCAACAACAGACACTACGCTCACATCGACTGCCCCGGCCACGCCGACTATATTAAAAACATGATCACCGGTGCCGCCCAGATGGACGGTGCTATCTTGGTGGTTTCCGCCGTTGACGGCCCGATGCCTCAGACCCGCGAACACGTGCTCTTGGCCAAACAGGTAAACGTACCGCGGTTAGTGGTATTCCTCAACAAAGTAGACCTCGTTGACGATAAAGATTTGTTAGACTTGGTAGAAGAAGAAATCCGCGATTTGCTGGGCAAATATGAATTTGACCGCGACAACACCCCGATCGTACGCGGTAGCGCTTTGAAAGCTATCGAAGGCGATCAGAGCGAATTGGGTGAACCTTCTATCCACAAACTCATGGAAGCTTTGGATACCTGGATTCCTGAACCTCAGCGCGATACCGAAAAACCGTTCTTGATGGCTGTAGAAGACGTATTCTCCATCACCGGTCGCGGTACCGTAGCCACCGGTAGAATCGAACGCGGTAAGGTACACGTGGGTGATCCGTTGGAAATCATCGGTTTCCGCGACACCATGAACACCGTAGCCACCGGTATCGAAATGTTCCGCAAATTGTTGGACGAAGGTATCGCCGGCGATAACGTAGGTATCTTGTTGCGCGGTATTGAAAAAACTCAGGTTGAAAGAGGCCAGGTATTGGCTGCTCCTAAATCTGTAACCCCGCACAAACATTTCATTGGGCAAGTTTACATCTTGAAGAAAGAAGAAGGCGGCCGCCACACCCCGCTGACCCCTGGTTATAAACCGCAGTTCTACTTGAGAACCACGGACGTAACCGGTGAACTTACTTTCAAACAAGACATGATTATGCCCGGCGACAATGCTGAAATCGAAGTGAAACTCATCACTCCCGTAGCCATGGAAGAAGGCTTGCGCTTCGCCATCCGCGAAGGCGGCCACACCGTAGGCGCCGGCGTCGTCACCAAGATTATTGAGTAGTAAAATTGTTTAGTTCACTGTTGCAGGGACATTGGTAACACAATGTCCCTGCAGATATCCTTAAAAGTGAACTTCAAACGGGGGGACAACCCCTCAGACTATCAAGGAAAATTAAGATGGCAACTGAAAGAATCACCATTGCGCTGGCCTGCACCGAATGCAAAAACAAAAACTACTATCAGGTCCGCGGCAAAAAGAAAGAATATAAGTTGGAACTCAACAAGTTCTGCAAAAAGTGCGGCAAGAGCACCAAGCACAAAGAAAGCAAGGCTTAATTTTAGTGGGAGCGTCGGTTAACTGGTAAACCACCGGTCTCCAAAACCGGGACTGAAGGTTCGAGTCCTTCCGCTCCTGCCAGTTTTATGCAAGGATTATATAT
>CALUXL010000151.1 GCA_944324735.1 uncultured Elusimicrobiales bacterium
TACGGCACTTAACACTTAGAGAACTGAGCCAAAAAATGCAAAAAAACCGATAAAAAAAAACATAAAATTATTAAACGCATCATAATATACATAAATAAAAACCTCTCTTATTATTGTATTATGTTAAATAATAGTGGTTTTAGCTATACTACTATATATTATACTATAGTGAATTTAGTGAAATTTTCCAGAAAATAATGAATATCTCTCAATTTTTTACTCAAAAAAAATATCTTCGATTCTTGCTCATGTGGTTGGCTGCCACCAGCGGCTACGTATTAATACAAGAGGCCTTGCCTAATGCCATCGGCACCGCCGTAGGGGCCGTGTATAACACCCAATTAGGGCTAATAATTCTGGATTATTCTGTATTAGACTTTCTTTTTAGTACCTTGGTATGGAGCTTTTACATAGGGGTTCTATTGGCTTTTTTAATTTTGGTTTTTACCTCTTTTTTTTATGTACTGTTAAATACTTTTGCCTTATTTGAAAAACATTTTGAAATAACGGATATCATCCGCACTGCCAGGCGCTGCTTCCCCCTGGGGGTAGCTATTGCGCTTATTACCACGGTTTTGGCGGCAGCTACGGGCACGCTGGAAAGAATTATCCCCTCCCCCTTCTCGGCCAATATATTTACTAACTTTTTGTTTTCGCTGTTGTTATCCCTATGCGCTTTTTTTACTACGGCCGATATTATTTCCGCCTCTCTAAAAGACGCCGTTTTAAATACCGCCAGGCTGTTGTGGGAATATTGGAAAGTATTCTTGATGTTCTTATTTTCCTGCACACTATTTATATCACTACTGGGTTGGTGGTTACTAACAAGTGCTAATCCTTCTCTCTGGCTACAACTGTTATTGAGTGCGGCAGGGTTTTTATTTTATGGTGTTATTAGCGGGCTGTTGTTTGACTTTTTTATCCGCCATAAAGACCCGTTCTTATTAAACGAACAACCCGTAAACCTCTCTTAATTTACCGGTTATATAGAACACTGTTTTACCATACCCCTAAAACGGCTAAACCCCGCCAAAACGGAAATGCTATAATGATGTTATGGGACTAGAGGAAATTGAACAAAAAGATTATTTTTCCATTGGCGATGTAAAGCGCATTACCGGTGTGCCGGAATATTCCGTGCGCTACTGGGAAGCCGAATTTGGTCTTATTAAGCCCATACGCAAAGAAAGCGGCCACCGCCGGTATACCAAACAGGATGTTTATACCATATTAAAAATTAAAGATTTAATTTATAAACATAAACTTACCCTGGAAGGGGCCAAAAAACAACTGGGAAAATATCATCTCCCGTCCATCAAAACAACTGCTCCGGCAGCCCAAACAGATATTAAATTTCTGACGGAAATTAAAGAAACACTGGAACATTTGTTAAAAGAATGATAAAATATATGGGTGGTTGAAATTAGACCACGTTTGATTTCGGGGAGTGGCTCAGAGGTAGAGCGCTCGCTTGGGGTGCGAGAGATCGCGGGTTCGAGTCCCGCCTTCCCGACCATTTAAAATTATTATACGGGGCGTAGCGCAGATGGTAGCGCGCACGGTTCGGGACCGTGAGGTCGTGGGTTCGAATCCCGCCGCCCCGACCATTTAGAAAGCCGCTTTTAAGTAAGCGGCTTTTTTGTTGCCTGTGCGAGCCATTTCCCGTCGGGAAAATTCCTCCGTTTTTATACATTGCCGTCCTAGATACCTTTTAGAGATACAGAAAAAAGGACCAAACAGGGCCTTTTTCTCTACGCCCCAAAAACCAAGGATCGCAACTAACTCATTCTTTATACTTAAAAACTTTTTACCCTCCATTTCATACATTAAGCTATAATAGTCGTAAGATGACTAGGGGAAAAAAGAATATACAAGAAGAATCGTGTTTTGAAGGGGAAAAGGAAGAAGCCTTAGGATATCTTTGGAATTGGCTAGATATTCCCACAGAGGAGTTGCCTCATGGTATTAACTATATTGCGGAAAATGCCCTTCCGCTGCCTCGGTCCAAAAAAGATTCAAGTCAACAATCACATAAGATTTCACAAGTATATCCTCGCTGGCCTGTAGATATACGCTTTTTATTAACCACTACGCATGCCCCTAATAAAGAAAATTTCCAGCTTAACTCATTTTGTATTTTAATGAGAGGATATCCCAATATCCTACAAATTGATGAAGTATCCCCATGGAAAAGCGGCGTGGAAGGATATGTTAGTGCATCTTTAGAAGATGGCCCATCGGTGGATTTTCTAGCCCCTTTATTTTATCGGGAAGCAAATAGCTATCCTATAAATATTTGGGTTACTGTCTATCTGAGCGCGCTAGCCTTGGAGATACAGCCCGCAGAGGAAGAAATATTAACGTTCTCTGAAGGTGAACTATATGAAATGAAATTAAAAGATTTTTTGCAAAAAAACCCAGGCAAGACAAAAAAAGATTTCCCTTATGTCACGGTATCTACAAAACACATGACTGCGTTTCTCCCTGCAGGGATAACCTCTCTCTACCAATACAGAGCCAAAATTCTGAAAGTATTACCGATGGACCCTTTTGAAGATATAGAGATGTTCAACTTGTTAGTATTGTTAACAGGAGAAACCCCCAAGGATTCATTAACAGTCCATTTGTATGTTAAGAAAAGAGACGTC
Organism: uncultured Elusimicrobiales bacterium; assembly: GCA_944324735.1. GTDB lineage: Bacteria > Elusimicrobiota > Elusimicrobia > Elusimicrobiales > Elusimicrobiaceae > Avelusimicrobium. Next base: position 2,649 of record CALUXL010000151.1, read on the forward strand.
CATAAATATACTCCCAAAGAAGGTGATTTTATAGAGGGAATTTTGTGGATGTTTGGCACAACCCACTTTATGACAGGTGCTTTTCCAACAAGCAATAGCATTGTAGAGTAAATATATTGAGGTCTCGAGTTAATATTATATCCGTTCGACCATTTAAAAAGCTGCTTTTAAGTAAGCGGCTTTTTTGTTGCCTGTGCGGCTTGATTTCCTTCGGAGAATTGCCTCCGTTTTTATACATTCCCGTCCCAGAGAGCTTTTAGAGGTACAGCAAAAAGGACCTTTTCCGGGCTTTTTCTCTAGCCGCCAATAAGAGCGGATCCAAATCTGTTACAATGTAAGCATAATTTATGTATTTTACCGATAAAAACCGTATTAAATATTTCAAAACACTTATAGAAACGCCTGCCCCAGAAAGGAAAAAAGCCCTGGAATCCTTTTATGTGGAATTATTTTTACAAACGCCCGATGGCAGTGCTTGGAAGGGGTCTAAACAATTGATGGACATTTCACCCCAAGAAAGTCCTGATTTTCTATTTTCATCCAAAAGCGGGCAAAAACAAGGATTGGAACTGACCGAATGGGTCAACAATACCAAACAATGCCGGGTAAACCAAATACTAACAGAAATTGCCCGGGATATTTGTATTGAAGTTAAAAACATAAAGGGTATTTGTCTCAGCTTGGTAATTGATATTTATGACCCCAGAAAGTGCCACAGCCAAACCAGGAAAGAATATATTGATTATATAAAGAATCCAGGCGTAAGAAGACTACAAGAAAACACCAAAAATCTGAAAAAAATATTTTTAGCAGCAATACTAAATAGTGGCACAATTACAGAAGATTTAACAGAAAAACAAATAGAAATCAATGGGCAAGACTTCCGCTTGGCGTTTCACAAATCGTGGTTAGGATATCCCAATTTTCATATTAATAATATTAGTATGTGTTGGGAGGATCCCGTTATCTCATTACAAAATTCCATTGATAAGAAAAACAAAAAACACGCTTCTTTTCTTAATAAATGTGCTACTTGCGATTTACTAATTACATATCCTTACTATCACACAGGGAATCCTATTTTATCCAACACAAGAGTTTTCTTCAAATCCAGCTTCCCCAATGTGTTTTTATTGTATTGGGACGGCTGGGATATATCGGTAACGAAATTAAAAACTGTTCTTTCCTAACAGCACCACGCCCTTTCCTGCCGTTCAAACTCCGTTTCCCCCTCCGCCAAATTCATTAGTTCCTTGAGGCTCATATTGCGGGGATTGTGGTATTCTAAAATATCCGCCACTATTTTGGGGGATAAATAACACAAATTCAAATACCGGGCAAATGTACGCTTATTTAGCCCGCTCTTCTTTTCCCACTCCCGCGTGGTCTGCCCGCTGGCAATAAGTTTCTTTAATTGCCACGCCCGGGCCATCCCGCGCACCAGGCTTTCATTCAACTGGCGTACCGTGAGTATATTATTACAACGGCCATTTTGCAGCCGAGTGGATGACACATTATCTATATAAAACGTATCTTGTAGTACGATGTGTTCCCCCTTAATTTGTACCCGCACGCTCTCTTTCGGAACATCTTCCGTATATTTCCCTTCTAAAAACGTTTCAAAAGGCTGTTTTTTAAGATAAATAGCCACGTGGCACGCTTTACCCTCCTTTTGGCAAACAACCCGCTCTAAATAGCGTTTAGCCTCGTTTCCCGGCAGGCTTTGCGCTGTTACCCTGGGCAAAATATCGCTATAATCACCATTTTGAATACTTTGCAAGACCAAACGGTCCAACTGCTCTGCTGCCAAATGTGCGCCGTTCCGTATTACATAGTATTTAAACCGCCTAACGCCCTTCTTACCCGTTGACAATTTATATGCCCGCCCCTGCTCATCCACCAGCACATCGCCTAATAAGCTATCCTGCCGGATATACCTGCGGCGCATTTTTAGCCCCTCTCTATCTGCCCCCATTTTAGCCTGTACGGCTTCAAATAATTCTTTTGTGATAATAGCCGGATGTTTACCGGGATACACCTTCTTCCGGGCTAAGTGTGCAATTTTGCCAATATATACAGGGTTTCCTAAAATACGCTGGATGGATCCATACTTAAATGGGCGCCCTCCCATTTTGTTTCCTGCGGCAGTCTGCCAGCATTTACTGTGATATCCCTGCTGGTTGAGCCAATCGGCTGTATCTTGTATAATTCCTAACTCTAGATACTTGTGGAAAATAAGATTAACTAGCTGTGATTCTTGCGGATCTGGTATCAATTGTTTATCTTTTAACACATACCCAAGAGGCGGAACGCCGCCCATCCAAAGCCCTTTGGCCTTGCTGGCAGCTATTTTATCACGCACGCGCTCGGCGGATACTTCCCGCTCAAACTGCGCAAAGGATAAAAGCATATTAAGCGTCAGTTTGCCCATAGAGTTACTGGTGTCAAACGATTGCGTGATAGACACAAAGTTGCAGCCGTACTTATCAAACTCCTGCATCATTTTGTGGAAATCAATAATGGAGCGGGAAAGCCGGTCCACTTTGTACACCACCACAATTTGTATTTTGCGTGCGCGGATATCGGCCAGCATTTGCAAAAGCCCGGGCCGTTCCATCGTGCCGCCGCTGATGCCGCCGTCTGAATATGTTTTATAGTATTCCCATTGGTTAAACGCTTGGGAGAGGATATAGGCCTTGCAGGCCTCCTCCTGGTTTTGCAGCGAGTTAAACTCCATATCCAGGCCATGTTCGGTAGATTTGCGCGTATAGATAGCACAGTTGATTTTGGGCATAATATATAAGCTCTTTTTTGTAGTATAATTTGATTATCTACATTACCGCTTACTAATGAGAGAACAGTCAAAAAGAAGAGGCAAATCTATGGAAATTAAGTTGAATCATATTTTAAACCTTACTGAAAGTGAAATAAAAAATAGCAAAATTGAACTTAACATGAATGCGGGGAGCAGAGGAGAAGCTTTTTTAGACAGATGGTTAAAACACAGTGAACAAGAAAAAGAAAATGGTTATGGCCCCTATTGGGATTGTTCTTTTTGGGGATGGTATGGACAACAAAGAAATTTTAAACGTGGGGAATGGGTTTTGAGTTTTATAAGATTACGTAATGATGAATGGTTGTTTGTTTCTGCAGCTGAAATTACCGATACCCCAAAAGGCACGTGGGCCGAAGTATCAATTCTTCAACGTTTTATCCCTTATTTTGGAAAACTAATCATTAAATGTTACAAAGGAAATACTATGGGACGCTATACTTTCAATTTACGAACATACATTGACGAATGTAAAGTAAAGGAAATTTTACCTTGTCTATATAGTGGAGAAAAATTTGAAGGATATGACCAAGTTTGTCTCCCTTATAAAAAATTATCTGATATATTTGGTGGTAAAATTATGCCTTCATATGCAGAAGCCTTGGAACAGATTTCAGGAGTATATTGTCTGACAGATACAAAAACTGGGAAATTATATATTGGATCAGCATATGGTGAAGGCGGATTAGCCAAACGATGGGGAGATTATTTCCATACTAAAGACGGTAATAACAAGAAATTGATCGAACTTCGAGAAAAAGAAGGTCCCGAATATTTTGAACAGTTTTTTACATTCACTCTATTGGAATTTTTTGGAAAAAGCTACGATAAAAATAAAATTATTGACAGAGAACAGTATTGGAAAAAATGTCTATCTACAATACAAAATGGATATAATACAAACTGAATTTTTTATCGCCGTAATCCAAAAAACTTGGGGCCGCTGATGTGGCTCCGCGTTATTTTCCCGGCAATGGCGGATAAGTTATCATACACCTCGCCGTCCCACTCGTAGGAGCGCTCTCCTTTTACGGTAACATGATATATTTTCCCCTTATAGGTTTTGCTAATCACTGTACCTATCGCCAAACTGTATTTTTTCTTGTTGGCGCGCTGAATGTATTTTTCCGGATTAGCTGCATAACGGTTCAAGCGGGTAATGTATTTATCCGCCAGTTTGGTGCCGGATAACTCACACTGAATTGCATACCACAAAGGGCGATATTTCCCTTTGCGCCCGCGCAGCGGGTAAGCATAAAATATATCCCAATAGAACTGGAGCTTTTCATCACTTAATCCCTTTATTTCTTCCAAGCTTTTGGGCAAATAACATTTATTTCTCATTTAGCACCTCCCTCACTTTTTCTATCTTCCGAGCCCCCTTTCCTTTTTGATAATAGGCCTTGGCCAAGGTGTCAAAGAACAAGATAGCCATCTCCAGCAGCTGGGCATTTTGCTTCTTTTTGGGCCGCCCCAAGGGATTGCCCGAGCGGCCATTTACGAATCTGCCCGCCAGCGGTGGTATTCTATATGGCGTCATTTGGTCAACCCAAAGCATACATATCCGCTGACAGGGTGGTGGACAATTTCCATCGCTACGCGCGATATGCTTTTATACACTTTACCTTGATACTCAAAGCCGTTCTCAAGCACTTTTACTTCCAGGGTTTGTCCGTGGTAGGTTTTAGTAATCACCGTTCCAACGGGTGGGATACGTGTGTCCCGTTTGGGGGCAGAGGTAGAATTTTTTGCTTGAATATTCACCGACACAACCGCCGGTATATCCGGCACATGTTGAGGGGTGACTTTGCGTGTTTTTTTGATTTGTTTTTTCATACTTATCTCCTATAGTACGGCTTGTGTACACATTACCGCTTACTATAGGCCGATAAGTCAATTTAAAAGTACAATTTACAAACGTTATGATTTAAAAATTGAAAAATAATTCTGTTTTAGATATACTATCAAACACCTGAAGGGTTCCTGGGCTGAGGCGGAAAGGCATAAATGGAATACGCGGCATTAAATATTCCTACCCTTTGGGTCCTTTTATTTTTGATATTTTGATGAGGCACCAAAGAATAAGGTAGAATTTAAAGCGAACAAAGAAATGTGATTGGCATTTTAGTTCCTATTAGGCACCAAAGAATAAGGTAGAATTTAGTCCTAAAAAAAGCATACGGCGCAACCAACGTTCCTATTAGGCACCAAAGAATAAGGTAGAATTTATCGGTGGTTGGTTTTTTAAAATCCAGGGCAGTTCCTATTAGGCACCAAAGAATAAGGTAGAATTTATCAAGCGACGAATATCAAACAGGGCTAGTGGTTCCTATTAGGCACCAAAGAATAAGGTAGAATTTATATGTAATGGCCATGCAGGCCGTTTTGCGTGTTCCTATTAGGCACCAAAGAATAAGGTAGAATTTAAGTTTGAGGTGTTACTTTTAACTTTTTAGCGTTCCTATTAGGCACCAAAGAATAAGGTAGAATTTATTAATGTGCTGGACGTGCAAGGTACGCTGAGTTCCTATTAGGCACCAAAGAATAAGGTAGAATTTAGGCAGAAGCCAAGGCCGAAGCCAAAGCAGTGTTCCTATTAGGCACCAAAGAATAAGGTAGAATTTAATAATTTTTTGTAAGGGCATCAAATTCTTTGTTCCTATTAGGCACCAAAGAATAAGATAGAATTTAATACGGTCTTCAAATGACCTTCTTTGATTAAGTTCCTATTAGGCACCAAAGAATAAGGTAGAATTTACTAGTTTTTCGGCGAGAAGATGACGTTGTTGTTCCTATTAGGCACCAAAGAATAAGGTAGAATTTACCGATGAAATAGCGGAGGCGCTGGATTTATGTTCCTATTAGGCACCAAAGAATAAGGTAGAATTTAGTTGTTCGTTCATCATACTCATTTGCTTATGTTCCTATTAG
>CALUXL010000152.1 GCA_944324735.1 uncultured Elusimicrobiales bacterium
TGGAAGGCTGCAAATGCGGAAAATCGTATATTACGAATGTTCCTGGCTCTGCCCCAGCGGGATTATCTTTGAAGGATTGGTGTAAATCAAAGGAAGCAAAGGACCAGTTTGGTTGTGAATGGCAAAACGCCAAAGCTACTGGTGGCAGCTTCATCCAAACCCGTTTGGATTGTTTAGGCTTTGGGTTTGGGCGTAATCGCCGCGGCTTAGGTGTGATGGCGGATATTTCTTCTGCCAATGGTATGGGCCGTGCCGCTTGCAAAGACTTCCAAATTAATAAAGTGTATTCCATTGCCTTAAAAGGTGATGCTTCTAAATGGAACGCCTATCACTTTGTGGTAGCGCGCAATAACAGCCCCTTTGGCAACGGCAAACGCTTATGCGGGTTTGATAGTTCCCGCCAGTATACCAAATCTACTTCTACGGGTATTGATGATGTCATCCCGCAGGTATCTTTGGACGAAGCTTACCGCTTGTTATCTGTAGCAAAAGGCCAATTAAAACAAGTGGAAGCGGCTGTAAAAGGTCAACCCGCCTATAAACGCAAACGCCAAACGGCGGTGATTGACGGCAGAGAATTTTCTGCCGAAGAGCTGAAAGCGGAAATTGATAAGATGGAACACTCCTTGGAAAAAGCCCGCCGCTCCGGTGAAGTAACCGTAGGCAATAACTTTGCCAAACGTTCTCAGCAGAGTGGGCGTGTACAAGGACGCTACAGCTACGAAGATATCAACGCCAATGCCGGTAAAGCCGGAGATGAAAATACGGACGTTGAAATCAACTATCATGACTGCGTAATTTACTTAGCTGCCGGACAAGAGTTTGAATGGCGTAAATTTAAAGAAGAAACCATGCTCTTGCTGGCGCAAATGCAGGGCAGTCAGGCCAATACGTTCTATGAATTGGAACATGACCCGGGCTATATTACAGCCTACAACGCTGCCAAACAAGCTTTTGGCCGTTTGGAATTAAGATACATCCGCGGTATTGTTACGGAAAAATCGTTAGCGGTAGATGGTAAAGTAAGCAAGAATGACGCTAAACTGCCTGCCATGCCGATGATTTACTTTGACTTTGACCGCAGCTATATCCAGCGTGTTAAAGGCCGCTCTGCCGGCAGAGAAAGAGACTTAGATAAAGTATTTGACCGCAAGGAACGTACCAACTATTTATTAACTACTCCGTGTGACTTTACGGACCTTGCCATCTTGGGTGAAAAAATCACCGATAACAGCCCCGTGGCCACGTTAAAGATTCCCGGTACGATGGACTTTAAAGGCTATGAAGTGACCGCTGTTATTACTTATGAAGGGGAAGGCCAGAACTACCGGGTAGAAGTTCCCGCTTCTGAAATTGAACCGGTAGCCGGCACTATTAAGAAAGACGGTGCCAACCAAACCCAGCAGTATCGCATTAAAGACGCTAAAAAGTTATTAATGCAGCAGCACCCTGAACTGGTGGAAAACGGCAAGTTAAAACCCGGGTTTGACTTAAGCGGTGCTGACGGTAAAGTAAAAGCCAATGTGGACTGGAAAGCCATTGAAAAAGCCAGCCAGCGCACGGCGGCGGATGAAGTACCGGTGGAAGCGGAAAAAGTAGAACCTCCGGCTCCCACTCCCACCCCGGTAGTGGAAGTACAAAGAGGTGGTTCTTTGGCCAATTATTCGTGTGATCCCAGCCAGTATGAAGGGGCCCCCTCTACCAGCTTGGTGTTTTACAATGATCAAACCAAGAGTGTAGACATCAATACTGCGTATAAAGAAAACCCCATCTGGTGCCGCGAATGTCAGGATACGGCCAAGCAGGTGCTTTCTCAGGTTATTAAAACCAACGAGGATGCTGTGCAGAAAAACGAAGCTTCTATTGAACAACTCAAAAAAGCCAGCGTTCCCGTGAGTGATCCTAAATATGCGGAATTAGAATTGGCAAATAAGAAAGCCAAACAGGCTATCTCCGTGGCTAAGGGTATTTTGGATAAAGAAAAAACGTCCGAATGGTGGTTGACGACCATGGACTACTTGATTGTGTTGGACTATATGTCTCAAGATAAAGGGGACAATACCGTACCGGTGCGCAGCGTGTGTTATTTAGCTCGTTCTATTGCACAAATCTCTGCGGATCCGGACGTGCCTAACAACTCCAAATTCCCGAATACTTTTGGTACGTTTGCCGTATACGTGGGGCCGGATTCTTATCTGTTCCCGATGCAAACGTCTAAAGTATTAAACGTAAACGGTGCCGCCAGTGCTGCACAGAAAGATCCTCGCTTTACCGGTCGCGCTCCCATCCACTGGGGTTATTATGACCACAGCTTCTGGGATAGCGGCGAAGGTTTCAACGGGGTTGACAATACTTACCCGAGCGGTTTTATTGGCTATCAAGACTTTTTGGCCTCTCGCGGTATTGGTGTAAACGGGTATTATCCGTTAGCCGCCATGCAGTTGAATTATGCTTCGCTGAATACGGCGTTAAATGTTCCTAATCCGCGCGGTCCTTCTTATGCGGGATCCTCCGGAAACAAAGACTATAACACGTGGAGCGGTGGCCGCTCCAACAGCCATAAGGGTACCAGACAGTGGCGTAACGAATACCACGAACAGTACAACCGGCCGTTCTATGATGCCGGTGGCTGTCAGGTCTACTCCAACCAGTC
>CALUXL010000153.1 GCA_944324735.1 uncultured Elusimicrobiales bacterium
GGGCTGGAAACTTCTAATGTCTTGACGGGGTTTCTTTGGACGGGTTTAGGTTGTTTCTTTACAACAGATTTTTTGGTTTGTTTTTTCATTTTGACTTCTCCGTATTTATGATGTACGGGTTATTGCCCGTAACACATTACTGCTTACTATCGGAAGAGAAGTCAAGTCAATTAATTTAATAGTTCGATTCCTGTTGGGCGCACGTCTTAAAATATACCCGTTCTCCGTCGAGAGCGGGTTTTTTTTCTTGTACTTCCTCGTCGGTGTTTTTTAGGCAAAATGAGCAAAATTACGCAAATCTTGTATATTGTTAGTGGACCCTGTATGGTACACAGTTAGTGCCCGTAGTTCTTATTATTCCTCGCCGACAAAAGCCATATTTTCCTGTTAAAATTCGGTGCTACTATCCGCAAACCCAAATCTTCCGTTAAATTCCCTTATACTATAATTTCTTGTTCTCGTCGGGGCAAGTAGATAAGTAATAAAAAATCTTGCGGAAACTATAAATATACTGGTCACAGTTTGGACACTATAAACTCGAGCTGTTCGTTGTTGCTCCCCAAGCTTTTCGGGCTTTCTCATAGTGCCCTTTTTACATATTTTTGGACACTATAAAGCCGTTTTATTTTAGCAACATAAGCAACATCTTCTATCAAGAACTATACAAACGCTCGGCAGAAAAATGGCAGAAAAACTTTCTGCCGTATTTCTGCCATATCGTTTATGCAAAGTTAAGCAAATTAACTATAGTAAGCTATACTAACGCTGGACAGCGTTTGGACACTAGATTTTCCGTAAAAAATCCTCTATTTCTGCAAGGGGTTTATCTACATCATCAGGCATTTTCTCTTATTTACTGTCCCTCTTTGTGTACCAATACCATTTTAATTTATAATTGGGATGAAAATATCTGAGCCACGATACTTCAAAACTGTTCACGCCGATGGGAAAATAGCCAAACGTTTGAAAATGATATAATAATTTCAATCGTGGAGGACATATATGGCAAAAACCAAAAGAACTTGGCATCCAAACTTTATTAAATATATGGAAGAAATCATTCATCATCCCAACTATAAAGGACTTCCTATTCAGAAAAATAAAGGACATTGGATTTGGATTGCGCCGAAGAATTCCCCTGTGGGGAAACAACGATTGGCTTGGTGTCAAAATAAAGCCATAGAATTAAATTTCCCTATCCAGCCCGGGGTATATGCCAAAGTTATGCGTGAAATTCATCCGACTAAAGAAAAAGTTTGCCAAACTTGTGGAAAAAGCATGTCCATATATTATTTCTATCCATCAACGCATTTAGTAAAAGCCATTGATAAAGTCTTTCATAAAACTTATTCCGAAACAACACATATTAGCAAGATTTGGGATGATTTGCTAACTTTTGCTCCTAAACAAACTGTAATTGATTTCTTTGTTAATTATGCCAAACTTGACTTGGGTAACAAACCAGTTTCTAAGGAAAACATCATTGAGAATATGGAGTTTCTGTGTCGAGAAAAAGGTGGGAAATGTTTGGGACCTGGCGCAATGTCTAACTTCCCCGATCGTTTCGACGGTTTCCATACGTATAATCGGTGCTGTAGAGCTAAGCAAGATAAGGGTCGCTCAAAGGATAATTTAAAATCCTACACCAAAGATAGAAGAGCATTTGAATATTGGAGCGATGGGAATATCCATGCGGCGAACTGTTTTATGGGGAGTTCTCGGTTTGCCGGCACATCTGCTGATCACATTGGCCCAATTTCTTTAGGATTTATACATGATCCTCGCTATATACGTCCGATGAAAAGTAACGAGAATTCAAGCAAAAGAGATCGCTTATTATTGAAGGATATTTTTACAATTTTAGATATTGAAAAAAAGACAAAAATATTTCCTATGTCCTGGTTTTCAAAAGAGATTTGGAATAATATCAAATGCCACAAAGATGAATTAACACAAAATAATATTGAGCAATATCAACGTATTCTCAAGCAAAATCGAACAAATTTTATGTTCATACTTTGGCAAATTCTAGAAAGAAATAAAAAGTTGGGCCGCTCTTTTCTTGTAAATACATTTCTAGCTCCCAAAATGGAACATTTCAATTACTCTTACACATTTGATTGTGATGGTAATATTACGCAGAAAAAGTCTAGACACAAAACAGAAAGGAGTTCAGATGAATTTAAACAATTAGTCCAGATTGCTATAAAGGCCATCTATGATTTTCAGCAAAAAGAAAATCGTAACCTGAAAAACGATCTCAATAATTCCGAGCTACAAGCTGTTGAACAATTATGTCAGGCAATTTCAGAAAAATCTTTAAACGCAAAGACTCAGTTTGAGCAGTTAATGTGCAATATTCAGCACAGATTGCTTAAGAAGATTTAACTTGTTTGTTTTCTACTGAGTGTAAAAATTCTTCTAATGTAACTCTACCATTTAAGTAGTTAAGGATTTTTGAAGAATAATGAGATTTATACGGAGCTTCCTCTCCGCAAGGTATTGTTTCTAAGTCATAAATCGTATCACGTGCCGTGATTTGTGATTTTTCTTCCTCAGTAATGGCTGATGGGTACAGAATTGCCGGAAGCACGCCTAGGTCTTTTCGCGTGGCAATAATAATAACTCTCTTCCTTTTCTGAGGAACTCCGAAATGATTAGCCCACAGAGTTCGACCCTCTACAAAATATCCCAATTTTGAGAACAAATCGATGATATTGTGATAGGTCGTTCCCCCTTGGAAGCTTAACAGTCCTTCCACGTTCTCAAAAACCACTACTTTCGGTTTAATCGCTGATACAATGTCAATAAATGGAACAAACAATTGATTTCTTGTATCATATCGATTCCTTAATCCTGCGAGTGAAAAACCTTGACATGGTGGCCCACCACAAATAATATCGGCTTTTGCTTTTATTCCTTCCCGAATGATTTGATCTTTGACAAGGCGATTTGTAATATCCCCACAGATTACGGGGATTTCTGGAGAATTAACTTTCAAAGTTAAACAAGCACTTTGTTCGATATCATTACAAATTGCGCTTTTTATCCCTGCTAGTTTAAATCCGTATGTCATTCCTCCGGCTCCGGAAAACAAATCTATGGAAGTGTGACAATTCACTTTTTCTGTAATTTTTTTAGCAATACTATACGCTAGCGCTACAGGAACAGCATTTCCAACTTGTTTTAATAGGTCAGTTTTATTGCCAACAAAATAATAATTATCGGGGAAAGTCTGAAATCTAGCTGCTTCTCTTACAGACAAGACACGTTCCTTAGTGGGATGCACATAAGTTCCATTTCCAGGTCTGTTAAAATAGGTTGTGATTGTATAACTAGGCTGATCGTAATCAATCCGTCCATACAAAGTTGTACGTCCACCAGTTTGAGTTAATCGCAAAAGCCTTTTGGATTTCTGAACAGTTTCAGCAGGAATGAATTTCCAATTTCCTCCAGGGGGAACACTGCGAATCATTTCCAAATCCAAATTGCTTAATTTGAACGTTGTGTGGTTTAACAAATACCCATTGTATAGATGTTTATATTTATATTCTATTTTTTCCAATACGGTACGTTCAAAACTTGTAATATATGGCTTTTTTTGAAAAATAATATCTATGATAGAAGCTTTATTATTTAGAATTTGGGCGCAGTCTTGCTCTGTAACATCGGGGATAATAGTCCGCAAGTCGTTTTTTAAATGCGTAAATATACTGCCTTTAGAAGATGCTCCCTCTGTTTTCTCGTTTGGATCCATCTGAGTTATTCCATATGCTCTGTACACTAGAGAATCTATCTCTTGAAGCAATGGCTCAGTTGGGTTATCCATATATTGCTTGGTCAAACGTTCTATGTCTATTTTATAAGTAGTTGATATTGGCAATGGAAAATTAGCAATTTCGTAATTATTAACATGATTGTTGCTACTTGTTAATTTAAAATACCAGTTAATGAGTGAAGAGTTGAGGACACCTAATAAAAACCACAAATTTACTCCATCCTCATTCTTATCTACAGAAATAAAATTACAACTATTCCCAAGGATATGATTTTGAGGAATAAACGCAAATTGAATTCGTCTAGCTTTTGTTAGATTAGCAATCTGCTGGCAAGCAATACGGTCTTGTTGAATATATCTAAATTTAGACGTGTTTTGAAAAAAAGGCAAAAGCACGAAGAGTTTTTTCTCGCTTGAGGCCAATTTATAATAAAAAATATCTCTTCCTCTGATTAAACGGTATTTCGTCTTCTCTGAAGTAATATACTGTTTATTTAAAGTTAAGTCCAACTCACCGCGCAAATTATGAATGTAAGACAAATCCTTTATTCTCGGATGTTTTAACATTTGCTTTCGAATTTTATATTCATTTTCCGATAAAACACACAAAGCATTTCCATTTTCAGAGTCAATCATATCTTCAATTGCGATTCTTTTCATCGTTTTCTGCTCTTGTGAAAGATAATTATGTAGGGAAACCATGCCGGTTTTACTTCCTTTCTGTAGCAAAATAGCACAAAGAGCTTGGGAAGCATTTACAAAACCAATATTTTCAGGGCAGATACGCAAAGAAATAATACCGTTTTCTTGAAATAAATTTGTCCTTAAGGATGAACATGTTTTATCTGATAGAATTGAAGATGGTATTAACAAGTAGCCTCTTCCTAAAGGTTTGAGATATCGTGTTATAATTTCTTCAACGAAAAACTTATATAAATTTAAGCCACCTTTTATACTGTATTTAAAATATGATTCAGCAGCTTTACCGATAGCCTCATAACGTGCTTTATCGGCGACATATTCTGCATTGTTTTTATAATGTGTTTTTTCTGCTTTTAGATTTTTGTATGGTGGATTGGTTACAACAAAATCAAAACCAGTACCAATAATATCTTGGGAAAAATTATTAGAAAGAGGAATATATTGAGGCGAAGAATCCTTTACATTAAATAAAACGCCCTGTCCAACGTGAGTCTTGAAATATTGTTCACTCAATTCTATTCCAAATAACGTTTTAACTAGCGTACATAGATTTTTTCTGTAGATTTTTAGGGCATCTACATTTATATCACACACATAAATATTATTTAAAAGTTGCTGATATTCTTTCAAATTAAAACCAAGTGTTTTACAAACCATAAGGTATGCAAACACAAAGTGCCCTGTGCCCACACATGGTTCTAAGAATTTTTTTTGAAAAACCAACCGACGTTCTTTTGCGCTTAGAGCATTAATCATTTCTTCCATCATTGACAGCGCAAAGTCTAAGGAAGTGTAGTAACTGCCGGTTTGTTTTCTAAATATTGGCAGTAAATGGGCTTCAAAATCTTGGCTTGTGTGCTGTATTTCCTGCCAGATATTAATACATTCCAAAGGGATCTTCATATTCCATATTATACAATAACGAGACGCGTTTTTTGAGACAATTTTAAATTATGCTTTATTTTAGCTAATAATGAATATATTTTTGCTCCTATTTGAAACAAAGTCAAGTTAATAACATTTCACTTAAAAAAATCCAACTTGACTTCTCATCCTATAAGAGCGTGAATGTATATGCGGTAACAATACCCCTCTTAAGGAGAGAATTATGATAAAACGAAACAATAAAGCGACATGTAGATTAGAAACAGCTGTAAGTGAGTTCTGCTCAATTAAAAAAATTCGCCCAAATAAGCCCCAAAATCGGCCCACAAATGGGTTTTAGAGTTAAGGCCTAGGGTTTTTCCGCATTTGGACATTTTTAAATTTGTGGGGCAGAATTGCCAACACTCACTAATTCTTGCTATGCACTTGTGGAAAACCGAACTTGCCAAAGCACAAAATTGCATGGAGGGGTACGAAAACAGAGTATAAGAACTATGGTACACTATAATGGACATGCTCTCGTCGAAGGTTCTGTGCTTGTTGGGCGCACGTCTTAAAATATACCCGTTCTCCGTCGAGAGCGGTTTTTTTTCTTATACTTCCTCGTCGGTGTCTGCAAAAGCAAAAAACGCAAAAAAGTGTATATTCTTAGTGGACCCTCTATGGTGTACAGTAAATGCGGGTTTTCTTTGTATTTCTCGTCGACAAAATCTAAATTATGTACACTTTTTCCGCAAACTATATCCGCACAGCTTAAATTCCCAAGATTTTTTACATACTATAATTATTATCTCTCGTCGAAGAAGTCCAAAAACTACTAAAACTTCCTCGCAAAACTATGAATATACTGGGCACAGTGTGGACACTATAACTGCGTGGTTTTTTCGGTTACTGGTTTGCCATTTCTTGTGCTTTTATTATGCCATGTGCGCTTTTTGGGCACAGTAAATAATCCAAATAAAACAAATAAGCTGTATGGTTAATGGACAGAGTTTGGACGCCATAATTATTGGCTAATTACGCAAATTATAGTGTCCATTTTATATACTTTTGACAGAGTAAAAGTAATAAAAAGTCCCCAGTTAGAGTCTTTCTCTTTTACCAGAGGTTATCTAATGGGAATATATCGTTAATGGTGACAGTTTCCGTGATGATGGCAATGAGCATGGTCATATTCTGATCCACCGCAGGCATTTTCATCTATTTACTGTCCCACTTTGTGTACCAAGACCAGTATATTTTTCCGAATGAAAAGTATGATAACCCGGCCGATGCTTTAATCCAAGGTTTAACTTGCTTAAATAAAGGTAGAACGTGTTATACGTTAGAGATTGAAAGCAGTCTGCTAAGAGATGAAATCAAAAGAGGGCTACTCATCAAGGCTAGCCCTCTGTGCTTAACAAATCCAGTTACCACGATTAGGCCTTATAATTAAAAAATCACACATGGCGCTGTGATAATTTTGAAAATCTTTCATCATAAGAAATAATATAATTATTTTTTTCAAAATTTATAGTACTTCCAATATTTCTAAACTCCCCTAATTCTGATTCAGGTTTTTCTTTGATTTTGCCAAACGTTTCATTATAAACAGTAAAGTAATGATTTTTATAAAAAACCATGTATTCAGAATTAAATCCTTGCAGCTCTCCTACAAGTGATGCAGGTTTCTCTGAAATTTTTTTATTATCTTCATCTAACACCCGATAGTAATTATTTTTTAATTCTACATCTGATATTGCCATATTCTACCTCCCTAATGTTTTTTATGCTACATAAATTGCCAACTTATGCTTGTCGCTTAATTCAAATATAAAACAATTTGCATTATTATATAATATAGCTAATAATGTTGCGAACTCTCACAAAGGGATATAAAAATGAATCTGGAGCTGCTTTTAAATAACATTTATGCAATCAACAAACGTTTTGAAGAATTGACGTTCCAAAGTGGTGCTAATTTCAATATTTTCAATATTCTCGATGTATCTGTTTGTGAACTTTCCCACTCTGCTTTTTTAAGTGAACTTTTATCTCCTAATGGATCCCATGGAAAAGGCAGTATTTTTCTTAAAAAATTTCTAAATATTATTTGTCCAGGCATGGATTTGGAAGCAGAGGAAGCCAAAGTGTCTTGTGAAAAATCTGTAGAGAATGGCAGGATAGATATATTAATAGAGGCCAAAAATTTCGCCTTGGTGATTGAAAATAAAATTTATGCTAACGACCAAGACAAACAACTCAAAAGATATTATGACTATTTGAATAAGGAGTTCTCAAAGAAATTGAGAAAATTAGCCTATCTCACCTTGGATGGGAGGAATGCGTCTAAAGAGAGTTTGGACAGTTTAGAAGAAGATGAATATATACGATTATCTTATCGGGGAGATATACTAGAGTGGCTTAATGAGTGTTATAAGGAAACCGCTGATATGCCGTTTCTACGAGAAACTCTTGCGCAATATATTGTTCTAATTAAAAACTTAACGGGACAATCTGAGAGGAATAAAATGAGTGATGAAATTCTAAAAGTTTTAACTAAAAGTAAAGAAAATATTGCTGCGGCATTTGATGTTGAGAAGTATTTAGCAAAGGCAAAGACCTGTCTTGTGCGAGAACGCCTTATCCCTGCTTTAAAATATTTCGCAAATAAAGAAGGATTTGAGTTTTTCTCTGACTCCTTTGACACACCTTTTAAAAAGTATCTTGGATTTACTTTTTACAACAAATCTTGGAATTTCCTTAAAATACGTTTTGAGTTCCAAGGTGAAAATTTTAAAGAGTTTATTTATGGATTTCAATTTACAAATAATACCAGTCCAGAAGCTTTGAAAGCTTTTTTTTCTGGACAGAACTCTTACAAACATAGCACTTTTTGGCCCCTATATCGACCTATGGATTTACCAAAATACCGCATTTGGGATAAAGACACTTTCGTTTCTATAGCAGAAGGTGGGGCGGATATTGTTAACGCTATGCAGGAAAAAATTAACGGATTAGTTAAATTACTTGATGGAAAAGAGATGTGAGTGAGTCAGTGAAATTGTTTTAATAATTCAAGATATTTTTTACTTTTATCTTCAGCAAAGTTCTTTGGGGAGAGGACTGGTATATGGCGTAACCAACTTAAAAGGTGGATACTATTTCCGCAAAGTTTGAAGCCTTGCAGGTTATTATTGGGCTATTATCTTTATTCTCTTTTTAATTTTTTGTAATGGAAAATATTCTTTCTTCTTAAATTATAGTGCTATTTCCTTTGATATTTTAACTCCGTTTCAAGAATTCTGGTATTGGTACACAAAGTGGAACAGTAAATAAGAGACTATGCCTGATGATTAGTTAACCATTTTGATAAACCTCATCTGGCGTTTGTTAACCAAGACTGCTGTGTAATCTTCTTCTCTTGTACCCACCTTCAATGTATTCAAACAAGTGTAATTGAGCAGCCTCATAATTTCTGTATTGCTTCGTATAAACTTCTTCTTGTTTTGGAAAGATTCTATACATGCATTGTCGTAAGGACATCCTTTTCTGCTATAAGTACCAAAATTAGGATACATATTGCTAAACTCTATGCGACCTGTAAAACTGCCCCTTATTTTGAGCGAACGGATGTTTCTCTCGTGTTAGGTCTCAAACCTGCTATGACCTCTCTCTTACTAAAAACAATATTAGCCGCCCAACTTTTAGAACCTATCTATAGAAAGGGCAAAGGCAAATACCGCTTTGTTCAATTCTAAAAAATCTCGTTAATAACACATATTACTTGCCTTCTCCCTCCTATAAGAGCGTATATGTAGTACGGGACGAAATCCCCGAATAGAAATGCAAACTTATAGGAGAACGAAAATGCCAAAGAAAAAGCCTGCTTGTAGTAAAAGCTCAAAGACTAAAACGCAATCCATCACCTGTGCCGCAAGAGTAACGCCCATTAAGGCCTCTTTAGAGAGAGTAATTGCTAACCCCACGATACTTAAAAAACCCAAGGACCCTAGACTTCCAGCCGTAGGCACTAAGTTTGTAAAGCGTTTTAAGGGCAAGGACCTGCTGATAGAAGTCAAAGAAGATGGTTTGTATTGGGAAGGGAAGTGTTATAAATCCCTTTCCGGTTTAGCTATGGCCATTACGGAGTACCCGATATCGGGATATATATTTTTCCACAAGGAGTTATTGGAATGGCAGAAAAAATAGCGAAAGATGCACTTCGGGCAACCGTTGGAATGCTTCGGATTAATTATCCCAAAGGGACCAGGGTGGAGTTGATAAAAATAGATGATGTGCAAGCTCCGCCCATAGGGACACAAGGCACTGTAATCGGAGTGGACGATATTGGGACCATTATGGTGGACTGGGATAGTGGAAGTAAATTGGGAGTGGTGCTAGGAGAGGATACATGCCGGAAGATAAAATAAACGGATTAAAATGCGTTAGTTGGACGTATACAGTACATGCAGAAGATAAGCTAGGCAATAGCATGGAGCTCAGACATATAGGCCGTTTTGACACTCCTATAAAGGCAAGCACCTACATATGGGAAAATGGTGGTCATTGGGAGATCTTTAGCAACTTTGAAACCTGCGAGCCGACTACCACAGCACAAGAACAATTATTAAATGTGTTTGGTAATAAAAAAATAAACGGAGAACAGCGTAATATGACCGAAAAAGAGAAATTAGAAGTAATCAAACATTCCTATGAAGTATTGCAGGGGTTGGTAAAGGACCTAAACGAAAGAGTAAAGGACGCCAAGGACGGTATTGCCACATCGGACCAAAACCTGATAATGGGGAGCTTGTATGGATTGGATTGCACCGCAGAGCGCATAAAAAATGTTTACGCGGTAATGACCTATCTACATACCAACCGAGGTTAAATATGCCCAAGACACGCCGAAAATGCCCAAACTGCGGCCGATACATGGTAGGTTACCCTGCTATAAGCCGGAAGGATAACAAGACGGAAATCTGCAGCACGTGTGGATTACTGGAAGCACTAGATGTCTATAAAAACAGGGGTTAGAAATTAATCTAACCCCTTGCCCTTCCTGCCTAAAGAAAGCGGATGTACTAGCAAACCTCACCAGGAGTCATAGCATTTTCCTATTCCAAATATGGCTTTAATTCTTCTAAAGTAAAATTGAAAGATTTTACCTCTTATTCAAGGCGCTTAAATTACAACAATTATAAATCCCTGAAAACAGAGTTGGAATTAAGAATTTTTGGCTAAATTTTCTATTA
>CALUXL010000154.1 GCA_944324735.1 uncultured Elusimicrobiales bacterium
TCCTGGCCGGAAGAGGGCCCGGCGGAAGGGCCCTCCCCTTTGTCTTTATCTTTGGATTTATCTTTAATACCAAACAATTTTTTTACTTCATAGTTGATAAATTTGGCCAAGGTGGAATCCTTCATCATATCCGTGGTTAACACCAAGGACAGGCCCAAGCAGACCCCGGCGTAAATAAGGTCTAAGTTGCTTAAGATAGAGGTCATATACGCCGCCGGGAAAGTGGCTATACCGGCAATGGCCATGGTTAACGCCAGGATGACGGAAATTTCACGCTGCAGTTTGGGGTGTTTCTGCATAATATGGTCATACATTTGGGTAAAGAAGTTACCCACACCCAAGCTGGCAACCACCGCACCAATAATGGTGGGGGCTAAGTTGCCCACATTGGCAATCATAATCCCGGTGCCGATGGCAGACAGCGTGGAACACAAGATATACATGCTGCCCGCGCTAATGCGTTTGCCCACTATGTTACCGCCCAAGCGGCCTACAATAAAGGGTAAGTATAAGGACAGTGCCACCAAGAAGTTCGCGTAAGAGCCGTCCGGTATCAGGGAGTTCATGCTGGCCGCAAAAGAGCTGGACAAGATAAACTCATGCACGGTGGCCAAGGTCATGGCCGCGGCAATGGCTTTTACGCCCTTAGCGTGGAAGAACACGTTTCTTACATTGGCGGAGCTGTTTTCCAACTTATCAAAATCCGCTCTCACCTGCGTCATTGCCTGGGAGACTTGTTCAGGCGTGAACGCACCGCTTAAAGAGAGGGCGGTTTCCAAATCCGTTAAGGTTTGGTCTTTCACTTCCGCAAATACGGCTTTGCTCTTTAAGCTGCTGTCCAGTTTTACCTGGGCCTGCACCATTGCGTCCACCGCGTCTTTTAATTTGCGGGAAACTTCTTCCGTCGCTTCCGTAAATTCTTTAGAACCCACCGGCAAGGCAAAAATTTCTTCCAGGGATTTGGCCGTCTTTTCCACCCCGCTCAACAGAGCGCGCTGGCTTTGTTCCAAGTTTTTGACGGAGTAAGCATCCCGCAGGTTGGCGCGGATAATGCGCGCCGTTACCCAGCTGCTATAAGCAGCGTAGATGGGGAAGCTGACGGAATAGTCCAACCCTAAGTTGACCCCAAAGAGTTGAGAGGCCACCCAGTTAAACAAATACGGCGAAGCCAAGAAGGCCAATGTACCCGCGTTTTTGTACACAAAGCTTAAGTTGTACAGGAACACGTCTTTCAAGTTTACATCGGACTTTTTGGTAAAAAATTCTTTAATGCGTTTGCCTACTTGTTTCAAATCCGCTTGGGCGGCGGCTTTTAATTCCGCCGCGGTGGGGGCTTTGGCTTTCGGCGCGTTTACCACCACTTCCCCGCGGTTGGCACGGATTAACATGTTGCACACCAACTGTTTTAAAATACCGGCCGCGCTCATCAGCACCAACCCGCCTACGAACAGGGTTCTGTCCAGCGCGGATACTTCGGCATTTTCCACAAACCCGTAGAAGCCGGCCACGGTGGCCATTATACCCGCCGCGGCGGACATGATTAAAGAAATCGTTAACAACTTCTTTTCACCGTATTTTTTAAGCACGGGGTGCAGCAAGGAAGCAAAACCGGGCAACACGTAGTTGATCATAAACATCAAGGTGTTGGCGTCGGCCACGCTCATGCCTAACTGATTTTTGGCAATAGGCGCCATGGTTTTGCCCAGGCTGACGTTGGTTAAAGATACGTCCCGCACGATTAAGTTAGCTTTATCCTGCGTGGGGAACACGGAGATATTAAAGGTTTCTTTGGAGTTCTTTAACAACCCTACCAAATTGCCAATTTGATGTTTGGGGATACGTACATAAAAGTTGCTCAACGGGCGGGCCGTGCCGGTGCCGTGGCGCAAAACGCCCAGGCGGCCTTTTTTATCCATTACCAGTTTATCATCCGCGCGCATAAGGCCGGCCGGCAAATGTACTTCCACCAAGAATTGATGCTGGCCATTGGAAGAAAACAAAGGAACGGTAACCGATTTGTGGGCAATATTGGGGGCGGATTCCAACTTGATTTTGAGCGGAATCTTGGCCCGGCTGGACTGCGCCACCAACTGCGCCAACTGGCCGGGGCGCAACTTCATAAAGAAGTGGGACATGGTTTTCGGGTTTTTGTCGCTATCGCGCAACTGGGCAATGTTATCGGCCGTGAAGGCGATGCGGTTGTACCCTTCCACCTTGAAACCGCGGTCAATGGTTACGTTAACGGGCAGAAGCTGTTCTTGGCCGTTTTCGTCCACATAAGTCATTTTGAAGCCGTGTTGAGTATCGGCATTAAAATCGGCATCTTCAATTTCACCGCTGGTATTTTTGCTAAAGCGGGCGCTGGCCAAGCGGGAGTTGCGCATAGGGGCCAACTTAACCTGATTGCGGCGGAAAATGCGGTTCCACCAGTGGTCCTTAAGCGGCATTTTGCTGGCGGCAAACGCGCGGTTTTCTTTTAAGTCTATGGCCGCGTTACCTATCTCCGCCGCGCCTACCGCTTCCGGCGTTAAGCTAATTACTTTGCTGCTAGATAAATTCAAGTCCAGCGG
>CALUXL010000155.1 GCA_944324735.1 uncultured Elusimicrobiales bacterium
AACTCAACTATTTTTTTAAAACAGTTTATTTATTTTCCACCTTCGGGGTGGTGCGGGCCCATTCTTCGGCCTCGGGGCCCCATTTATCTTTTACGGCTTGGGGTATTTTAAATAAAATACTGGTGCATTTGGCGGAAACGGTACCGTCGGGCAGGAGGATTTCTCCCTCCACCTGGGCGCGGGAGCCGCCGTCTTTAATTACCCGGCCAATGGCTTTTAATTTGGTGTTGGTGGGGGTATTTTGTTTGTATACCACTTCCATCTTAAGGGTTACCATCAAACGGTTAAAATCGTTATTAAGCAGAATAGCGCGGCCGGAGGTTTCATCCAAAATAGTGGCAATAATCCCGCCGTGCATGGTGCCGGGGTAGGAACAATATTTATCATCCAGCATAAACTCGGCTTCCACTTGGTTTTGGTCATAATTGTTAAACCATTCCAAATGCAGGCCAAAAGGGTTGTTTCTGCCGCAGGCAAAACAGCCTAAAGACGTGGGTTGGCGCAGTTTTTCCATAAGTCCTCCTCAAAACTATATTATACTTTTTTGCTAAACTTAAAATATGCCTATTGAATGTGAATTTAAATGGAAAGCCGAAACGGCCGATGATTTTACCCGTATGTTAACGGCTGTAAAAGAAAATTTTAAAGGGGTTATTACCGGGCCGGTAAAAATCCTAAACGAAGATTTTTATTTAGATACTCCTCAACACCTTTGGAGTGCGCACAAAACCGCCTTGCGCGTGCGTTGCGCCAACGGAATTTTTGAAGCTACGGTAAAAACGCAAACCCAAATGGTAAACGGCAAAGCCGTACGGCAGGAAGAAACATTACCTTTGCCCCAAGCCCAAAATGTGGGGCAGGCAATCCAAACGCTGGAGCAACAAGGCACGTGGTTAGATCTTCCTTTACAGGGAATAAATATAATGTTTACTATTACCAACCACCGCCAAATATATAACCTGTCTTTGGGTGACAGTTTGTATGAACTGGCGCTGGACGACTGCCTTTTATCCTGCTCCCACCGCCAGCAACCGCTAAAGGAAGTGGAGCTGGAATTAAAAAGGGGGAGTGAAAAAGAATTTTCTTTATTTGCAGGAATACTGCAACAAAAATGTGGTTTAAACGTGCCGCATAAATCCAAGGTGGAAACGGCGCGCACTTTGCTGGAGGAATAAAAATGAACGGTTTTATAGCGCTTATTTTAAATATGGTAGCCCCCGGGGCGGGGCAGATTTTTAATGGGGATTATTGGCTGGGGGCAGCGCTGGGTATCCTGTTTGCTTTGGGAAAGACGGCCATTTTGCCGTTAATGGTGCGCGCTTTTAAAGTAAGAAGCGAGGAAGCAATTTTAAAATTATTTTATTGGTTTAATTGGTTTTACAGCTTGTGCGTGTTGTTTGCCATTGTGCAGGGAACCGCGCGCGGATTTAGCGTAACGGTTACGCACCCGTGGACGGCTGTGTTGTGTGCGTTTATGATTGTAAGTGTGTATAAAAACACGCATAAAGAAATTTTATTTTCTGCTTTGTGCGGGCGCAGAGGTTTGTATGAGGTGCTGGTAGTGGCTAGAAAATCTCCGACGGAAAGTCAAGCCTCAGACGGTAAAACGAAATAAAAATAAGCACTTGCTTTTTTAAAAAAATTATTTTACGACGGTGATTTTGTTGCATTTTAAAATAATTTGTGCTATTATTTTTATGAGGTTAAAACTAATTGTCTTAGGAGAGTAAAATGGCCGTTAAAAAAACAGTAAAAAAAGCCGCTGCCAAAAAACCGGCTAAAAAAGTAGCCGTTAAAAAAGCTGCCGTAAAAAAACCGTGTGCTAAAAAGGCCTGTGCCAAAAAAGCTTGCGCTAAAAAAACGGCGGTAAAAGCGGCAGCCGTTAAAAAAGCTGCCGTTAAGAAAACAGCCGCTAAAAAGGCCTGCGCTAAAAAAACTTGCGCTAAAAAAGCCTGCGCCAAAAAAGCGCCTGCTAAAAAAGTGACTGTAAAAAAAGCGGCAGTTAAAAAAGCTCCTGCTAAAAAAGTAGCTAAAAAGACTGCTAAAAAGAAATAATTTACGTAACCAACAAAAACCCCGGGTTTAAGCCCGGGGTTTTTTATATGTAGTGCCTCCCTCTGCGGCGGGGGTATTTATGGATATAAGGATAATAAATACAAACAAGGAACCTGAAAATAATAGGAAACACTGCATTTTAAAAGAACAGAGTTTCCGTTCCCGTAGATATAAAAAAGAACCCCCGCCGTTAAGCGGGGGTTCTTGTGTGGTGGATACTATTTTAGATTGTAAAACTTGGCAATAATGTCCCAAGCTTCCTGCGGGGTTTCCACAATCTCGCAGGATTCGGCTTCCTCGGGGGAGATGACCCCGTAAGACGCCAGGCCCGGTATATTTACTACCGTGTTCCAAAATTCTTTACCTACCAGCACTATCGGAATTTCCTGCTTTTTGCCGGTTTTTACCAAGGTGAGAATTTCAAACAATTCATCAAACGTGCCAAACCCGCCCGGGAATACCACAAACGCTTTGGAACGTATAACCAAATGCAATTTGCGGATGGCAAAGTAATGGAACAAAAACGCCAAGTCTTTGGTGATATAGGGATTGGGTTTCTGTTCGTGCGGGAGGGTGATGTTAAAGCCAATGCTTTTGCCGTTTTTTTCGTAAGCACCGCGGTTGGCCGCTTCCATTAATCCGGGGCCGCCGCCGGTTACTACGGCAAATCGGTCGCCCGCTTTTTCAATTACAATATTGGCAAACTGGCGGGCCGCATCATAATATTTGGAAAGTTTCAGTAATCCTTCGGCTTCATACAAGCGGTTTTGCAGGTTTTTATCCTGCGGGTTTTTGGCTAAGGCTTCTTGGGCCGCTTTTACTTTGGCTTTGGCTTCTTCTTCTTCACGCACGCGGGCACTGCCGAAACATACGATGGTTTCTTCAATTTTATGGTGTTTTAAGTATAATTCCGGCTTCATTACTTCCAGTTCCATACGCACGGGGCGCATAACATCTTGCTTTAAAAGCTGAATGTCTTCATATGCTTTAATATAAGAATGTTCGTGTTCTATATCTTGTACGCTCATAAAGAAACCTCGCTTACTTCCAATTTAAAATCTGTTCGGCAATTTTTTCGGCATTTAAGTTTAATTGTTCATACAATTGGGCCGATTTGCCGTGTTCTACAAATTCGTCCGGTATGCCTAAACGCAGCAGCTTGCAGGCGGTTTGTTTGTCGGCCGTGTATTCGGCCACGGCAGAGCCAAAACCTCCTACCAGGCTGTTGTCCTCCACCGTTACCAGGCGGGGGGATATCTTGAGGGCTTCATCCAGTATGGCCGTATCCAACGGTTTTACAAAGCGCATATTGATGACCCCGCAGCGTACGCCTTTTTCTTCCACCAATTAGGCCGCTTTTAAGGCGGGGTGTACCCGGTTGCCAATGGCGGCAATGGTAACATCTTTACCCGGTTTAAGCCATACACCTTTGCCAATTTCCAGGCGTTTGGGTTTGGCGTCCATTTCCACGCCAAAACCGGCCCCGCGCGGATAGCGAAGCACAAAGGGAAGGCCTGCGTCTAACCCGGTTTTAAGCAGGTGTTGCAGTTCATTTTCGTCCGCCGGGGCGGAGATAATTAAATCAGGCACGGTGCGCAGGAAGCTTAAATCAAACACGCCGTGGTGGGTGGGGCCGTCTTCGCCCACAATGCCGGCGCGGTCCAGCGCGAAAACAACGGGCAGTTTTTGCAAAGCCACGTCGTGCAAAATTTGGTCGTAACAACGCTGCGCAAAAGAAGAGTACAGCGCGTACACCGGTTTTAACCCGCAGGCGGCCATACCCGCCGCAAAGGTAGCGGCGTGCTCTTCGGCAATGCCTACGTCAAAATAACGGGAAGGAA